>RXJP01000015.1:1234-36970 GCA_003963315.1 Rhodocyclaceae bacterium | reverse complement strand
TTTTCACTTCAACCTTCAGGGGAATTCTGCAATGGTTTGATTTTTAACGTTTGTTGTCGGGTCGCCCACGCCACAAACGAGAAGGAACGGGCGGAAAGAGCAGAGGGGAATTGGCGCTCCGATGGTAAAATTCGCCGCTTTCCTCTTTCAAATCAGGGATAGCGCCATGTTTTCCAAGCAGAACACCCTCGCCAAGACCGACCCCGAACTGTGGGCCGCCATTGTTGACGAGAACCGCCGTCAGGAAGACCACATCGAGTTGATCGCTTCGGAGAACTACGTCTCCGCCGCCGTCATGGAAGCCCAGGGCTCCCAGCTCACCAACAAATACGCCGAAGGCTATCCCGGCAAGCGCTACTACGGCGGCTGCGAGTACGTGGACGTGGTGGAGCAACTGGCTATCGACCGCCTGAAAAAACTGTTCGGCGCAGAGGCTGCCAACGTCCAGCCCAATTCCGGCTCCCAGGCCAATCAGGCCGTACTGATGGCCTTCGCCAAACCCGGCGACACCCTCATGGGCATGAGCCTGGCCGAAGGCGGCCACCTGACCCACGGCATGGCCCTGAACATGTCCGGCAAGTGGTTCAACGTGGTCTCCTACGGCCTCAACGAGAAGGAAGAGATCGACTACGACAAGATGGAAGCCCTGGCCCGGGAGCACAAGCCCAAGATCATCGTCGCCGGCGCCTCCGCCTACGCCCTGCGCATCGACTTCCAGCGTTTCGCCAAGATCGCCAAGGAAGTGGGTGCCATCTTCTGGGTGGACATGGCCCACTACGCCGGCCTCATCGCCGCCGGCTACTATCCCAACCCGGTGCCCCACGCCGATGTGGTGACCTCCACTACCCACAAGACTCTGCGCGGCCCCCGCGGCGGCATCATCCTGATGAAGGCCGAACACGAGAAGGCCCTCAATTCCGCCATTTTCCCCGGCCTCCAGGGCGGCCCCCTGGAACACGTCATCGCCGCCAAGGCGGCAGCCTTCAAAGAGGCCCTCACTCCCGAGTTCAAGCAGTACCAGGAACAGGTGGTGGAGAACGCCCAGGTCATGTGCAAGGTGCTGGCCTCCCGCGGCCTGCGTATCGTCTCCGGCCGGACCGAGTCCCATGTTTTCCTGGTGGACCTGCGCGCCAAGAAGATCACCGGTAAGGAAGCCGAAGCCGCTCTGGGCAAGGCACACATCACGGTGAACAAGAACTCCATTCCCAACGATCCGGAAAAGCCCATGGTGACGTCCGGCATCCGTATCGGCTCCCCCGCCATGACTACCCGGGGCTTCACTGAAATCGAAGCCGAGAAGATCGCCCACCTGATCGCCGATGTGCTCGACGCCCCCAACGATGAAGCTGTGCTGGCCAAGGTGCGGAATGAAGTCTCCGCCCTGTGCAAGCAGTTTCCTGTGTACGGTGCCTAAGTTCACTTCCCAACGTGGAAAGTTCTCTCCCTCCCTTGACAAGGGGAGGGACGGGGAGGGGGTGCGGGTTAATGTTGGACGATGGAAATCGCAACCCCCCCAGCCCCCCTTGTCAGGGGGGGGCTACGGAGTGCCTGCAAGTGGGCAGCGAGGCACATCATGAAGTGTCCCTTCTGCAACGACCCCGACACCCAGGTCATCGACACCCGGGTCAACGACGACGGCGACACCATCCGCCGCCGTCGCCGCTGCGCCGCCTGTGACAAGCGTTTCACCACCTATGAACGGGTGGAGTTGCAGACGCCGCAGATCGTCAAGAAGAACGGCAGCCGTACCGAATTCAGCCGCGACAAACTGTTGGCCAGCATGATGCTGGCCCTGCGCAAGCGTCCGGTGACCACCGAAAGCATAGACGCGGCAGTGGATCGCATCGCCGAGAAATTGGTGAGCCTGGGCGAGCGGGAAGTGCCCTCGGAGCGGGTGGGCGAATTGGTGATGCGGGAGCTGAAGAAACTGGACAAGGTGGCCTACATCCGTTTCGCTTCGGTCTATCGCAACTTCGAAGACGTGGACGAATTCTCCGATGCCATCCGCGAGGTATCCGCCACCACCAGCCGCCGCCGCAAGACCGATCCGGCAGCATGAGTTTTTCCGCAGCGGACTACGGCTTCATGGCCCGCGCCCTGCAATTGGCGCAACGCGGTTTGTACACCACCACGCCCAATCCCCGGGTCGGTTGCGTCATCGTCCGCGACGGTGAGATTGTTGGTGAGGGCTGGCATGAAAAGGCCGGCGAGCCCCATGCCGAAATCAACGCCTTGCGCCGCGCCGGCGCCAAGGCTCTTGGTGCCACGGCTTACGTCACCCTGGAGCCCTGTTCCCATTTCGGCCGTACGCCGCCCTGCGCCGACGCCCTGATCGAAGCCGGCCTGTCCCGGGTGGTGGCCGCCATGGGCGACCCCAATCCCCAGGTGGCGGGTCGCGGACTGGACAAGCTGCGGGCCGCGGGCATCGCAGCCAGCGCGGGCCTCCTCTGTCGCGAGGCGGAAGAACTCAATATCGGTTTTATTTCCCGCATGACCCGGGGCCGGCCCTGGGTGCGGCTCAAGGTGGCCGCCAGTCTGGACGGCAAGACCGCCCTCAACAACGGCAACTCCCAATGGATCACCGGCCCCGACGCCCGTCGTGACGGCCATCGCTGGCGCGCCCGCAGTTGCGCCATGCTCACCGGCATAGGCACGGTGCGCGATGACGATCCGCAACTCACCGTGCGGGATATTCCCGCCAGCCGCCAGCCGCTGCGGGTGGTGGTGGATAGCCGCCTGGAAACCCCGCTCAACGCCCGCATCCTGGAAGGGGGCGGGGTGCTCATCGCCGCCGCGACGGAGGATGCGAAGCGTATAGCCGCCCTGGAACAGCGGGGCGCCGAGGTGGTGGTTCTGGCCAACGGCCAGGGCAAAGTGGATTTGCGTCGTTTGCTGGAAGAACTGGCGCGGCGTGGTGTCAACGAAGTCATGGCCGAGGCCGGTTTCAAGCTCAACGGTTCCCTGCTGCGGGAAGGCTGTGTGGACGAACTGCTGATCTATCAGGCGCCGGTGCTGTTGGGCGATGCGGCGCGGGGCATGTTCAACCTGCCGGAGCTGACTGAACTGTCCGGCAAACGGGAACTGAAAGTGTTGGAACGGCGCATGGTGGGAGACGACCTGCGCATCCTCGCCCGCTTCGCCTAACGCGCAGCGCACACCGGGCAAGCCGGGTCGCGGGGTATCTTGATCTCGCGCCACTCCATGCGCAGGCCATCCAGCAACAACAGGCGACCGGCCAGCGTCTTGCCGCAACCGATCAGCAGCTTGAGCGCTTCCGCTGCCTGCATGGCCCCGATGATGCCCGTCAGCGGCGCGAACACGCCGGTGACGGCACAGCGCAATTCCTCCACGTCCTTCGCCTCTGGGAAGAGGCAGTGGTAACAGGGGGCATCCTCAAACCTCGCATCGAACACGGAAATCTGGCCGTCGAATTTGATCGCTGCACCCGAGACCAGCGGTTTGCGGAATGCGACGCAGGCGCGGTTCACGGCATGGCGGGTGGCGAAGTTGTCGCAGCAATCCAGCACTACGTCGGCCTGGGCGACTTGCGCCGCCAGGGCCTCACCCGCCAGCCGTGCCGGAAGCGTGTCCACCTGGCAGGCCGGATTGATGTCGGCCAGGGCTCGGGCGGCCGAGGCTACCTTCGGCAAACCCACCGTGCTGTCCCGATGGAGGATCTGCCGCTGCAAATTGCTGGCATCCACCGTGTCGCCATCGGCGATCACCAGGGAGCCGACACCGGCGGAAGCCAGGTAGAGGGCGGCGGGCGAACCCAGTCCGCCGGCACCGACGACCAAAACCCTGGCCGCCAGCAGTTTTTCCTGGCCTTCGATGTCGATCTCGGGCAGCAGGATATGGCGGCTGTAGCGCAGCAGTTGGTCGTCGTTCATGGGCGGGGGCGGTGGAAACCGGGCGTCCTTAGGGAAGGGCGCGAAGCGGGGATTATTTTTCTTCCCGTAGATCCGGCGGCGTGTCGTCATGGTCGCCGTGGGGATGTTTGTCCCAAGCCTTGGAGTACACCTCGTGGGACTGTTTGAGCAGGCGTTCCGGTTGCTGCATGTTGCGCAACTGGGTCTCTTCGCAGAAGTAGATGACGGCCCGGGCCAACTGGTGCACCACGGAGTTGTCCAAGTGGAAGTCCTGGCGGATCAGCGCCGTTTCCAACCCTTGCAGGGTGTAGTCGAGGATGCTGTAGCGCACCGTGAGCCCGTTGTCGTGATGGCCTGCTTCCACTTCCAGTCGCTCCAGGCCGGACAGCAGCAGACGGGCCTGTTCCATCTGTTCCGGCCGGCCGTGGTCGAAGCGTATTTCCCGTTGCTTGCGCTCCCCGGGATGGGGGTCGAACATCGGCGTGTTGCCGCCCCGGGCAAGACCACGCTCCTGATCCCGCAATTGGCGGGCTTTTTCAGGGGTCATCTTGCCGGAATGGGACATGGCGACGGCGTTCCTATTTCTTTTGCATGATCTGCCAAGCCTTGAGCAGGTTCATGGCCTGGCCGAGCTGGTAGTCGTCCTTGGAGGCGAATTCGATAGGCTTGATCGGCGCGTCTTCTTCGCCATCCGTCTTCTTGCCGTTCTTCGCCTTGGTTTTTGCGTCCTTGTTCTCCGCATCCTTGGCGGCGTTGGCTGCCTTGTCCTTGTCGTTCTCCAGATGGTGATCCAGATCGGCTTCCCGCAGGCGGTCGAAGGTGGTGCCGTTGGCGGTTTCCTCCACGATGACGTCGGGGGTGATGCCCTTGGCCTGGATGGAACGGCCGCTGGGGGTGTAGTAGCGGGCGGTAGTGAGCTTGATGGCGGTGCTGGCGGAGAGGGGCAGCACGGTCTGCACCGAGCCCTTGCCGAAGGTCTGGGTGCCCATGATGACGGCACGCTTGTGATCCTGTAGGGCGCCGGCCACGATCTCGGAGGCGGAGGCGGAGCCGCCGTTCACCAGCACGATCATGGGGACATCCCGGGTGCCGGGGGGCAGATCCTTGAGGGCGTCGCCACGGCCGCGCTGGTAGTCGTCGCTCACCGCCAGGTACTTGCGCTTGGAGTCGTCCACGCGGCCATCGGTGGACACCACCAGGGCCTTGGGCGGCAGGAAGGCGGCAGAGACGCCCACGGCACTGTTGAGCAGGCCGCCGGGGTCGTTGCGAAGGTCGAGCACCAGGCCTTTCAGGGCGGCCTTGTTTTCCTTGGTCAGCTTGTCCAGGGCCTTGACCAGGTCCGGCGTGGTTTCTTCCTGGAATTGGGTGACGCGGACATAGCCGTAGCCTTCCTCGATCAACTTGGACTTGATGCTGGCCACCTTGATCTTGTCGCGGATGACGGTGATTTCCAGGGGCTTGGTTTCACCCTTGCGGATGATGGTCAGGCGGATCGGCGTCTTGGGTTTGCCGCGCATGCGCTTGACCGCATCGTTGAGGGTCATGCCGCGCACGGGTGTGTCGTCGAGCTTGATGATCAGGTCGCCGGACTTGATACCGGCCTTGAAGGCCGGCGTGTCCTCAATGGGGGACACCACCTTGACCACGCCGTCTTCCATGCCCACTTCGATGCCCAGGCCGCCGAACTCGCCCTGGGTGCTGACCTGAAGGTCCTTGAAGGCGTCGGCATCCAGGTAGGTGGAGTGGGGATCCAGATTGGAAAGCATACCGCTGATGGCGTAGGTGAGCAGCTTCTTGTCATCCACCGGCTCCACATAGCCCTGCTTGATGGCGTTGAATACGTCGGCGAAGCTGCGGAGCTCCTCAATGGGGAGCCCGGCCACGGTCTTGGGCTCGTCCTTGCCGATGGCGGTGAGGTTCAGGCTCACCAGCACCCCGGCGATCATGCCGATGCCGATAAGGCCGAAATTGCGCAGCTTGTTGCTCATGGAATATTTCCTTGGGTGCCGATGGGGCGGACAAAGTGGGGTGGAAAAGGGTTGATCGAGCTGCCGATCAGCGCAGGGAGGCCCATTTCAGTGGGTCGAAGGGTTGGCCCTGGTAACGCAATTCAAAGTATAAACCCGATTCCCCCTGGCCCCCGCTGTTGCCCACCGCCGCAATTGTTTCACCAGATTTCACGGTCTGGCCGGCTTCCTTGAACAGGGACTGGTTGTTGCCGTAGATGGACAGATAGCTGTCGCCGTGGTCCACGATCAGGAGGTTGCCGAAGCCCCGCAGCCAATCGGAGAACACCACCCGGCCCGGGGCGACGGCCTTGACTTCGCTGCCTTCCCCGGCGCGGATGAACAGGCCTTTCCAGGTGGTGCCGCCTTCGGCCCGCGGCGCGCCGAAGCGGCCGCTGACGTCGCCCCGCACCGGCAGGTGCAGCTTGCCGCGCAAGCTGGCGAAAACGCCGCTGAAGCCAGAATCCGGGGTGGCATCGTTACGCAGCGCGGGCCCTGGTTTGGCAACAGTTTCGCGCCCTTCCCGGGCGGGCTTTTCCTGGGGAACTGGTTTGGCCCGGGTTTGGGCGGCGATACGCGCCAGGCCTTCGATCAGCTTGGATAGCCGCTGTTCGTTGCCCTTGAGGGTGCTGATTTCCTTGCGCTGGGATTTGATCTTGTCGGCAATGCGGGCCAACACCGCTTGCCGCTCCCTCTGTTTGGCCAGTAGGGCGGCGCGGTTTTCCTGTTGCTGTTTCTCGATGGCCGCGATCTGCTCCGCCTTATCGCGACGGGCATCGGCCAGACGCTGCTTTTCCGCCAGGGAATCCCGCAGCGTGCCCAGCATCTGGGCCTTGGCCTTGGATAGCTGGGTCAGGAAATACTGGTCCTGGGCGATGCGGTTGGGGTCTTCGCCGGAAAGTACCAATTGCAGGGCATCGGTTTCGCCATGGAGGAAGCGGCGGTAGAGCAGGCCAGAGAGCTGTTTTTGCTGGGCTTCTATCTGTTGGCCCAGGGTTGCGGACTGCTGTTCCAGTTGCCCGATTTCCGCCTGGAGGCTGCCGCGGCTTTGCCCCAGTTCCCGCAGTTTGCGGTTGGCGGTGGATATGGCGGACTCGGCATCCCTGAGCTGGTCGGCGACGCTGGCCTTGGATTCCTCGTTCTTGGACAAATCCTTGCGCAGGGACTCAAGGCGGCCCTGGATGTTCTTGAGTTCGGCTTTCTTGTTATCGGCAGGGGCGGGAAAAGCCGCGGGGACGAATGTCGCCAACAGCAATATGGCCAGGGGGACCACAGGAGGCACGGGGAAACGAAAGAATTTGGTTGATCTTCTTAACCCCGTGCCCCCCGTGGCTGAAGCTTTCAAGCTTTTGCTTTCCCTTGAGCGGCTACCGCAGCCTGGGCGGCGGCGATGGCCGCGGGATCGGCCAGGTAGTAATTGCGGATGGGGCGGCAGTTCTCGTCCAGCTCATAGACCAGGGGCTGGGCGGTGGGGATGTTGAGGCCGACGATGTCGTCATCGGAGACATTGTCCAGGTACTTGATCAGGGCGCGGATGCTGTTGCCGTGGGCGGCGATCAGAATCTGCTTGCCGGCCAGGATTTGCGGCACGATCACGGTTTCCCAATAAGGCACGGCCCGGGCCACGGTGTCTT
The DNA here is from genome assembly GCA_003963315.1 of Rhodocyclaceae bacterium. Classification (GTDB taxonomy): domain Bacteria; phylum Pseudomonadota; class Gammaproteobacteria; order Burkholderiales; family Rhodocyclaceae; genus AWTP1-18. The sequence continues at coordinate 29,461 of RXJP01000015.1, read as the reverse complement.
GCAGGCATTCGGTACGGGGGAACTTGCCCTTGGGCAGGCCGGCGTAGCGGGGATCGTCCAGGGTCAGGCGTTCGTCGCCTTCCTCCAGGGCGGGGGGGGCGATAGCGTAGGCGCGGCGCCAGATCAATACCTGCTCATCGCCGAACTTGGCAGCGGTTTCAGCCTTGTTGAGGCCTTGCAGGGCGCCGTAGTGGCGTTCGTTGAGGCGCCAGGAATGCTCAACGGGAATCCACAGCAGGCCCAGTTGTTCCAGCACCATGTTGAGGGTCTTGTTGGCGCGCTTGAGCACGGAAGTGAAGGCCAGGTCGAAGCTGAACCCTTTTTCCTTGAGCAGTTGGCCGGCGGCCACGGCTTCCTCGACGCCAAGGGGAGTCAGATCCACGTCGGTCCAGCCGGTGAAGCGGTTTTCCTTGTTCCAGGTGGATTCGCCGTGGCGCAGCAACACTATCTTGTACATGGAGTCGATTCCCGTAATTCCTGATGAAAACTGCCGGAAACCCGCGCAACACGCGGGAAACGGCACTAAAACCCGGTATTCTATAATACTTGCCCGTACCCCTTTGCCCCGTTACCCACCCAGCCCATCCCCCATGGCCATGAAACATCCCATCGAAGACCTCAAGGACAAGCAGGAGCAGATCGAAACTGCTGCCCGTTCCCTCAAGGCCATCGCCCATCCCTTGCGCCTCAAGATCATGTGCGTGATCGGCGACGAAGAGGTCTGTGTGCAGGACATCGTGGACGCGGTGGGCACTTCCCAGAGCAATATCTCCCAGCACTTGGCCATCCTGCGGGAGAAGGGGGTACTCCAGACCCGAAAGGACGCCAACCGGGTGTTCTACCGGGTAGCGGACCAGCGCACGCTGCAACTGATCGGCATGATGCGGGAAGTGTTCTGCGGCGTATCGCCCGAAGGCAAATGAATTCGACAACACTCAACAGCAAGGTAAGAAAGACATGATGGAGTTTGTGCAGCAGAACATTTTTCTCGTCGTCCTGGCCCTGACCAGCGGCGGTTTGCTGGTGTGGGAGCTGCTCAAGGGCGGCGGCAACGGCATCAGCACGGCGGAGGCGACCCTCAAGATCAACCGGGAGGACGCCCTGGTGGTGGATGTGCGGGAAGCCAACGAATGGGCCGCCGGGCATATCGCCAATGCGCGCCACATCGTCCTCGGCCAGTTGGAAAAGCGTTTGCACGAAATCGAGAAATTCAAGGAGCGGCCGGTGATCGTCTGTTGCGCCAGCGGCATGCGTTCCGCCGGCGCCTGCAAGCAATTGCAAAAAGCCGGGTTCAACCAGGTATTCAATCTCAACGGCGGTATTACCGCCTGGGGCGAGGCCAACCTGCCCCTGACCACCAAGTAATAAGGAGCGGCATCGTGGCGAAGGTTTTGATGTATTCCACCGGTGTCTGCCCTTATTGCGTGCGGGCAGAACAATTGTTGCGCGCCAAGGGCGTGACCGAGATCGAAAAGGTGCGGGTGGACCTGGATCCTGGCCGGCGCATTGAAATGATGGAGAAAACTGGCCAGCGTACAGTGCCCCAAATCTATATCGGCGAAACCCACGTGGGCGGCTACGATGACCTTGCCGCCCTGGACCACGAAGGCAAGCTGGATTCCCTGCTGGCTGCCTGACTCTTTTCAACCTGACCAATCCATATCATGAGCGAACAACAACCCGTCTTCAGCATCGAAAAACTTTACGTCAAGGATCTGTCCCTGGAAGTGCCCAACGCGCCCTTCATCTTCATGGAGCAGGAAGCCCCCGCTATCGAAGTGCAGATCCAGAACAACGGCAATGCCGTGGGCGAGGGCATGTTCGAAGTGGCGCTCACCGTCACCGTGACGGCCAAGAACAACGACAAGGGCTATTTCCTGGTGGAAGTGGCCCAGGCCGGCATCTTCCGCATCGAAGGTGTGCCCGAGGAGAGCATCGAGCCGATCATGGCCATCGCCTGCCCCAATATCCTGTTCCCCTATGCCCGGGAAGCGGTGTCGGATGCCGTTAACCGTGCCGGCTTCCCCCCGGTGATCCTCGCCCCGGTGAATTTCGAAGCGCTGTACCAACAGCGTCAGGCCGAGCAGGGCGCACCCTCAGAAGTGCCGATCCAGTAAGGCCTTACCGTGCCCCGCTCTTCCCGTTTCCTCCTTGCATTTTCCATGCTGCTGGCCGTACCGGCCGCCTGGGCGTTGGACTACCGTTCCGCCACTGAAGCGGCGGTGCTGTGGGATGCGCCTGCGGCGAAGGCCAAACGCCTGTTTGTCATCGCCCGCGGCACGCCGGTGGAGTTGGTGTTGGCGCAGGATGCCTGGAGCAAGGTGCGGGATGCCAAGGGCAATATGGCCTGGATAGAGAACAGGTCACTTTCCCCGCAGCGGACTGTGATGGTCCGTGTCGACAAAGCCCAGGTAAGAGCTCAGGCCGACGATAAGGCTCCCCTGGTGTTCGAAGCGGAGAAAGATGTGGTCCTGAACTGGCTGGAAGCCGGACCTGCAGGCTGGGTCAAGGTGAAGCACCGCGACGGCCAATCCGGCTTCGTTCGCGTGGCCCAGGTATGGGGCCTCTGATTCTTTCCTTGCCATGAATATCCTTGTTCTCGGCGCCGGTGCCTGGGGCACTGCGCTTGCCGTCGCCTTTGCCGGCCGCCACCAGGTCACACTGGTGGCCCGGGATGCCGCCCAGGCGCAAGCCCTGGCTTCTGCTCGGGAGAACAGCCGCTACCTACCCGGTTGCACCTTGCCGCCAGACTTGGCGGTGACGGCCACCCCCACTTTTGCCGGCGCGGATTTGGTGGTTATCGCTACGCCCATGGCCGGATTGCGCGCCAGCGTCGAAGCCTTGGTGCGGCAAGCGCCAGGGCTGCCCTTCCTGTGGGCTTGCAAGGGCCTGGAAGCCGGCAGCGGTTTATTGCCCCATCAGGTGGTGGCTGAGTTTGGCGCCACGGCGCCTCACGGCGCGATCACCGGCCCCAGCTTTGCCGAAGAAGTGGCGCGCGGCCTGCCGACGGCGGTGGCCCTGGCCTCTGCCGATACCGCTTTTGCCACCGCCATGGTGCAGGCCCTCAATGGCAGCCGCGTGCGGCTCTACGCCAATGATGATCTGGTGGGGGCGGAAGTGGGCGGCGCGGTGAAGAACGTGCTGGCCATTGCCTGCGGCGTTTGCGACGGCCTCGGCCTAGGCCTTAACGCCCGGGCGGCGTTGATGACCCGGGGCCTGGCGGAAATCACCCGCTTCGGCATGGCCCTTGGCGCCCGGCGGGAAACCTTCATGGGCCTGGCCGGCATGGGCGATCTGATCCTCACCTGTACCGGCGATCTTTCCCGTAACCGCCGTGTCGGCCTTGCCCTGGCTCAGGGCAAGGCCCTGGCCGACATTACCCGGGATCTTGGGCATGTGGCCGAAGGCGTGTTGACCGCCCGGGAAGTGGCCAGTCGCGCGGCCCAGCTTGGCGTGGATATGCCCATCACGAAGGCGGTCTGCGAGGTACTCGACGGACGGGTCACCCCGCAGCAGGTGGTGGAGCAGTTGATGGGGCGTGATCCCAAGGCCGAAGCCTGAGTCCCCGCCCCCGGCCTAGACCCCGCCGGGAAAACCCAGTTGCCGCCAGGCTTCGAACACCGTCACCGCCACCGCGTTTGAGAGATTGATGCTGCGGTTGCCCGGCACCATGGGCAGCCGGATGCGTTGCCCTGGCGGAAAACTCTCCAACATGTCCATCGGCAGGCCCCGGGTTTCCGGGCCGAAGACGAACACATCCTCGTCCGCATACTGCATCAGATCATGGCGCGTACTGCCCTTGGTGCTGAGGGCAAACAGGCGGCGCTCTCCCAGGGCGGCGCGGCAGGCAGCCCAGTCATCTTGCACCTGCACCTGGGCGAATTCCGCATAGTCCATGCCGGCGCGGCGCACGGACTTTTCCGCAACGTCGAAACCCAGGGGTTTGACCAGATGCAGCCGACTGCCCGTATTGGCGGCCAAACGCACGATGTTCCCGGTATTGGGGGGGATTTCCGGCTGAAATAGGACGATGTGGAACATGGCTGGGCTGGTAGGCTGGCCCCACTGTAGGGGTGGTGTGCGTAATGAGGAGTGGGCCGCATTATGGCCCGGCGGCAGCGAAAGGTTGATTGCATATGGCGCGTCCAGAAAAAATCCGTCTCGGCGATTTGCTGATCCAGCAAGGCCTGCTCACGGACGAGCAGTTGAAAATGTCCCTGGACGAACAGAAGCGCAGCGGCCGCAAGTTGGGCCGCATCTTCGTGGACAGCGGTTACGTCACCGAGGAAGGCATTTCCAAGGCCCTTGCCCGGCAGTTGCAGGCGCCTTTCATCGACCTGCGTACCTACCCCCTCAATAATGAGCTGATCCAGCGCCTGCCCGAGGCCCAGGCCCGCCGTTTCCGTGCGGTGGTGCTGGAGGACCGGGGCGGCGCCCTGCTGGTGGGCCTGTCCGACCCCACCGACCTGGTGGCCTACGACGAGTTGGCCCGGGTGCTCCACACCGACATCGAACTGGCGGTGGTCACCGAATCCCAGGTGCTGGCCACCATCGACCGCACCTACCGCAAGACCGAGGAAATCGCCGGCCTGGCCAAGGAGCTGACCTCCGAATTGGGCGACGTGCCAGTGGAGTTCGGCGAGCTATTGGGCTTGTCCACGGGGCAGGAAGATGCGCCGGTGGTTAAGCTGCTGCAAACCGTGTTCGAGGAAGCCCTGCGGCTGCGGGCCTCGGACATCCACGTCGAGCCCCAGGAAAAGAACCTGCGCATCCGCTTCCGTATCGACGGCGTGCTCCATGTGCAAACCGAGGCCGACCAGAAGATCGCCGGCGCCGTGTCCCTGCGCCTGAAGCTGATGTCGGGCCTGGATATTTCGGAAAAGCGCCTGCCCCAGGACGGCCGCTTCGTCATCCACCTGCGTAATGCCAAGGTGGATGTGCGTATCTCCACCATGCCCACCCAGTTCGGCGAATCCATCGTGATGCGTCTGCTCAACCAGAACACCGGTTTGCTGCGCCTCGATTCCATGAATATCCCCAAGCGCATCCTGGATCGGTTGCGGGAAGCGGTGCACCGCCCCAGCGGCATGGTGTTGGTGACCGGCCCCACCGGCTCGGGCAAAACGACCACCTTGTATGCCGCTTTGAATGAACTCAACGGCACCGACAAAAAAGTCATCACCGTGGAAGACCCGGTGGAATACCGCCTGCCCGGCCTCAACCAAGTGCAGGTGCACGAAAAGATCGACCTCACCTTCAGTCGCGTGTTGCGCACGGCCCTGCGCCAGGATCCGGACATCGTGCTGGTGGGCGAAATGCGCGACCAGGAAACCGCCGAGATCGGTATGCGCGCCGCCATGACCGGCCACATGGTGCTGTCCACCCTGCATACCAACGATGCGCTGTCCACGCCCATCCGTCTGCTCGACATGGGCGTGCCCCATTACATGGTGGCCCTGTCCTTGCAGATGGTGCTGGCCCAGCGTCTGGTGCGAGTGGTGTGCGAAAGCTGCGCCGCGCCCTATACTCCCACGCCCAACGAGCGGGAATGGTTGCGCCTGGAGCTGCATGACCGGGTGGATGCGCAGAAATACATCAAGGGCGTCGGCTGCACCCATTGCAACGGTACTGGCTACCAGGGCCGTACCGGCGTATACGAAATGCTGGAAATGACCAACGAAGTGGTCCAAGCCACCAACCAAGACGACCCCAACGCCTTCGTCCAGGCCGCGCGCAAACAAATGGGCGGCAACACCCTGCGCCGGGATGCGGTACGCCTCGTCATCGCCGGCCGTACTTCGGTGGAAGACGCCATGCGCATCAGCAGCCAATACGAGGAATGATGCGCAGGAACTGAACGATGCCCAATTTCGCCTACAAAGGCCGCGACAATGGCGGCAAGATGGTCCAGGGAGTGCTCGAAGGCGGCGATGCGTCCGCCGTGGCAGGTGCGCTGTTCAACCAGGGCATCACTCCCCTCGAGATCAAGCAGTCCGCCGGCGGCAGCGGCGGGATGGGGAGCCTGAGTTTCGACCTGTCCAAGTTCTTCGAGGAAAAAGTCGCCCACATCGACATCACGCTGTTCACTCGCCAGCTCTACACACTGATGAAAGCCGGCGTACCCATCATGCGGGCCCTGATGGGCTTGCAGGAATCCTCCCTCAAGCAATCCATGAAGGATCTGATCCAGGACATCCGCAACAGCCTGGATTCCGGCCGTGAACTGTCCGTCTCCTTTGCCCGGCATACGAAGGTTTTCTCCCCCTTTTACATCTCCATGGTGAGGGTGGGCGAAATGTCCGGTCTGCTAGAGGCCATCTTCCTGCGCCTGTTCCATCACATGGAATTCGAGCAGTTCATGCGCCAGCAGGTGAAATCCGCCCTGCGTTACCCAAGCTTTGTGGTGATGGCCATGGGGGCCGCCATCGTGGTGGTGAACATCTTTGTCATCCCCGCCTTCGCCAAGGTATTCCAGGGGTTTGGCGCAGAATTGCCTTTGATGACGCGAGTGCTGCTGGCCTTCTCCAATTTCATGGTGGCTTGGTGGTGGGCGTTGCTGCTTGGCGCAGTCGGTGCCGTCGTGGCGTTCAAATCCTGGACTGGCACCGTGGCCGGGGAGCTGCGCTGGGACGAGCTCAAACTGCAAATCCCCGTCGCCGGCAAGATCGTGCAAAAGGCCACCTTGTCCCGCTTTGCTGGCAGCCTGGCTCTGGCCTTGCGCAGTGGCGTACCCGTGGTGCAAGCCATGTCCGTGGTGGCCCAGACGGTGGACAATGCCTTCATGGCGCGCAAGGTGGAGGCCATGCGGGATAACATCGAACGGGGCGAAAGCGTGTTGCGGGTGGCCATTACTGCCAGGATATTCACCCCCGTCGTGTTGCAGATGATCGCGGTGGGCGAGGAGTCAGGCGCCCTGGACGACATGATGCAGGAGGTATCCGACATGTACCAAAGGGAAGTGGAGTACGAACTCAAGACCCTCTCGGCCCAGATCGAACCCATCCTCATCGTTTTCCTCGGCATTCTGGTACTGATCCTGGCCTTGGGCATCTTCCTGCCGATCTGGGACCTGGGCAAGGTCGCCACGGGCAAGCACTGACGGAGATGAAATGTCGACAAGGCGGCTTTTCTCTGTTGGAACTGGCCGTTGTGGCGCTGGTTGTCGCCGCTCTGGCTTGGGCCATGCTGTCTTTCCTGGGCCGCTATCAGGGCATTGTCGAGCGGGACATGGTGGACATGAATATCCGCAACATGCGTACCGGCATGCGTTTGCAGGTATCGGAGTTGTTGATGGAAGGGCGGCAGCGAGAGTTGCCGAATCTTGTCGGTACTAATCCGGTGCGCTGGTTGGGCGGCAATATTGCCGGTTACTTGGGCGAACTGGATGCGCCACCACAGGGCGTACGCGGCTGCTGGTATTTTGACCGGCCTCGTCGCATGCTGGTGTATCGCCCCCAGTCTTCAGGGTTCCCCGGGGGGGCGTACATGGAATTGCGCTGGCAGGTGGTAAGGTCCGGAGGTCAGGATTCAGGCGTAAAATTGGTCGAAATGGAAGTTGGGCAGTGAATGTGCGCCAGTTCCTTGTTACGTATATATAAAGTTATGTTCAAATCGGCCGTTAAGTGCACTGATAGGGGTTCCCTGACAGGGATTAGCTGATAAGGTTGTCAAGATGAAAAAATACTCTACCGGCTTTACTTTGATCGAATTGATCATCGTCATCACCATCATCGCCATCCTGGCGGCGGTGGCCTTGCCTCGCTTTATTGATGCGCAGAAGGATGCGCGTACGGCCAAGGCGAACGCGATTTTTGGCTCCATCCGATCCGCGGCGGCATTGGCGAAATCCCGGTGCGAACTGGATTCTGCAGCCGTTTCCGGTACGATCGCCTCCCCCTGCGCCCCCAAGAGTGCTACCAGTACCGTGTTGATGGATGGCCAATCGGTGGCCATGGTGTACGGCTACCCTGATGAACCGACTGGTGGGATCGATTTTGCGGCACAAATCAATCCGACAGCGGATGGCTTGACCGCTGTTGCTACTGGTACTGCTTCTGGTACCCGGTTCGACGTTACCGGCGGCACCGCAGGGGCATGTTCGATTTTCTACGCGAAGGCAGTTAGTGCGACAGGCGTTATCACCGCACCCGCGACTTCGGTTATTACGTCTGGTTGTTAATTCGGGAGATTGGAATGAAAACGAATCGGGGCTTTACGCTGATCGAATTGGTGGTGGTGATAGTCATCCTCGGTATCTTGGCGGCGACTGCCTTGCCTAAGTTTGTTGATTTTAAGAGTGATGCTGCTAGTGCTGCCGCAGCTGGTGTGGCGGGTTCGTTATCTTCCGCTTCATCCATGAATTACGCTAAATACCAAATTAGTTCGGGGGCCTCGGGTGTTATTTCGCTGAGTTCTACTGGCGCCTGTGCGGCTACTGCGGCACTTTTGACAGGCGGCGCTCTGCCAACTGGTACTACTATTTCTGGCACTGATGCAAATTGCTCCGGGGCCACCGCTGGCACAACGAAATCTTGCACTCTCACCAACAACGGACAAACTGCTACTGCGACCGTTATTTGCACCGGCTAATTAGTTTTTGCCGAGGGGAAAGGGCGACCGTGTAGTCGCCCTTTTGTCTTTCTGGCCTAGTCCTTGGGACCCTATTTTGGCTAAAGGCTACACTCTCGTTGAATTGGTTATCGTGATAATTGTCGTTGGCATTTTGGCGGCAACCATCATGCCGCGCTTCGCCAACAGAGCAGATTTCGATCAAGCCGGTTTTCACGATCAGGCGGCATCCGCCCTTCAGTACGCCAGAAAAATTGCTGTCGCCAGTCGTCGCTATGTGTGCATTACCGGCAATACGACAGGATTGAGTTTTCAGCTTGATCCACGGCTGCCCGAGAGTGTGACTGTTCCACCCACATGTTCGGTTGCGATAAGCCTTCCAGGCGCAAACAACAGTTGCGGCACAAACAAAATTTGCCCCCCTTCGTCGGTAACGCTGGGGGCAAGTAGCTTTTACTTCGATCCCCAGGGCCGGGCATCGGCTACCACCACGATTACCATGACAGGCCAGCCGTCCATTAGGGTGGAACAGGGCACGGGCTATGTTCATTAGACGCTCTGCTGGCCTGACGCTGATTGAACTGGTGGTGTTCATCGTCATCGTCAGCGTGGCGCTGGCGGGTGTGCTGAGCGTGTTCACCACGGTAACCCGGGGCAGCGCTGATCCGGTGCGGCAGAAGCAGGCGTTTGCGGTTGCGGAGTCCATGATGGAGGAAGTGCTGAACAGCAATTTCTCAAATCCTTCCGGTGGCTATGTGCCCGCCGGATGTCCTGTCCTCGCTTCCTGTGATCGCACCAAGTTTGACAATGTCAGCGACTTCAATGGCTATGGCAGTAATCCCAACGGAATCTGTACGGGGGCGACCATCGGTATCCGGTCTATCGATAGCGCAGCCAATATCGTCCTGCCCAATTACGACTTGTCCGTCGCGGTAACCACACCTGGCGCCACTTTTTCCGGCGGCACCATTGCGGCGGGGGATGCGGTAACAACCGCCAACTATCGGATCGTCACCGTCACGGTGCGGGATTGCAAGGCGAGCAGTTCATATACCTTGACCGGTTACAAGTTCAACAATGACTAGGGCGCGCGGCTTCACCTTGATTGAGGCGGTCGTCGTGATCGTCATCACCGGCATTTTGGCCGGCGTGGTGGCCGTTTTCATCGCCAAGCCGGTGCAGGGCTATGTGGAGTCCACCCGACGGGCGGTGCTGTCTGACATTGCTGACGGCGCCCTGCGTTTTATAGGCCGTGACGTGCGCATGGCGGTCCCCAATTCTGTACGGGTGGACGCTTCAAGCCATTATGTCGAATTCATTCCCACTGAGGATGGCGTGCGCTATCGAGTGGAAGCGGGAGGAGGGAGTTCCAATATCCTGGATTTTTCCTTGTCCACTACTGAAGCCGGATTCGATGTTTTCGGGGTGAGCCCGGTATCGGCTTCCGTCGGCGACTACCTGACCGTCTTCAATACCGGGCAATGTTCAAATACCACCTGTACCGCTGCTTGTGGAAACTTGGGAGCCAATGCTTATGAGGGATGCAACCGCAGGACGCTGACCAGCGTCATCAGCACCTTGTCTGGCGGCGTGACCTATGGAACCGGCATCTCCTTCACGGCGACCAGCAATCCTCTACCTTTCGATTCCCCGGGGCATCGCGTCAACTTTGTCCCCAGTACGGGCCCGGTGTCCTATGGATGTACGGGCACGCTGGGCGCTCTTGATGCATCGGGCAACGGGCAAGGGCAACTGAAGCGATACACCGGATACGCCACCGGCGCCGGGACGTGGAATGCCTTAACCCAGCCCACAGCCTTCGCAACGGGAACGAATGCGGTGTTGGCCGATAACATCTCGGCCTGCACCATTACCTATGCCCAGGGTGTGAGCCAGCGGGATGCCGTGCTGTCACTGTCCCTGACCATTACCCGAGGAAGCGAATCGGTCACGCTCTATCATGAGATCCATGTGGACAACCAGCCCTGAGCGCCAACAATCGGGCTTCACCACGGCGGCGGCGATCTTCATCGTCGTGATTCTGGCCGCCCTGGGTGCGTTCATGGTGACCATCAGTGGCACCCAGCAACTGGGCTTCGCGCAAGATGTGACGGGCTCTGTTGTCTTGCAGGGCGCTCGGGCCGGGGTGGACTGGGGTGTGTATCAAGTCATCAACAACACCGCCGGCACCTTCAGCACCAACTGCCGGAGCGCGGCCGGGGCGACGGTGACGTTTCCGTCTTTACAAGGGATGACCAATGTCACTGTTAGGGTGGACTGCACCAGCGCCACCTACGTTGAAGGTGCCTCCTCCCCGGTCTCCTATCAAATCATCGCTACTGCGTGCAACAATGCCACGTGTCCCAACACGTCCGCCAGCCTGCCCAATCTTTATGTGGAGCGACGGCTTTCGACGCTGGTGACGAATTAAATGAATCACACCCGCAAGCATGGGATCAAAGGAGCCCTGTGAATCCATGGATGCAGCCGATTACCGCCCCAACGCAATCCGCTATGCTGCTGCCTGCCTGTTTTTTTTCTGTCTGGGCTGGCTCGGTGTCGGCCAGGCTGCAACCTATGGTTATGCGCCGGCCACGCTTAATTGGATAGACAACACCAGCCATACCGACGTGACCTGGGGTGGGTCATCCCAGTGCGCCGCCTGGAATAGCGCCCCGGTGGACGATGATGGCACGGCGCCCATCAACCTGGGATTCAACTTCACCTACGGCGCCACGACCTACACCCAGGTGCGCATCATTTCCAATGGCCGCCTGCAGTTCAATAACAATTATTGCGGCTATGGCACCCAATCCCAAGGACCGCCACCAACCTATCCTTACAGCTATCCCGACGCCAACATGAACAACACCATGCGCGTCTATGGGGCGGACTTTTGCCCGGCGGGTGCCGGTTCCGCTGGCTGCGCCGGGAGGGTCACCTACAAAGCCTACACCACCGGTAACTGCCCCATTTCGGCGACCAACGCCTGCTTTGTGGTGACCTGGTCCCAGATGAAGGAATGGAATAGCGGCAACAGCTTGTTCAATGTCCAGATGATTTTGTTGGATAGCGGCGATTTCGTTTACCAGTACAAAGACATCGCCAACGTATCTCAGGGCGTGGGGCAGGTGGGATGGCAGTTGAGTACTTCGGACTACGGTTTGGTAGACCTGGCGACCATCAACTCCCTGGCTTATTCCGCGCTGCGCTTTTACAAGCCGACGCTGCCCATCGCCGAGTACTACTTCGACGAATGTGCGGGCACTACCGCAGCCGATTCGAGTGGCAACGGTACGGTCTACAACGCCACCTTTGGCTCCGGGATCACCGTGGCTTCGAGTGGGGAAATGTGCACCGGTTATGGTTTTGATGGCTCGACGGGCTATGTATCTTTGCCCTCCAGCTTTCCCAATCTGGGAAATACGTCTGGATATACCAACTTCACAATTACCGCCTGGTTCAAGTCTTCCAACCCAACCAAGAGCGGTCAGCGGATTTTCGTGGATGACCAGAACAACACCGGTGGTTTCGCCATCAGCCTGGGCGATGGCTGTAACGACGGCAGTGTGGATTGCAGTAGCGGGAACGGTGCGCTGCGTTTCTTCTCGCGCAATGTCAGTCCCGTTATTTTTGATACATCCTCGCTCATCAGCGCCAATACTTGGTATCTCGTTGTTGCGGTCCACGATGCGACGGCGAAGACCAGAACCTTATACATCTATAGCGCATCAGGCCTCGTGGCAAACGTGTCGCAAACCTACACGGGAAGTTGGGGTAGCGATTCGGGAACCGCATCCATCGGTGGTGAAAACGCTTCCGCCGGAGCTGAAGCGAACTCAGGCTTCCGCCTTGTTGGCAACATCGATGAGGTCAAGGTATACAACAGCGTGCTGGCGGCCACGGAGATTGCCTCCATCTACAACAACGAAGTGCAGGGCTTGCAGCGGGATGGCAGTCTGCGTTCCTGTGCCATTTGCGGCGCGACCCTGGGCCGTTTCAATGCCTTCGAAACCAATACTGCCAGCGGCGCCACCTCGGGCCTGATCCGCACCAAGGTGGCCGGGCAATCCTTTGCGTCAGGTAATGGCACCACGTCGGGCAACCTGGATGTGGTGTCATTGAACGGAAGCGGCTCGCCATCCAATTCCAGCGCCACAGTTAACATCCAATTCCTCAATGCCAGTGACGATTCCGGAACGATGGACAGCAGCGGTTGTCGCTCCAGCTGGTCTGTCATCACCTCCGGCCTGGATTCGGGACTGGCCGCGTTCAACCAGAGTTTCCCGGGTGGGGGCGGAAGCAGTCGAATCACCATGTCCACCGTGACGCCGGTGAACTCCTGGCCGATAGTGCGGGTAAAAATCACCAACAACAGCAACGGCCAGTACGGCTGCTCGTCGGACGCGTTTTCCATTCGTCCTTCCTACCTGAGCACAACGGGGGTGGCGGCGCAGGATGGTACCTGGACGACGGCCGGTACCTCTCGTACGCTCCAGAACAGCATTGCCATGAGTGCAAGTGGGGGCGTTGTTCACGCGGCCGGCGCCCCATTCAACATCTCAGGCATTGTGGCGAAGAACAATGCCGGCACCACCACCAGCAACTATCAGGGACAGCCAACCTTGGTTCCGGGGAATCTCGTGCTGCCGGACCCGAGCTATTGTGCTTCTAACGGCTATACCTGCGTCCCCGGGGCGTTTGCCGTCAGCAGCTGGAGTTACAGCAGCGGCGCCTTGTCAACATCGAGTGCAGCCTATAGCGAGGCCGGGGCGTTCAGTTGGGAACTGGAGGACCGGACCTTTACCGCCGTGGACGCCGCGGATTCGACCAAGTCGCAACGCTATTTCAGATCGAACTCGGTCACCTACACCGGGCGTTTCGTACCGGCCAGTTTTCAGGTCAATCTCAATACGCCTTTGTTCAAGACGTTTAATACGGCGGACGCCAGTTGCAACGCATCCGCCCCATCACCCAAGCGAACGTTCACCTATTTGGGACAGCCCTTCGGTTTCAGCAATGCGCCAAGCGTAACGGTGAAAGCATTGAGCGCGGCATCCACGCCGGCCGTCACGGCCAACTATCTGGGCACAGTGGGGAGTGGCGGCATCTGGAAACTGGCCAGCCCCCTTAATTTATCCAGCAGTAATTGCACCGCGCCGACCACCACATGCGCGTCTATCCGATTGGACGGAACGACCAAGACAAAGCTCACCGCCAGTTATCTGGCAGCCGCTCCCTCGACGACGCCAAGCTGGGACAGCAGCGGTTTGGCCACCGCCAGTGCCACGATTACCAGCGGTAACAATGGAACTGGCACGCTGACCTTCGGCGCTGGCGACACCTTGGCTTTGTTGCGTTCTGCTACATCGCCCGTGGCGCCTTACTCCCCGATACTGGGAATGTATGTGTTGCTGGAAGACCTCAACGAGGCGGGCGTTACCGGCAACCCCAGTTCCATCAATGGAGGAAGCGGTGCGGCAGTGACCGGGGCCATCTCGGGAACGACGCTCACGGTTTCTGCGGTCACATCGGGAACTTTGTCCATTGGCCAAGTCCTGTACGGCACCGGCGTGTCTGCTGGAACCACCATCACGGCGTTGGGAACGGGTACCGGCGGGACGGGAACCTATACCGTGTTCCCGTCGCAAACCGTAAGCAGCACGGCTATCACCAGCGCGGTACCCGTCTGTTTTGACAACGGCGCCGCCTGGGTCGGCTCGATAGCCGGTACGACACTGACGGTAACCGCCGTTGGCTGCGGGACGCTTGCTGTCGGCCAATCGATATCCGGCAGCGGAGTGGCAGCGGGGACAACGATCACCGCGCTGGTCACGGGGACGGGTGGTGCGGGGACTTACACCATCAACACATCCCAGACCGTGGCGAGTACCGTGATGTCGAGCAACCAATTCATGACTGGGCGCTTCCGCATGGCCAATGCCTATGGCTCGGAACTCCTGGCCTTGCCGGTCACCTCCCTGGCCGAGTACTACAGCGGGCAAGGTTGGGCCCAGAATGCAAGCGACAACTGTACCGCCTTGTCGGCAGCGCCGACATCGCCACAGAACGTGTTGAGCCCGACGACAGGGCTCACCGTGGGAACCACGGCGCTGACCTGCAATAGCGGCGCTTGCGGTACCGCAACCGCCTTGGCCGGGAACCTGGGATTATCGTTATCGGCGCCCGGCGTGACGGGTTATCTGGATCTGACGCTCAACTTGCCGAGCTGGTTGGAGTATCCCTGGCGTTCCGCCACAGCGACCGACCCGACGGCGCGGGCAACCTTTGGCGTGTTCAAGGGGAATAACAAGGTCGTCTATCGCCGGGAGCGGTATTGATCTGACGTGGCATTAGGCTTGCCTAATTGGCCTGTTTTTCACGGCTTTACCGGGCGATTGCCTGGGTGCCCCCCCGTTATCCTTCGCTTGGGTTATTGAATCATGGCTAAGTGGGGGAAATGTTGCCGCTGGGTAAGCGCAATTCATCGGGGTTGACCGCAGTCTGTCTCTATCCGGGACGGATTGATGTCGCACGTATTCGCAACGGAAGCGGGCGCCCCAAGGTGGAATTGCTGGCGTCCTTTGAACGGGGCGCGGATGAAGTCACTACCCTAAGTGCTGTGCGAGGCGCGTTCGCGCTGGACAAGAATCCCTGCGTTACCGTATTGCCCCAAGGCGGCTACCAGTTCTTCCAAACCGAGGCGCCCGACGTTGCCAAGGCGGACATGAAAGAGGCGGTGCGCTGGAAGATCAAGGACATGATCGATTTCCCGCCGGATCAGGCTTCTCTGGATGTGTTGGAAGTGCCTGCGACGGGCGCCCAGGGGCGGGCCAAGAGCATCTATGTGGCAGCCTGCAAGAATGATGTGGTGGCGTCCCTGATGCGTCAGTTCTTTGATGCCAAGGTGGATTTGCAGGTCATCGATATTGCGGAAATGGCCCAGCGTAATATTGCCGCGCTGAGCGAGACAGAAGGCCGTGGTTTGGCATTCCTGGCATTGGACGAGGCTGGCGGCATCCTGACCTTTACCGCGCAAGGCGAGCTTTGCATGGTGCGGCGGGTGGAGGTGGGCAGCAGGCAGTTGGAATCCGCGGACCCCTCCCGGCTGGAGCAGTTGCTGGAACGGATTGGTTTGGAGTTGCAGCGGTCCCTGGATAATTTTGACCGTCAATTCAGCGCGATCCCAATCCAAAAACTGCTGATTGCCCCGGGAGCGAAAAGCCAGTCCCTGCAGACGTTCCTAGCCGATTATCTGGGCATGCCCGTGGACGTCCTTAGCCTTGCCGATGTGTTGGATATCAGCGCCATTCCGGGATTGGAAAATCCCGTGCGTCAGGCGCAATGTCTCACCACCATCGGGGCCGCACTGAGGGGGAGCGCGGCGTGAGCCAACAGATCAATCTGCTCAATCCCGCCCTGCGGCCGAAGATTGATTTTGTCTCCCCCGCTAATGTGGCATGGGCTGTTCTTGCGAGTTTGGTGC
Organism: Rhodocyclaceae bacterium; assembly: GCA_003963315.1. Taxonomy (GTDB): domain Bacteria; phylum Pseudomonadota; class Gammaproteobacteria; order Burkholderiales; family Rhodocyclaceae; genus AWTP1-18. The sequence goes on along the minus strand of RXJP01000015.1, from coordinate 13,407 downwards.
TGGTTGGTGTGTTGGGGACAATCTGCACCGCCCGTTTGCAGGCATTCAAAGCCGACGCAGCGGCGGCGGCGGACCAATTGAAGACCTTCCAAGACAGGGTTTCCCTGCTGACGCTGAAAGTCGCCAGTGCCAAGCCGGATGCTTCCTTGCAGTCGGAATTGGACAAACTCCGGGCGCAGATTGAGGCACGGGATGCGGTAATGGCCGCAGCCGGCAGCGGCGCTCCGGTTCCCGGTAACGGGTATGTGGACGTGCTGAAGGCATTGGCCCGACGTACGACTCAGGGGATCTGGCTCACCGGGATTTCGGTGAGTGCGTCGGGTAGCCTGGAGTTGACAGGGCGCGCAATAGACCGCGCCATTGTCGCCGAGTATTTGAGGCGACTTAATGAAGAGCAGGTGCTGGCTGGGCGTAGTTTTTCCGGCATGAAAATTCAGGTGCCCAAACCCGATGAGAATGCGGAGGGAAGTAGTCGCCGCCCTCGATATCTTGAATTCACCCTGACATCCGGAAGCGCCCAAGGGGAGGGTGCGCCTGGAGAAGGGAAGAAATCATGATGTCCCTCTGGCAGCGTTACGTCGACTGGTTCTCCGGGTTGGCCGTGCGGGAACGGAACATCATCGCGATTGCCCTGGTGGGCGGAACACTGATGCTGGGAATCGGTCAGTGGGTCGAGCCGATGTTCACCCAATCAAGAAAAATGGCGGCGCAGGCCAGCCAGGACAGAATTGCCGCCCAGGGCCTGATCGGGCAGGTCGCAGGCTTGGAGCTCCAGGCGGCCAACCCAAATACAAGCACACGGGCCGCCATCGAGCAGGCGCAGCGCACCCTGCTCCAACAGGAGCCCCGTATCAGAGACATCCAGCAATCATTTGTTCCGGCTGCCTCCATGCCCATATTCCTGGACAACTTGTTGTCCGGCAATCGTACGTTGCAGGTCGTCAGCCTGGAAACCTTGCCTCCAGAAGGTATTACGACGGGCGATGGCAAAAGCCCGCCCAAACTGTTCAAGCATGGATTGCGGATCACCCTGGCCGGCAGCTATCAGGATTTGGTGGCTTATCTGGACGCCCTGGAAAAGGCGCCGCAAAAAGTGTTGTGGGGTGACATGGTTCTTAGCGTCACCGCCTATCCCAAAGTGGATCTGACGCTGACACTGTATACCCTGAGCCAGGACAAGACATGGCTGACGCTATGAGAACCGTCCGCTATTTTTGGCTATCCGCCGCTATCGGACTACTGGCCTTGTTCCCCTTCCTCGCCAATGCTGCTGACGGCGAAGGAATGAAAGACCCAACCCGGCCCATGGTCCTGGATGCCTCGGCGAAACCGGCAACAGAAGCCGACGCCGACGCCGTGCCCGCCGCTGTTTTACAAACTGTGATCCTGCGTCCGGGGAGAAAACCGGCTGCCATGATCAATGGCCAAATGGTTGAACTGGGCGGGGAAATTGCCGGTGCCCGGGTAACTGCAATCACCGACAATCAAGTAGTTTTGACGGGGTTAGGTGGAAAAGAAATTCTGAAATTGAATCCGTCCGTTGAAAAACGGGTGCTCATCGAAAAGACTATGGCGAAAAAGGTTGGGAAGCCTGTTGTAACACGGGAGCTTAAGCAATGATCCGGCGCAGCTTACGTGCCGGTCAGGCTGCGTCCCTGGTTGCCGCCATAGCGCTGACCGCCTGTGCTGGTGCTCCGACCACCAAACCCGGGGTGGTGAGGGACTCCATCCAGGAGGAAATGAAACAGGCGCTGGCGGCAAAGCCGGCAGCCCCCACACCTCCCGCCAATCTGGATTTGTCCCTGCTGCCGCCCTTGCAGACCGATGCACCCAGGCAATCCAAGGCCACGGATGGCCGGTTCGACCTCAACGTCCAAAATGCCCCTGCTGCCCAGGTTTTCCAGGGCATTGTCAGCGGCACCCAGTACAGCATGCTGGTCAGCCCCGATGTGGTCGGGAACATCTCCGTCACCCTGCGCAATGTGACGGTGCGCGAAGCCCTGGATGCACTGCGCGAGCTGTACGGCTACGAATATCGGGTGCAGGGGAACCGGATCAGCATCCAGTCCAACACCTTGCAGACCCGCGTGTTCCAACTGAATTACTTGGCAGGACGCCGTCAGGGCACCACGGATACCCGATTGACGTCCACAAGCCTGGCCGGGACAGGATCGAACGGGACGGGTACGGGCACCACGGGCGCCGTCGGGGGAACGGGGACCACCGGTACACCCGGCACCGGCGCCGGCACGGCCGCCACCGGCGGTGCGGGTGGCGCCCGGATTTCGACCACCATCGACGCCGACTTTTGGAAGGACGTCAACACCGCGTTGACGGCGGTGGTGGGGACAGCGGATGGGCGTAGCGTTGTCCTCAACCCGGCGTCGGGCGTCGTCGTTGTGCGGGGGTATCCCCTGGACATGCGCAACGTGGAAGCCTATCTGAAGGCGACCCAATTGGCCGTTGAGCGTCAGGTGATGCTGGAAGCCAAGATTATCGAGGTGGAACTGAACGACGACTATCAATCGGGCATCAATTGGGCTGCGTTCCGGGGTAGCGGGACGACTCGCGCAACCTTCGGTTCCGCAGGCGCCAGTACGGTTCTCCAGCCTTCCGGCGGCACCGTGGCAACGGGCACCAGCGCCCTTTCGAGCATCGCCGGCACGATCATTGATGCCAATGGCAGCGCCATTGCTACTGGCGTTGCTGGTGCAATGGCCGCCTCGGCTACGGGGGGGCTCCTGGGCCTCGCCTTCCAAACCCCCAGTTTTGCCGCTTTGCTCAATTTCCTACAGACGCAGGGCACCCTGCACGTCCTGTCCAGTCCCCGCATCGCCACCCTGAACAACCAGAAGGCTTTGCTCAAGGTGGGCAGCGACGATTTCTTCGTGACCAACATCAGTACTACGACGACGACGGGCACCGGCGCCACGACTACGTCACCCACCGTCACGCTGACACCGTTCTTCTCGGGCATTTCCCTGGACGTCATGCCGCAGATCGACGAGGGTAGTGATGTGATCCTCCATGTGCATCCCACGGTCAGTTCCGTGACAGAAAAGACCAAGACCATCAATTTGGGCACTTCGGGCGGAAGCCTTGTATTGCCCTTGGCCTCCAGCACGGTGAATGAAAGCGATAGCATCGTCCGTGTCTCTGATGGATACATCGCCGCCATCGGAGGGCTCATGAGCCAGCAGCAAACGTCCAGCAATAACGGATTGCCCGGCACTCTGGATTCTGTGGCAAGCGGTTTGGCCGGGCAGAAAACTGCAGCCTATAAGAAACGGGAATTGGTAATCCTCCTCAAACCGACCATCATCCGGGACCAGAGCGACTGGCAATCGGATTTGTCGGCCACCCAGGGTCGTTTGGACGCGATGAGGCAATGACGTGTATCAGTCATTCTTCGGATTGAGCGAATTTCCATTCGGTATCACACCGGACACCGAATACCTGTTCAACAACGCCAGCCATCAGGAGGCCATCAATACGCTCCTGTTGGCCGTGGACAGTGGCGAAGGTTTCGTCAAGGTGACAGGCGAGGTGGGTACGGGCAAGACTTTGCTCTGCCGTCGTTTCCTGTCCTCCTTGGATGAGAACACCCTGACTGCGTACTTGCCCAATCCCTTGCTGGAGCCACGCACCCTTTTGCTGGCCATCGCCGAGGAGTTGGCGATCCCGCTGGAAAAATACGACTACCAGTTTCACCTGCTCAAGTACTTCAACGATGCCCTGATGAAATGGAATGCCGAGGGCAAGCGGGTGTTGGTCTGTATTGACGAAGCTCAGGCAATGCCCCTGGAAACCCTGGAAAGCCTGCGCCTCCTGTCCAATATGGAAACCGAGAAGCAGAAATTGATGCAGGTGGTGATGTTCGGCCAGCCGGAGCTGGACGAGAAGCTGGCCAACCCGGCCGTACGCCAGCTGCGCCAGCGCATCACTTTCGAGTACCACTTGCGCGGATTGGACCGAAATGAACTCGAGCATTATTTGGCCCATCGCATGCGCGTCGCCGGCCATCGCGGCTCGGCTTCGGTGTTCACGCGTTCCGCGGTAAAGGCGCTACACGGCGTCAGCCACGGTACGCCAAGGATCGTGAACATCCTGGCCCACAAATCCCTGCTGTCAGCCTTTGGTGAGGGCAAAGAGCAGGTCGGCTTGAGCAATGTCATCCAAGCGGCACGGGACAGCAAGGGCATCGCCCATCGCTTCCGTTGGTGGGGTTGAGCCGTGAGCCTGCTTAACAAAATGCTGAGGGACCTGGATACCCGTCGCGCAGCGGATAGCGAGCGTCAAAGCTTGCCGGGGGACGTGCGTCCCCTGCCGCCAGCACCCCGGGCCAGTGCGATGCCGGTTGTTTTGGGGGTATTTGCCGGGGCTGCCGTACTGGTGGGCTTGTTCTGGTGGGCGCCCTGGATGCCCAGCGTCCCCGCGCCCCTAGTCATGCCGCCGCCCGTCGCATCACCGCCCGTTTCCGCACTTCCGACATCTGCCCCCGTTCCCGCGCCAAGCGTCACCGCACCATCCGGCGCCCCCAGACTGAAGTTGGAAGCGGAATTGCCCGCTGCCAAGGAAGGCACGCGCCGCGACAAGGCTGCCGACACCGTCCAGAAGGTCAATGGCGACGCGCAAACCGCGAAACATGAGCCGGCAACGCCCAAGGTCCAGCAGATGTCCTCCTCTGGCAGCGTGAACAAGTCGCTGTCGTCCTCGTCGTCCCAGGGACAGGCCGAGAGCGAGTATCGCCGGGGTCAGGGTCTGTTGGCCCAGGGGGCTGGTGCGGAGGCGGAAGCCGCATTCCGTCAGGCTTTGCATATTGCGCCGGAACATGCCCTGGCCCGTCAGGCGCTGTTCGTCCTGATGGTGGATCAACAGCGCAAGGACGAAGCCAGGGTGCTGTTGGAAGAAGGCCTGAACATCCTTCCCGGTCACAGCACCTGGGCTATGAATGTGGCCCGTTTGCAAATGGAAAAAGCCGATGCCAACGGCGCCTGGGAAACCTTGCAGCGCTCCCTACCCACCGCCCAGGATAACGGCGAATACCGCGCCTTCTGCGGTACTGTGCTGCAACGCTTGGGGCGGTCCAAGGAAGCCATTGAGCATTTCAATGCCGCATTGCGCATCAATCCGGCTGAAGGCCGCTGGTGGTTGGGGCTGGCCCTGGTGTTGGAAGCGGACAACCATCCGGCGGAGGCGAGAGAGGCTTATTCCCGGGCCAAAGCCACGGGTAGCCTGCCGGCTGATCTGGCCGCCTTCGCGGAGCAAAAAAGCCGCAAGTAAAGCTGAAGGCAATCTTCGCTTAAGGAATTTCCTTGAGCAGGTTGGCGAGTTCCGGCATGGCTTTGGATTGACTGAGCAGCTCCTGCTTTACTTTCGGGCTCGACTCAGGGAAGGCTGCCAAGGCACGACGCAGGTGGGCCGCGGCTTCCGGGTCGCCCGCCATGGCATCCAGGGTGGCGCACTTGAACACGACCCGTTCCGTCGGTGCGAACTTCATCGCGCTCTGGCACAGCGCCCGCCGGTCTTCCAGTTGATCCTTCACCGGTTCCATCATCAGGGCGAAGCTCACCGTCGCCTGGGGAGCCAGGAGAGAGTTGGCCTGGATTTCCAACAGACGCTTCACCGCCGCCGGCAAGTCCACCGTACCGCTGAAGATGCGCCAGTTGAGGATACGCTCCATGTCCAGATAGTCCTTGCGCAGCAGGCCGAAGATGCTGCCGGACAATGCCACGATCAGGGCAAAGGCCACCAATCCGCGGCGACCGTTGGCCAGTATCCTTTGGCCGTTATCGCCGGCGCCGAGGAGAAGGGCGAAGGGACCCAGGAAGAAGGTGTACCAGAGTGGATACTCCAACAGGCTGTGGATGCCCATCACCGCCAGGATTGCCAGCAACCACCAACGGGCTTCCGTCAGTGGCGCACGCAGGAAGGCATACAGCCAGGCGGAGGCCAACCCGAATCCGGCCAAGGCAATGGGCGCGCCAAATTCCACCATCCATTGCAGGGGCAGGTTGTGCACATGCTCTGCTACCGGGGCGGCATCGCCCTCGGGCCAGAACTCGGCGAGACTGAAATACTGCCAAGGAATGCTGCCCACGCCATGGCCGAGCCAAGGAGATTGAGCGATGGCGTACAGGGCCTCGCGCCAGAGTTTGATGCGGATGTTGTTGCCGTTGGCTTCCGCGTAAAAACGTTGCAAAGTATCGCTGCTGCTCACGTCGGTGGGCAGCAGGAAAGGGGCTAGCTCCCGGCTGAGCAGCAGCGATACAAAGGCCACCGGCAACAGCGCGAGGCTGATGCGTTTGAGCCGAGCCATATCGGGTGTTTGGCGGCCGGCGATCCAGCCCAGGACACCGAGGGCAAAAGCGTAGAGCAGGATGCTGCGAGAGGTGGACAAGGTGGAGGCCAGCAGCAGTATGCACACCAAGGTGATTAACCCGCCGAGGTTCATGCGACTGCGGTGGTGCAGATAAAGGGCCGACGCGATACCCAACCATAGATAGTCGTTGAGATGGTTGGCCTGGCCTAGATTCCCATAGAGTGCGCCCTGTCGAGGGAACACCAACCCTGTGCGATAGCCCACATGTCCGGCCTGGAGCACCATGGACAGCACTTGCAGCAGCGCTCCGGCAACAAACGCGGCCGCGAGGCCGTCCGCCAGCCATTCCAGCCCGCGGCGCCGGGCCAGGTCTCGGCCCAGGCAAGCCATGAGGGAAGCCCATAGCAGGCAGGCCGCCATCAGTAAACCTTGCTCGACAAAAGCCAGCATGCCCAGGGCGAATTGCAGCATCAGGCCGCCGATCAGCAGCAGTGGCAGCAGCAGGATGCGGGGCAGGGGAAAACGCTCCCAGACCGAGGGCCGCAAAAAGGCTGCGGCGCAGGCGGCCAGACCCAGGGCGGCAGCCCACCATTCCGCGAGGAAGCTGGGAATGGGGTTGTAGTGGTGGGCATGCTGGAAGGGCACGACCACCATGGCGGCGAGCAACAGCAAGACCAGGCGATCGAGCAGCAGGTCCGTGGGCGGCAAGGGGGGGATTTTGAAGCGCATGGTCTTATGGTTTCAGTGCCCGGGCGCAGACCCAGTTGGTGACGGTGAGCGCACCGTGTTTCTTCACGGTGCGGGCGAGTTCATTGAGCGTGGCGCCGGTGGTCATGACATCGTCGATCAGGATGACATCTTTGCCGGAAAGATCGATGCTGCATTCGAAGGCGTGGCGAATATTCTTTTGCCTGGCCTTCCAGGGCAAGCTGGTCTGGGCGGCGGTTTCGCGGGTGCGGCGGCAACTGTCCAACACCATGGGCAGTTGCAGCGCACGGCCGATGGGGCGGGCGATCTCAACGGCTTGGTTGAAGCCCCGTTGGCGCAAGTGGCCGGAAGAAAGGGGTACCGGCAGCAGCACGGTATTTCCAGCGGACAAGTCGGGTGACGGGCCGGTGAGCAGCGCATCCCCAAGAAATTGCCCGACTGCCAACTGATGGCCGTATTTGAGGGCCTGGATCAGCCGATCCACGGGGAAGCCATACACCCAACGGGCGATGGTGCGGTCATAGTGGGGTGGGGCTGCAAGGCATTGGCCGCAGGTTTCACCGCTGGGTGTGGGCAGGGCGCAGACCGGACAATGGTTTTCCGGCAAGGGTGGCAATTCTTCGCGGCAGGGCGGGCAGAGCAAGGTGTCGCCTGAGTGTCCCTGGCACAGCAGACAATGCTGGGCCGGCAGCATCTTTCCCAGCATGGCAGCGGCTTGGGCCAAGACTCGGCCGGGTGCGATACCCGCCCACTGCATCCGGTTATTGGACAAGCCCCGCCCCTTTCCCCATAATTATGGCCTTCCGAGGCGCCAGACCATGGCCGCCCTAGCGGCGGCGCAATACCTAGTCAGCAACTGGCCGCTGTAACCCGTCAATTGTACCCAGCAGGACCATCCCCATGACCGCATCCCTTGCTCAAGTGCCGAGCGCCGCTCCCGTTCAAGTTCCCGCCAAGCGCTGGACCACCGCCGAGGTGGAGGCCCTGTTCGCCCTGCCCTTCATGGACCTGGTGTTCCGCGCCCAGCAGGTGCACCGCGAACACCAGCCCGCCAACACTGTTCAGCTTTCCACCCTGCTGTCCATCAAGACCGGCGGTTGTTCCGAGGACTGCGGCTACTGTTCCCAATCTGCCCGCCACGAACAGGTGGAACGGGAAGCCCTGTTGGATGTGAGCGAAGTGGTGGAAGCCGCCAAGGCCGCCAAGGCCAAGGGTGCCAGTCGCTTCTGCATGGGCGCCGCCTGGCGCGGCCCCAAGGACAAGGATTTGGACGGCGTGATCGAAATGGTCAAGGCGGTGAAGGACCTGGGCCTGGAAACCTGCGTTACCTTGGGCATGCTCAAGGAAGGCCAGGCCGACAAACTGGCCGATGCCGGCCTCGATTACTACAACCACAACCTGGATACGGCCCCCGAGTTCTACGGCCAGATCATCAGCACCCACAGCCAGAAGGATCGCTTCGACACCCTGGACAAAGTGCGCGACGCCGGCATCAAGGTCTGCTGCGGCGGCATCGTCGGCATGGGCGAAACCCAGAAGAGCCGCGCTTCCCTGATTGCCGAACTGGCCAACATGAACCCTGCCCCGGAGTCCGTGCCTATCAACAACCTGGTGCCCATCCCCGGCACGCCCTTGGCCGATGCCGACCCCATCGATCCCTTCGACTTTGTCCGCACCATCGCTGCCGCCCGCATCACCATGCCCACCAGCATGGTGCGCCTCTCCGCCGGTCGCCATGAGATGAGCGACGAATTGCAGGCCATGTGCTTCATGGCCGGCGCCAATTCCATTTTCTACGGCGACAAACTGCTCACCGCCGGCAATGCCGAAGCGGCCCGGGACGAGGCCCTGTTCCAACGCCTGAAGATTTCCACCGCGCTGTAAGTTCGGTGGCCGGCTCCGCCCAGGCCGCTTTTTCCCGGGCGGCCGAAACCTATGACGCTGCCGCCGTGCTCGCCCAGGAAGTGGGGCGACGCATGGCTGAGCGTCTGGCCTATGTGCGTATCGAACCCCGGCGTGTGGCCGATGTGGGCTGCGCCACGGGGGATGGTGTCTACGGCCTGATCCAGCACTATCCCAAGGCGCTTCCCCTGGCGGTGGACTATGCCTTGCCCATGCTGCAAGCCGTCAGGGCCCGCAGCGGTTTCTTCGATCGCCTGCGGGGCAAGGCACCGCGACTCCTCAACGCCGATGTGGGGCAATTGCCCTTGGCCGCCATGGGACTTGATCTGGTTTGGTCCAATCTCATGTTGCACTGGCTGGATGATCCACTGCCGGCTTTCCGCGAGCTTCACCGCGTCCTGGCCGTGAGCGGATTACTCACCTTCAGCATGCTCGGTCCCGACACCCTCAAGGAAATCCGCCGTGCCTGCGAGGCCTGCGGCATTGCCCCCAGCCTGCGCCGCTTCCACGACATGCACGATGTGGGCGACATGCTGGTGGCCGCCGGATTCGCCGATCCGGTGATGGACATGGAGACCATCACCCTCACCTATCGCAGTCCCCGCGGTCTGCTACGGGACCAGCGCCACCTCGGGGTGCGTGACGCTTTGCTGGGCAGGCGGCCTTGGCGGCAATGGCGTCAGGTCTTCGCTGCCTGGCCCCGGCTGGAAGGCTTGTTACCGGCCACTTTCGAGATCGTTTACGGCCATGCCTGGAAGCCGGAGCCCAAGGTCGTCGCCGATGGACGGGCGATCATGACCTTCCATAAAAGCCGGCCCTGAGCGGACCCGCTACGGACTCGCCAACTCCCTTTCCACGGCCCGGAACAAGGCATCGTAGAAGGCGCGATCATCCACTGTTTCGCCGCTGCACTTGAGCTGGCCTTCCAACGTTGTGGTGCTGGTGATGGAAATCGGCGCCACCAGGGGCAGGCCTAAGGAGGTTTTTTCCTTGGTCTGGGCCACAGCGAAGTGGCTTTCCAGGGCCGTGACGAACAGCGCCGATCCTTTGCCTTTGTCGCCGCATACCGCTTGCACCTGGAGCACCGCGGTGCGATTGTCCTTTTCCTTGAACTCCTTCTGTCCCAGGAGCACCACATCGCCACCTTCCTCGCCACGGCTCACCAGGTAGCCCTGGGCCAGCAGCACATGGCGGGCGGCGTCGCAGAGCGCTACGCGACTGGCGGCGAATTCATGTTTGTGGCGGGGATCGACGGCGAAGCGCTCGTCGTGGTGGTAGGTCTTCTCCCCGCCGCAACCCGCTAGGGCCGCGACGGCGAGAACGACCGCGGCAGCACGCAGGCTGGACATGGGGCGAACCTCAACGTTTGGCGACGATGGGAATGATACGACCCTTGGGTTTGCGCAGGTAGGCCCCGCCCAACTGCTTCTGTTTTTCCCGGTAGCGCCAAAGAACACGGAAGCCCAACAAGGCTGCCAGCGTCAGGCCGTAGAGCAGGGGCTTCGTCACGTCCAGCTTCACCAGCCAGGTGTAGTGCAGCACCGCCATGATGCCGATGGGGTACACCGTGCGGTGGAGTTGCGTCCATTTCTTGCCGCCCAGACGACGGATGGCATAGTTGTTGGAAGTAGCCGCCAGGGGCACTAGCAACACGAAAGCCGCCATGCCCACGGTGATGAAGGGGCGCTTGAGAATGTCCTTGGCGATGTCCTGCCAGACGAAGAACTGGTCCAGCCACAGATAGCTGGTGAGATGGAGCAGCACATAGAAGAAGGCATAGAGTCCCAGCATGCGCCGCAAGCGGGTCAGCCAATGCCAGCCACTGAGCTTGCGCAAGGGCGTCACCGCCAGGGTAATGAGTAGGAAGTTGAGGCCCCAGGTGCCGAGGCCGCGAGTCAGCGCCTCGATGGGATTGGCGCCCAAGGTGTCCTGCTGGAACCCCCAGCCGAGACGGGCCAGGGGCGCCAAGCAGAGGAGAAAGAGCAGGACTTTGAGAGCGGGGATGAAACGATGCATTGAAAAGGAATCCTTGTTTAAAAATATTTTCTTAAATCCATGCCGGCATACAGGGAGGCTACTTCGTTGTAGCCGTTGAACATCAGCGTTTCACGCTTGGTGAACTCGCCCAGACGCCGCTCCCGGGCCTGGCTCCAGCGGGGATGGTCCACCGTGGGGTTTACGTTGGAATAAAAACCGTACTCCCGTGGGTTGGCTTTCTCCCAGGAGATCAAGGGCTGCTTTTCCACCAGACGAATTTTGACAATGGACTTGGCGCTCTTGAAGCCGTATTTCCAGGGCACCGTGATCCGTACCGGGGCGCCGTTCTGCTTGGGCAGTACTTCGCCGTAAAGGCCCAGGGTCAGCAAGGTCAGGGGATGCATGGCTTCGTCCAGGCGCAGGCCTTCCACATAAGGCCAGTCCAACACACGGCGTTGCACCCCCACCATGTTCTCCGGCTGCACGGCGGAAATGAATTCCACGTACTTGGCGCTGCCGGTGGGTTCCACCTGCTTGAGCAGGGCGGCGAGGGAATAACCCACCCAGGGGATCACCATGCTCCAGCCTTCCACGCAACGTAGTCGGTAGATGCGCTCCTCCAGGGGGGCGAGTTTGACCAACTGATCGATGTCGAAGGTTTTGGGTTTCTTCACCAGGCCTTCCACCGACACCGACCACGGTTGGGTTTGCAGCAAATGGGCGTTGGCGGCGGGATCTTCCTTGTCGGTGCCGAATTCGTAGAAGTTGTTGTACCCGGTGACGTGTTTGTAGGGTGTGGGGCTTTCCGGGGTGGACAGGGGGCTAGGCTTGCCTGCCAGTTTTTCTGCGGCCTCCGCCGAGGGCAATAACGCCCCCAGTGCGCCCGAAGCCAGGGCGGCGGCGGAGAACTGCATGAACTCCCTGCGCCGGGCAAAAATCTCGGGTGGGGTGATTTCCGAAGGCAGACAATCGTTGGCGGCGGCGCGTTTGATTAACATGGAGGGCTCCTGAGGGGTAGTGTTTCAGGATAGTCGGAGACAAGAGTCGAACCTTACACACAAAGTTGGATAGGCACAGATGGCAAAAGTTCTTTTCGAGGCCCTGGCGGAAGCCCTGGCCATGGGCCGGGTGGAGCGCAAGCTGGCCCTGGTACGGGACCTGGCGGCGGATTGGCAGGCAGGGGCATTGTCCCTGGACAACAACGCGACTTCAGTGCCAACCGTCACCGAGCGCGGTTATCCCAACAAGCCTGCCCTGGTGCCGC
>RXJP01000015.1:0-1184 GCA_003963315.1 Rhodocyclaceae bacterium | reverse complement strand
AGGGTTGGCAGCCTTGTTCCATGCCATCGTGCACATCGAATGGTCGGCTATCGATCTGGCCTTGGACCATGCCTACCGTTTCCGCGGCTTGCCTGCCGAGTACTACGGGGATTGGATCGCGGTGGCGGCGGAGGAAGCCGAGCATTTCAAGTTGCTGCGGGAGCATTTGCAAGGCTACGGCCACGATTACGGCGACTTCCCTGCCCACGACGGTCTTTGGCAGCTCAATGTACGAACCGGTCATGATGTTCTGGCCCGCATGGCCCTGGTGCCCCGTCTGGCCGAGGCCAGGGGCCTGGACGCGACACCGCCCATCCAGCAGAAGTTGAAAAAAATTGGCGACGAGGCCGGCGCAGCGGTACTCGACATCATCCTGCGCGACGAGATCGGCCACGTCGCCTTGGGCGACAAATGGTTCCGGCGCCTTTGCGCCGCGCGCGAACTTGAACCCGAGACCACCTATCGGGCATTGATGGTGGAATATGATGCGCCGAATCCGATCCGGCCCATCAACGAAAAAGCCCGCCGGTTGGCGGGCTTTAGCGAAGCGGAACTGGCCGCACTGCGCTAGCCGGCGCTCAGAGCTTGCCGTAGCTGTGCAGGCCGGAGAGGAACATATTCACGCCGAGGAAAGCGAAGGTAGTGACCAGCAGGCCCACCACCGCCCACCAGGCCAACGCCGCGCCGCGCAGGCCCTTGGTGAGTCGCATGTGCAGCCAGGCGGCATAGTTGAGCCAGACGATCAGCGCCCAGACTTCCTTCGGGTCCCATTGCCAATAGGTGCCCCAGGCTTCCGCCGCCCAGAGGGCGCCGAGGATGGTGGCGACGGTGAAGAAGGCGAAGCCCACGGCGATGGCCTTGTACATCAGGTCTTCCATCACTTCCAGGGCCGGCAGGCGTTCGGCAAGAATGCCGCGTTTTGCCAATAGCCAGGCCACGCCGATCATGGCGGAAAGGGAGAAGGAGCCGTAGCCGATGAAGTTGGCCGGAACATGAATCTTCATCCAGTAGCTTTGCAGCGCCGGCACCAGGGGCTGGATTTCCTGGGCATCCCGGGCGAAGGCGTACCAGAGCAGGAAGCCGACGGCGGCGGAGATCACCAGCAGGACGAAGGCGCCCAGGCGGCGGGTGGCGTAGTGCCCTTCGTAATGGAGATAGAGCAAGGCGGTGATGAGGGAGAACAG
>RXJP01000057.1:11002-11149 GCA_003963315.1 Rhodocyclaceae bacterium | reverse complement strand
ATATACATTTAAACATTCATTAAATAAAAAAGCCAGAGATTGATTCAGTCTTAGTAGCAGAATCAATTGCACAACAACTCGAGAAGCGTATTTCATTTAGAAAAGCAATGAAAAGAGCGATGCAATCAGCGATGAAATTTGGTGCTT
>RXJP01000057.1:0-10938 GCA_003963315.1 Rhodocyclaceae bacterium | reverse complement strand
TCGCGAAGGTAGTGTGCCGCTGCATACCCTGCGGGCCGATATCGACTATGGCACCTCCGAAGCCAAGACTACCTACGGCATCATCGGTATCAAGGTTTGGGTGTTCAAGGGCGAGATCATTGGCAAGAATGAGCAGCCCGCCGGTGCGGACGTGAATGCCGACGAGACTAAAAAGCCCCGTCGCGCCGCCAAGCCCGCCGATGGCGAAAAGCCCAAGCGCACCGTGCGCAAGGCCGAGGGAGAGGGTGACAAGGCAGGCGTGAAGCGCGTGCGTAAGCCCGCCGCTCCCGCAGAAGGTAAGGAGTAATCAGCAATGCTGCAACCCTCACGCAGAAAGTACCGTAAGGAACAGAAGGGCCGCAACACTGGCATGGCAACCCGCGGCGCCAAGGTGAGCTTCGGCGAGTATGGCCTCAAGGCCATCGGCCGCGGCCGCCTCACCGCCCGCCAGATCGAAGCAGCCCGTCGTGCCATGACCCGCCACATCAAGCGGGGCGGTCGTATTTGGATCCGTATCTTCCCGGATAAGCCGATCTCCAAAAAGCCTGCCGAAGTCCGTATGGGTAACGGTAAGGGCTCTCCCGAGTATTGGGTGGCTGAAATCCAGCCCGGTAAGGTTCTCTACGAGATGGACGGAGTGGACGAGGCCCTGGCCCGCGAGGCTTTCCGCCTTGCTGCTGCCAAGCTGCCTTTGGAAACCACCTTCGTGACTCGCCATTTGGGGTAAGACATGAAAGCCAGCGAACTCAGGCAAAAAAACGATGCCGAATTGCAAAAGGAAGTTCTGGACCTGCGCAAGGCCCAGTTCTCCCTGCGCATGCAGGCGGCAACCCAGCAGCTGAGCAATACCAGCCAGTTGGGCAAGGTGCGCAAGGATATTGCGCGCGTCAAGACAATCCAACGTGAAAAGGCGGCGGCCAAATGACTGAAGCCAAACAAACTGTGCGGCGCACCCTGCAAGGGCGCGTTGTCAGCGACAAGATGGACAAGACCGTCACCGTCCTGGTCGAGCGCCGGGTGAAGCACCCGGTGATCGGCAAGGTGATGATCCGCTCCAAGAAGTACCATGCCCACGTCGAAGGCTTGGAAGCGCAGGATGGCGATCTGGTTCAGATCGAGGAATGCGCCCCCATTTCCAAAACCAAGGCTTGGCGCGTTTCCAAAGTTATGGAAAAGGCGCGGATTGTTTAATTATTTTTGCTTCCAGCAATAAATAATTGAAAAAGTAGTTGACGGACTAAAGGCGGGAAGCATAGAATCCCGCCTCTTTTCCTGGGTTGACCGGTTTCCGGTTGGCCTTCCTACCCGAACGGGTTCCAAGACTGCCTGCGCTCTGTTTCAAGTGCGGGACAAGTTGGAGAGATTGAAATGATCCAAATGCAGTCGATACTCGACGTCGCCGACAATACAGGCGCGCGTTCGGTAATGTGCATCAAGGTGTTGGGCGGCTCCAAGCGCCGTTACGCCGGTATTGGCGACATCATCAAGGTGAGCATCAAGGATGCGGCCCCCCGTGGCCGTGTCAAAAAAGGCGAAGTCTACAGTGCCGTGGTGGTTCGCACCGCCAAAGGCGTGCGTCGCCCCGATGGCTCCCTGGTCAAGTTTGATGGCAACGCCGCAGTGCTCCTCAACAACAAGCTTGAGCCCATTGGCACTCGCATCTTCGGCCCCGTGACGCGCGAACTGCGTACCGAGCGCTTCATGAAGATCGTGTCCCTGGCGCCCGAAGTTCTCTGAGGATTTGTCCATGAATAAGATTCGCAAGGGCGATAACGTCGTTGTCCTGACTGGTAAGGACAAGGGCAAGCGCGGCGCAGTGGTGCTCCGTGTTGACGATGAGCATGTGGTTGTCGATGGTGTCAATCGCGTCAAGAAGCACTCTCGTCCCAATCCCATGAAGGGTTTGCCGGGTGGCATCATCGAAAAAGAGATGCCGATTCATGTTTCCAATGTTGGCTTGTTCAATCCTGCCACCCAGAAGGCTGATCGTGTTGGCTTCAAGCAACTCGACGACGGCCGCAAGGTGCGGGTATTCAAGTCCAATGGCGAAGTAGTGGACGCGTAAGGGGTCATCATGGCGCGCTTGCAAGATTTTTACAAAGAAAAGGTTGTTGCTGAGCTTCGCGAGAAGTTCGGTTACAAGTCCCCCATGGAAGTGCCCCGTATCACCAAGATCACCCTCAACATGGGTGTCGGTGAGGCGGTTGGCGACAAGAAGGTTTTGGAAAACGCCGTTGGCGATATGACCAAGATCGCGGGTCAAAAGCCCGTTGTTACCAAGGCTCGCAAGGCGATCGCCGGCTTCAAGATCCGTGAAGGGTATCCGATCGGCTGCATGGTGACTTTGCGCGGCACTCGCATGTTCGAGTTCCTCGATCGTTTCATCACTGTGGCGCTACCCCGCGTTCGCGACTTCCGTGGTGTGGGTGGCAAGGGTTTCGACGGTCGTGGCAACTATAACGTCGGTGTGAAAGAGCAGATCATCTTTCCCGAAATCGAATACGACAAGATCGACGCGCTGCGTGGCATGAATATCAGCATCACCACCACCGCGAAGACCGATGAAGAAGCCAAGGCTCTGCTTGGCGCTTTCAAATTCCCCTTCAAGAACTGAGGGAACCATGGCGAAACTTGCACTGAAGAATCGCGAAGCCAAGCGCGCTGCAATGGTGGCTAAATTTGCCGCCAAGCGCGAAGCTCTGTTCGCAATTATCAATAACGTGAAGCTGTCTGAAGAGGAACGCATGGAAGCGCGCCTCAAGCTGCAACAGCTGCCGCGTAATTCCAGCCCCTCGCGCCAGCGCAATCGTTGCGCTCTGACGGGTCGTCCCCGCGGCGTGTTCCGCAAGTTTGGTTTGTGCCGTAACAAGTTGCGCGATATTGCCATGCGCGGCGAAGTGCCGGGCATGACCAAGGCCAGCTGGTAAGGAGATCGCTATGAGTATGACCGATCCTATCGCCGACATGCTGACGCGCATTCGCAATGCGCAGATGGTCGAGAAGATGTCTGTATCCATGCCTGCATCCAAGCTCAAGGCCGCTATTGCCAATGTGCTGAAGGATGAGGGCTATATCGAAGACTTCGCCGTGCGCGAAGGCGAGGGCAAGGCCGTGTTGGACATCGCGTTGAAATATTACGCCGGCCGTCCCGTCATCGAGCGTATCGAGCGCGTTTCCAAGCCTGGCTTGCGCGTTTACAAGGGCAAGGACAGCCTGCCCCGCGTCATGAACGGTTTGGGGGTGGCGATCGTTTCCACGCCCAAGGGTGTGATGACCGATAGCAAGGCCCGCGCTGCCAATGTGGGCGGCGAAGTTCTCTGCATCGTCGCTTAAGGGGGTATCACATGTCTCGCGTCGCAAAATATCCCGTCGAGTTGCCCAAGGGCGTCGAAGCTACGATCACGGCGAATGACATCACCGTGAAGGGCCCCCTGGGTTCCTTGAAGCAATTCATTCTGCCCGGCGTCAAGATTGAAAAGGACGGCGAAAAATTGGTGGTGACGGCTCTGGAAGGCGTGCCTTCCGCCGGTGCCAACTCCGGCACTACCCGCGCCCTGGTGAACAATCTGGTCACCGGCGTGAGCAAGGGCTTTGAAAAGAAGCTGACCCTGGTTGGCGTGGGCTACCGTGCCCAGGCCCAGGGTGACAAGTTGAACCTGTCCTTGGGTTTTTCCCATCCCGTGGTTCATCAAATGCCCGCCGGCATCAAGGTCGAAACACCCACCCAGACTGAAGTTGTCATCAAAGGCATCGACAAGCAGGTGGTTGGTCAGGTAGCCGCTGAAGTTCGCGCATACCGCTCTCCCGAACCCTATAAGGGCAAAGGCGTGCGCTATTCCGACGAAGTGGTTGTCATCAAGGAAACCAAGAAGAAGTAAGGGCCCAGAATTATGGACAAGAAACAAGCTCGTTTGCGGAGAGCGCGCAAAACCCGCGCCAAGATTGCGGAGCTCAAGATGGTCCGCCTGGCGGTGTGTCGCACCAACAGCCACATCTATGCGCAAATTTTCTCCGGTTGCGGCACCAAGGTGCTCGCCGCCGCTTCCACGGCGGAAGCCGATGTTCGCAGCAAAGTCGCCAATGGCGGCAATGTCGACGCCGCGAAGCTGGTGGGGCAGTTGATCGCAACCCGCGCCAAAGATGCAGGCGTTGAAACTGTGGCCTTCGATCGTTCCGGATTCCATTACCACGGCCGTATCAAGGCTCTGGCAGAGGCTGCCCGTGAGGGCGGTCTCAAGTTCTAAGCGAGATCAACATGGCTAAACCACAAAGCAAGAAACCCCAGCAGGCCGAAGAGCGCGATGATGGCATGCGCGAAAAAATGGTATCCGTCAATCGGGTTACCAAGGTCGTCAAGGGTGGTCGCATTCTCGGCTTCGCAGCGCTGACCGTAGTCGGCGACGGCGACGGCGGTATCGGCATGGGCAAGGGCAAGTCCCGCGAAGTGCCCGTGGCTGTGCAAAAGGCCATGGAAGAGGCCCGCCGCAAGATGAAGAAGGTCAACCTGAAAAGCGGTACCTTGCATCACACCGTGACCGGCAAGCACGGCGCCACCACGGTGCTGATGTCCCCGGCTCCCGGCGGTACTGGCGTGATTGCCGGCGGTCCGATGCGCGCCGTTTTCGAAGTGATGGGCGTGACCGATGTGGTCGCCAAGACCATCGGTTCGACCAATCCTTACAACGTGGTGCGCGCCACCATCAACGGTTTGCTGGCCACCAGCACTCCTGCCGAGATTGCCGCCAAGCGTGGTAAGACCGTTCAAGAAATCCTGGAGTAAGCCATGGCTGACAAGAAGATCAAGGTCACGCAGATCAAAAGCGTGATCGGCACCAAGCAGGATCACCGGGCGACTGTGCGTGGCCTCGGTCTGCGTCGCATTGGTCATACCGTGCAACTGGAAGACACCCCCGCCGTGCGCGGCATGGTGCACAAGGTTGCGTATCTGGTGAAGGTTGAAGGATAACGTCATGGAACTCAATACCATCAAACCCGCCGCCGGCGCGAAGCACGCTCCCAAGCGCGTCGGGCGCGGCATCGGTAGCGGCCTGGGCAAGACTGCCGGTCGCGGCCATAAGGGCCAGCTGTCCCGTTCCGGCGGTGGCGGCAATGTGGGTTTCGAAGGCGGTCAGATGCCTTTGCAACGCCGCCTGCCCAAGCGCGGCTTTATTTCCCTGGTCCGTGGCCGTAACGTGGAAGTGCGTCTTTCCGAGCTGGAAAAGATGCCTGTGGAAGAAATCGATCTGCTTTCCCTGAAGCAAGCCGGTGTTATTCCCGCCGACGCGCTTTCTGCCAAGGTCATCCTGTCCGGCAAAATCACCCGCAAGGTGGTTCTGAAGGGCGTGGGCGCAACCAAGGGTGCCAAGGCTGCTATTGAAGCCGCCGGCGGTTCCGTCGCCGAGTAAGGAAGCATAGCGATCATGGCCACTAACGCAAAAGCAAGCAACGGATCCAAGTTCGGCGACCTCTGGCGCCGGCTGTGGTTCCTGCTGGGCGCGTTGGTGGTTTATCGCGTGGGTGCCCATATTCCCGTTCCCGGCATTGATCCCGCGCGTCTGGCCGAGCTGTTCCAGACTCAGAAGGACGGGATCCTGGGCATCTTCAATCTGTTTTCCGGCGGCGCGTTGTCCCGGTTTACCATTTTTGCCCTGGGCATCATGCCCTACATTTCCTCCTCGATCATCATGCAGCTGATGTCGATCGCGGTGCCTTCCCTGGAGGCATTGAAAAAGGAAGGTGAGGCTGGTCGTCGCAAGATCACTCAATACACCCGCTACGGCACGGTTGCCCTGGCGCTGTTCCAGGCAATGGGTATTGCTGTGGCCCTTGAGTCGCAACCCGGCCTGGTGATTGATCCCGGCATGGTGTTCCGTCTGACGACTGTTGCGACCTTGCTGACTGGCACCATGTTCCTGATGTGGCTGGGGGAGCAAATCACCGAGCGCGGCCTCGGCAACGGCATCTCCATTATCATTTTCGCCGGCATTGCCGCGGGTTTGCCCAACGCCTTGGGCGGCCTTTTCGAATTGGTTCGCACTGGTGCCATGCACCCGGTGTCGGCGCTGTTCATCGTTGCTTTGGTGGTGCTGGTAACAGGTTTCGTGGTGTTCGTGGAGCGTGGCCAGCGCAAGATCCTGGTGAACTATGCCAAGCGCCAAGTGGGCAACAAGATTTACGGCGGGCAGAGTAGCCACCTGCCGCTGAAACTGAACATGTCCGGCGTCATCCCGCCCATCTTCGCGTCATCGATCATCCTGTTTCCCGCCACGGTGGCTCAGTGGTTCGGCGCGTCCGAGAACATGAACTGGTTGAAGGATGCGGCTGCCAAATTGGCACCCGGCCAGCCTGTTTATGTCCTGCTTTACGCCACGGCGATTGCTTTTTTCTGCTTCTTCTACACGGCCCTTGTGTTCAATTCCAAGGAAACCGCAGACAACCTGAAGAAGAGCGGCGCTTTCGTTCCCGGCATCCGCCCTGGTGAGCAGACGGCTCGGTATATCGACAAGATTCTCATGCGGCTGACGCTGATCGGCGCCATCTATATCACTTTGGTGTGTCTGCTGCCCGAGTTCCTGATTCTCAAGTGGAACGTGCCTTTCTATTTTGGCGGCACCAGTCTCTTGATTATTGTGGTGGTGACTATGGACTTCATGGCCCAAGTGCAGGCTTATGTGATGTCCCATCAGTACGAAAGCCTTTTGAAGAAGGCTAATTTTAAGGGTGCCGGGTTGCCGGTGCGTTGATTTAAGGTTTATGGCGAAGGAAGACGTTATTGAAATGCAGGGCGAGGTGGTTGAAAACCTCCCCAATGCAACCTTCAGGGTCAAGCTGGAAAACGGGCACGTAGTGCTCGGTCACATCTCCGGAAAAATGCGCATGCACTATATCCGCATCCTTCCGGGGGACAAGGTGACAGTCCAATTGACTCCCTATGATTTAACTAAAGGAAGAATCGTCTTCCGCGCCAAGTAGTAACTTATCCGGAGAGCAATCATGAAAGTTCTGGCTTCGGTCAAACGTATCTGCCGTAACTGCAAGATCATCCGTCGCAATCGCGTGGTTCGGGTCATTTGTACTGATCCGCGTCACAAGCAGCGTCAGGGTTGATTCAGTAAGTTTGATCAGATATAATTTTCCGCTTTTATTTCGGCGATGAACAGGTAAGGTAACCAAATGGCCCGTATCGCAGGTGTCAATATTCCAAATCATCAACACACAGAAATCGCGTTGACCGCGATTTATGGTGTAGGTCGTCCCCGCGCGCAAAAAATTTGCGACGCAGCGGGAGTCAAGCGTTCCGCAAAAATCAAGGATCTCACCGAGACCGAGATGGAACGTCTCCGTGACGAAGTAGCCAAGTTCACCGTTGAAGGTGATTTGCGCCGCGAAGTCACCATGAGCATCAAGCGACTGATGGATCTGGGTTGCTATCGTGGCCTGCGCCACCGTCGCGGCCTTCCCTGCCGCGGTCAGCGTACCCGCACCAATGCCCGTACCCGCAAGGGCCCGCGCAAGTCTATCGCTGGCGCGAAGAAATAATAGGACCTCAATATGGCCAAAACCGCTACCAAAGTTCGCAAGAAGGTTAAAAAGAACGTTGCCGAAGGCATCGCGCACGTTCACGCCTCCTTCAATAACACGATCATCACCATCACCGACCGGCAAGGCAATGCGTTGTCCTGGGCAACCTCCGGTGGCGCTGGCTTCAAGGGCTCCCGCAAGAGCACGCCCTTCGCTGCCCAGGTCGCCGCTGAAGCTGCAGGCAAGGCCGCTCAGGAGTGTGGTGTGAAGAATCTCGAAGTGCGTATCAAAGGTCCCGGCCCCGGCCGTGAATCAGCGGTTCGCGCACTGAATGCGCTCGGCATGAAAATCACCAGCATCACCGATATCACGCCGGTTCCCCACAACGGCTGCCGCCCCCCGAAGCGTCGTCGTATCTGACCGCCATTGAAGAACAAGGAGTTATAAGTGGCCCGTAACCTTGACGCCAAATGCCGTCAGTGTCGCCGTGAGGGAGAGAAACTCTTCCTCAAGGGTGAAAAGTGCTTTACTGACAAGTGCGCCATCGAGCGCCGTTCCTACGCTCCTGGTCAGCATGGCCAGAAGTCCGGCCAACGCCTGTCCGGCTATGGCCAGCAGTTGCGTGAAAAGCAGAAGATCCGCCGCATTTACGGCGTGCTCGAACGCCAGTTCCGCAAAGTGTTTGCCGAAGCCGAACGCAAGAAGGGTCAGACCGGCGAAAACCTGTTGCAGCTGCTCGAAAGCCGTCTTGACACCGCAGTTTTCCGTATGGGCTTCGGCGCTTCCCGCGCCGAGTCCCGCCAGATCGTCCGTCACAACGGCATTCTGGTTAACGGCAAGCGTGTGAACATTCCTTCCTATAGCCTGCGTCCCGGTGATGTGGTTCAACTGACCGAACGCGCCAAGGGACAACTGCGTAGCAAGGCCGCCCTCGAAGCTGCTGAGTCCCGCGGCATGCCCGAATGGCTGGATGTGAATGTGAAGGAAGGCAAGGGAATTTTCAAAGCCTATCCGACGCGCGAAGAACTGCCGCCTTCTATCAATGAAGGCCTCGTGGTCGAACTGTACTCGCGTTAATTTGTTGTTTAGCGCCTGATGCCCCAGTCGGGGCATCAGGCGCATTCTCATTTGAAGGAATGCAGATGCAAAGCAATGCACTTCTGAAGCCCCGTATTGTTGATGTTCAATCCCTTTCCCCGGTCCATGCCCGCGTTGTCATGGAGCCGTTCGAGCGTGGCTACGGCCATACGCTGGGCAATGCGCTGCGCCGCATCCTCCTGTCTTCCATGCCTGGTGCCGCTCCTACGGAAGTGAGCATTGAAGGTGTGCTGCATGAGTACTCCACCATCGAAGGCGTCCGCGAAGACGTGGTGGATATCCTGCTGAACCTGAAGGGTGTCGTGCTCAAGCTGCATGGCCGCAATGAAGCCACGCTGACCTTGAGCAAGGCCGGCGAAGGCGTTGTGACTGCCGCTGACATCCAGACCAGCCACGACGTGGAAATCATCAATCCCGATCACGTCATCGCCCATCTGGCCCCTGGCGGCAAGTTGGAAATGCAGATCAAGGTGGAAATCGGCCGCGGCTACGAGCCCTCCAATACCCGTCCCGCCGCCAAGGAAGAAGGCAAGACCATCGGCCGCATTCTGCTCGATGCTTCCTTCAGCCCGGTGCGCCGTGTCAGCTACCAAGTCGAATCTGCTCGCGTTGAGCAGCGTACCGACCTGGACAAGCTGATCATCGACCTGGAAACCAACGGCGCCGTCGATCCCGAACAGTCCATTCGCAGCGCCGCCCGTATCCTGATGGATCAACTGTCGGTGTTCGCCGATCTGGAAACCACTACCGTGGTTCCCGTGGAGCAAAAGCAGTTGCCCGTGGCCCCCGAATTGCTGCGTCCGGTGGACGATCTGGAGCTGACCGTGCGTTCCGCCAACTGCCTCAAGGCCGAGAACATCTACTACATCGGCGATTTGATCCAGCGTACTGAAACCGAGCTGCTCAAGACCCCCAACCTGGGTCGCAAGTCGCTCAACGAAATCAAGGAAGTGCTGGCCTCCCGTGGCCTCACCCTTGGTATGAAACTCGAGAACTGGCCTCCGGCCGGTCTTGAAAAGATGGGCTGATCCTTCAGCTCGATAATTAACCCCTGCAAATAGCAACGGGCCACTTGCATCGCGCGGTGGCCCCACAACATAAGGGAAATTCACCATGCGTCACGGTAACGGACTTCGTAAGCTCAACCGCACCTCCTCCCATCGTCAAGCCATGTTCCGCAATATGGCTGTGTCCTTGCTGCGCCACGAGGCCATCAAGACCACCCTGCCCAAGGCCAAGGAACTGCGCCGCGTTGTCGAGCCCCTCATCACCCTGGGTAAAAAGCCCAGCCTGGCAAATCGCCGCCTGGCGTTCGACCGCCTGCGCGACCGCGAAATCGTCGGTAAGATCTTCGACGTGCTGGGTCCCCGCTTCTCCGCCCGTAACGGCGGCTACTTGCGCATCCTGAAGATGGGCTTCCGTCAAGGCGATAACGCCCCCATGGCTTATGTCGAACTGCTGGATCGTCCCGAAGGCGAAGCTGCGGTGGACGCTGCACAAGGCGAGTAAATCGTCAGAAGTCGGCGGCAACGTCGGCAGCAAAAAAGGCCGGGGAACCGGCCTTTTTTATTGCTTGTCGCTACACGGATATCGATCAGGGTTTCTTCATTTCATCCCACAGCGCACGGGCGAAACTTTTCCATACCTTGCCGCCGTGGGTGAGGATGCCTTCTTCCTCGGCGCTTTGTGCCATGACCTTCAGCATCAACTGGGCAAGGCCGAAGATTTCAATCTTGGCTAGACCCTCAGGGCTGCTGGGGCTGCAATCCAGTTGAATGGTATCGCCATGACAGGCGAGCGCCTGCCGAGCCAGGGTGCGGACCTGAACGGCGTTGTCCCAATCGATGCCGATAGCGACGCCCTTGCGGGCAATTTCCGTCTCGAGCTGCAGCGCTTCAGCAGCAAAGTTTTCAAAGTTGGCCATGGGTCCTTATTTCCTTTTCTTTGTTGCCGCCTTGGCGGGTTTCAGCATATCCGCCAAATAACGCCCGGTGTGGCTGGCCTTGACTCCGGCCACCTGCTCCGGCGTTCCCGCCGCAATGATAAGCCCTCCACCGTCGCCGCCCTCGGGGCCGAGATCCACTATCCAGTCAGCAGTTTTGATGACATCGAGGTTGTGTTCAATCACTACGATGGTATTGCCGTGATCCCGTAAACGGTGGAGAACGGTTAGCAGCAATTCGATGTCCTGGAAGTGCAGGCCGGTGGTGGGCTCGTCAAGGATATAGAGGGTTCGTCCAGTATCCCGCTTGGAAAGTTCCAGCGCCAGCTTGACCCGTTGCGCCTCGCCGCCGGAGAGGGTGGTGGCGCTTTGGCCGA
>RXJP01000093.1:43222-50026 GCA_003963315.1 Rhodocyclaceae bacterium | reverse complement strand
ACTCGTGAAGCCCACCACCATTGGCAACCGCCCCCTCCTCCTGGTAGTAGGACTCGATCGCCTGACGGATCTGCCTGCCGGCAAAGAGGAGATCGGCTTCCTTTTCCCGTTGGACATTGGTGTGCCACAGCTGCCCGGCGGCGGCCAACAGCACGCCGCTCAAGGCAACGGCAAACAGCAGCATCACATAGGTGAAGCCCCGGTTCCGCCCGGAATTCCGGCTCGTGGCCTTACCAATCGGCATAGGGACTGCCATCGGGGGCGTTCCCCGTTGCGCCGCTGTGAAGGTCATAGATGCCGGATTTGCCTGCGTCCTGGCCGACAGGCGGCAACAAGACCCAGGTGGCGGTGCTGTCGGTCACCGGGTCCACCGGCAATGAACGCAGATAGCGCTTGGTCACCAGAACCTCGAGGGTTTCCGGATAGTTGCCCGTGTCGCTGTGGTACTTGTCGAGGGCATCGCGGGTCACCGCCAGGGTTTCCCGCAGGGCGGCATCCCGGGCCCGGTCAAGATGATTGAAATAGCGGGGAGTGGCAATGGCCAGCAGGGTGGCGATGATGGCCATCACCACCATCAGTTCGATGAGGGTGAATCCGTGCCAGGACGATGGGGCCAGGTTTCGCCGCATGGGTTCACCAGCTCCGGTAGGGAATGCCATTCAGGCCCACGCCTTCGGACTGGGAATAGACATCGAACACGTCGTCCCCCACCTGGGGTGCGTCTGGCGGGCTGGCGTAGGCGCGCTTACCCCAGGTTTCCGCAGGCAATGCGCTATTGTCGGGATAGAACGGGTCCCTTGGCAGGCGTCGCAGGAAATAGATTTTGGCGCCGGAAGGCGATGTCTGGTCCACCACGCCATCCGTCAGATCCTCCAAGCGCGGCGGATAGCCGGTCGCCCCTTCCTTGCGCTGGATGAGGTTGTCCTTCACCGCCTGGCGATAGGCATCAATGGCGCCGCGGATTTCCCGCAGGGCGCGACGCAGATCCTGTTCCTTGCTCCGTTGCACATTCAGTTGCGCCAGGGGCATGGCGATGGTGGACAGCAGCCCGATCACGGCCACCACCACCGCCAATTCGATCAGCGTGAAACCCCGCTGGGCCCTCATGGCGCCACAACGATCGCCTGGCTGGGCGGCGGCGTGAAGCTCACCGGCGCGCCCTGGGCATCCAGGGCGCTGGCGGCGGTCACCTGGACCTGGGTCGTTCCCTTG
Source organism: Rhodocyclaceae bacterium (assembly GCA_003963315.1). Classification (GTDB taxonomy): domain Bacteria; phylum Pseudomonadota; class Gammaproteobacteria; order Burkholderiales; family Rhodocyclaceae; genus AWTP1-18. The sequence continues at coordinate 48,814 of RXJP01000093.1, read as the reverse complement.
GTGCCGGCAAGCAACCTGACTTTCGCCTCGCCCTTGAGCATGCCGTCACCCCCGGGCTTCAGATCAAGATGCAGGCTGCCGGTCTCGAAGAAGGCGGGGTCCAGGGCGAGATCCACCTGTCCACCCACGGCGTTTGTTCCAGGCAGGGAGAACAGGACAGCAACCTCCTGTCCCGGCTGCGCCTGCGTGGTCATGGCCATGGACAAGGCGGGCGGCACCTTGCCGCTTTCGTCGTCGGCCACCGTGTCGCGGACCGCCGGGGTAGGCGCCTGAGCCCCACTGCTGCCCATTGCCACGCCCTTGAGGGCACCGTTCCTGATGAGCAGGGGCGCCGCGCCCACCGCAGCTTCGGTGCCCGAGGCCACGGCTGGCGCGCCCGCGGCCGGACGCAGCACGTTGCGCACGATGCGCGGCGTAATGAGCAGGACGATTTCCGTCTTGTTGCTGCTGTCCTGGCTCGATGAGAACAAACGACCGACGATGGGCAATTCGCCCAGCCCGGGCAGACGGCTGGCCGCAGAACGCTCTTCATCGTTAATCAGACCCGCCAGTACCTGGGTTTCACCGTCGCGCAGGCGCAAGGTGGTTTCGGCGCTGCGGTTGCCCACCTGATAGGCCAGGGAGTTGGAGGGCCCCGGGACTTCCTTGATGATGCTGCTCACTTCGAGGTTGACCTTGATCGCCACGTCCTCGTCCAGGTGCACCGTGGGTTCCACCTCGAGCTTGAGGCCGACGTCGAGATAGCTGACAGACGCGGAGACCCCGACGTTAGCCGTGGAGGTGGTGGTGAACACCGGCAGCTTGTCGCCGATGTGGATCTTGGCCTTCGAGTGGTTGATGACCCGGATACGGGGGTTGGCCAGCAGGCGGCTATCGCCGTCCAGGTCCTTGAGGTTGAGCAGCACGCCTGGATTGGCTACGTAGGACGTCAGGTTGTTGCGATTGCGTAAATCGATGTTGCCGGCAGCCAGCGCGCCGCCCAGGGTGGTACTGGTACCGGTACCCGTGGTGGTGATGGTGGTGTTGGTCAGATCCGGGGTCAACCGGCCATAGCCTACCTGGTCGGGGAATTGCAGGCCAAGTTTAAGCAGCTTGTTGCGCGATACCTCCATGACCTCCACTTCCAACATGACCTCCGGCTCGGCCAAGTCTAGGGAGGCGATCAGCCGTTCCGCCAGCCTTACCGCTGCTGGTGTGTCCTTGACGACCAGCATGTTGAGTTTCTCGTCCACGAAGATGTCCTTGCTCTTGACCATGGTCTTGATCAAGGCCTGGGCCTGCTTGACGTCGGTATTGGCAAGGTAGAAGGTCTTGGTGACCAGTTCCTGGTAATCCTTGTTCTTGGCGGCCGTGTTCGGATAGACCAGTACCGAGTTGTCGTTGAGCATTTTCCGCTCGAGCTGGTTGGTGGCCAGGATCAGGCGCAATGCTTCGTCGATGCTGGTGTTACGGACGAAAAGGGTGATCTTGCTGTCGCCGCGGACATCCTTGTCAAACACGAAGTTGAGGCCCGAGGTCCGGGAGATGACCTCGAAGGCCGCTTTCAGGGGAGTATCGCGGAATTCAAGCGTGATGGGCTTTTCAAAGGGCGACTTAACCGCGGAGGCGTCGGGGCGGGATCTTTCTTCCTGCATGTTCAGGCGCCCCAAGGCCTCGCGGGCGGCACCATGTCCCGGGTTTTCAGTCAGGACCGCACGCAGGCGGCCTTCGGCCGCGGCGGTGTCGCCCTTCTTGAGCAAGCTCTCGGCTTCGCGAACCATGGCGTCCTGTCGGCTGGCGGCACCCAGTTCGGCAAGGCCGTTGGCAGCCCGAGGATTCACGGGATCAAGCTTGAGGACGCGGCGGTACCCCGCTTCCGCCTCGGCCATGCGTCCCGCTCCCCGCGCCGTTTCGGCGGCGGCCAGCCATTGGTTGCCCAGCAACTCCCGCTGGCGATAGTACTGCGTGCGGGCTTCCTGGTCGCCGGGATGGTCCCGCATCGCTTGTTCCAGGCGTTGCATGCCTTCCTCCATCCGTCCCTCGGCGATGAACTTGCGCCCTTCGTCCAAGGCGGGATTCGCACTGCATGCGGTCAAGAGGACCAGCGCAAAAAGCACTGCGCCGCCGGTACGGAGATGGAGGATGTTCACTGGGTTCTTCCCGTATTCAAGGGTTGTCGCTCATTAAGGGGCAGGTAAACGAACACCAACTGCCCGGGTGTCACCGTTTCCACCTTGTATATGCCGTCGATCAGGTCGCCTTCCTGGACGACGAGATGTTTCTGCTGTTGCGACAGAAAGATTCGCAAGCCGCCTTCCGCCTCCATCTGCCCCTCGTACTTGAAGGGCAGCGGCGGCGCCGAGGGTTTGGGCGGTGATAGCGGGGGTGGGGGCGGAGGAAGCCAGCTCTGGCGGGGAAACAGATTGGGCGCGGCGATCGCGCCGGGGACGACATCCTTTGTCGGGGTACCCGAGGTCGCCAACGTGCTGGTCGCTGGCACGGCGGCCCGGGTCCCATCCGCCTGGGCGAAACTCCCCCAGCACAGCAGGCCTAGCGCGATCCAGGCGCGCATCAACGGCTCCTCACCAGAAGGACGAGGCGCACATTGCTATCCAGACGCTCTCCCCCGACGTTGTCGCGCTTCAGGTCCAAGCCCTCCAGCACCAGGCCGGGTTGCGCCGCGATCGCCTCGGCCAGCCAGGCGTAGAGTTGGGGAAAGGCGCCACGGGCCGGAAAATCGATGCGGTATCGGCTCAGCCGGGTTCCCGCTTCCGGTTGCAGGCGATAGTCTCCCTGATCGAGAGCCACGCCATTCTTCCGGGCCGCGTCGTGCAGCGCGGAAACGACGGGGGACAGGGAGTCCACATCCGCCAGGTCGGCCAGATGCCGGGTGGATTCGTTGCCTTCCGCGCGGTTCGCCAATCGATGCTGCAGCTCGGCCTGCACGCCACGCAGGCGTTCCAGCTCCTGTTCGACATCCTGGTTGTCCCAGTCCACCGCGATGGCCGACAGGATCAGCACCACGCCCAAAGCCGCCGGCCAGCCCAGGCGCATACCGGCATGGCGCATCCGGGCCAGCAGCAGGGGAAGAGAGGAGCGGGGCTGGGTCATGATTTCCGCCAGGAGAGTTGCAGATTGAAGCCGATCACGTCGACCCCGCCGGATTTTCGCGATTCGTGGCGGGACAGGGTGACTTGATCGAAGCGACCTGTCTGGCGCAGGCGGGCGACGAAGGCCAGGGCATCGTCAATGTTCTTGGCCTCGGCGACGATCCTGGCCTTGGCCGCAACCGCGTCCAGCGAAAAATCCAACAGCGCCACCGATTCGTCCGCTGCGGAAGCCACCGCCTTGAGCCGGTCATCCCAGGGCGATTCCAATTGACCCAGAAGCTGGTTTTCCTTGCGCGCGCCCTCTTCTTTCGCGGCGGCTTCGGCCTGGCGCCGGACCGGCGTTGCGCTTTTTGCCCGCCGTTGCAGTTTTTCGATCTTGTCGTTGAGATGCTCCGCCTTGTCGCCCAGGTCGGCATGCCGGTCCGCGGCGGTGGCAAAGGTGACCGCGCCGGCCACCAGCAAAACCCAAGCCATGGGCACCGCCCGCCGGGGGGGGTGGGTGAAATCCAGTTGCAGGGCATCCATCGTCAGTACCCCAGGGCCAGGGCAACGGCCCGTTGGTCGGGGGTCCACTGCCCGACAGGCTCGGTGCGATGGACGACCATGCCATTCAGTTGCTCCGGGACGTCCGCCGCGGCTAACGCTGCCGACGCGCAATGGAGGTAGAGGACACCGCGCCCGGCGCCAAGCCCCAGGGGGAGCTGCAAGCGGCGCAACAGCCCGCCCAATGCTGTCGGCCAATGATTGCCACAGGATTCATTGCGGATGGACTGCCAACGTCCATCCAGGCATAGGGAGAGGCAGATTCGATCCGCCTCGGCGACGGCAAACCAGACCGTATCCCCTTTCAAGGAACGGATACGGCGATTGAAGGCCAGGGCGAATTGGGGCTGGACGGAGCCCAGGGACAATCCATTGCCAACGCAGTGATGCAGTCCTGCCAACAGGGCACGGGGCATGGCGCAGGCCAGTGCCGGCTCACCGGGTAGTACCGGGTCCACGCAAGTCTGCCACTCGACCGAGGCTTCGCCGAACACGGACTTGAAGCGCAAACCGGCATAGGCCTGCTGTTCGACGGGGGATGCGACACCCGGCCGCCAGGGCAATACCTGGAAGCGGACGAAGGCATGGGAAAGTACGACATGCAATACAGCCCCCTTGGCGGCCGGCAAAGCCACCAGTTGCGCCAGGGCAGCAAGAGAAGCTTGCCAGGGGGGCGAAGATGGCACGCAAGGGATATGACCATGATCCAGGATTCGCCCCGGCCAAGGGGCCCGCAATAGGTAATGGAGCCCCTCGGGGGCCATGGCCACATGCAATGCCGGTCGCAGCAGGGCGGGACGCCAGGACTCAAGCCAGGACACGGTTGACCTCCTGCAGGCTGGTTTCGCCACGCCGTGCCAGCTCCAGGCCGGCATCCCGCAACAGTCGGGCGCCACGGGCCTGAACCATTTCCTTGATGCGGCGGACCGGCTCGCGGTTGGTGATCATCTCCCGCAACATGTCATCCAGCACCAGCACTTCCGCCACGGCCTTGCGCCCCTTGTAGCCGGTGCCGCGACAGTGTCCGCAGCCACGTCCGGCACGGAAGCGGTAGCTGCCCACGTCCTCGATGCGGGAACGCAAGAGCAGCGACGGATCAGGCCTCACCTCCTCGCTGCACTCAGGGCAGTTGAGACGAAGCAAGCGTTGGGCGACGACGCCGTTGAGGGCGGACACCAGGCTGTACGGATCCACCCCCATGTGGGTGAAGCGCCCCAGCACGTCGAAGGCGTTATTGGCATGCACCGTGGTCAGGACGAGGTGGCCGGTCAACGCTGCCTGGACGGCAATGGTGGCGGTTTCGCCGTCCCGGATTTCCCCCACCATGATCTTGTCCGGGTCATGGCGCAGGATGGAGCGCAAACCGCGGGCGAAAGTGAGCCCCTTCTTCTCATTCACTGGAATCTGCAATACCCCCGGCAACTGGTATTCGACCGGGTCCTCGATGGTGATGATCTTGTCGTGGCCGTGGTTGATCTCACCGATGGCGGCATAAAGGGTGGTGGTCTTGCCGCTGCCGGTGGGACCGGTGACGAGCAACATGCCGTAGGGCAGTTCCGCCAGTTCCCGCAATTGGGCGATCGTTTCCACGTCGTATCCCAGGCTGGCCAGGCGCAACCCGGCCATTTCGGCGGAAAGGGTGCGCCGGTCGAGCACCCGCAGCACTGCGTCCTCGCCATGGATGCTGGGCATGATGGAGACGCGCAGATCGATTTCCCTGCCCTGGTATCCCACCCGGAAGCGTCCATCCTGGGGAACGCGGCGCTCGGCGATGTCGAGTTCGGCCACGACCTTGATGCGGGAAATGACCTGCTCGGCCAATTCGATCCCTTGCAGGCTGCCCACCGAAGTCAGCACGCCGTCTACCCGATATTTGATGACGATCCCCCCGGGCACGGTTTCCAGATGCACATCGCTGGCGCCGCTCTTGAGGGCGTCGTGCAGGGTCGAGTTCACCAGG
>RXJP01000093.1:0-43172 GCA_003963315.1 Rhodocyclaceae bacterium | reverse complement strand
TGCTGTCGGCGCTGATGCTCTTCAGGGACAGATCCTCGCTATCGTCGGCGGCCTGGGATTCGGAAAACCCGGACAGGCTGTCGAGGGCGCGGGAATTTTCCTCATAACGGTTGAGACAGGCGGCGATGTCGGCACGGTGGGCGAGGCGCACCACCAAGGGCTGCGCATGCAGACTGCCAATGCGGTCGCGCAAGTCGTCGTCAAAGGGATTGGCCATCACCAACAGGGGATCGCCGGTTTCACCGCGGATCAACAAGCACTCGCGCTGCAGTGCTTCATTGAACGGCAGCCCCTCGAAGGTCAGTTCCGCCTGCAACAGCCCGTCAATGTCTAGCGCCGGGATATCGAGGGTGGCCGACAGGCGGGCCAGGAACGCGACCGGCGATTGACCGCACTGCGCCTCCAACACCTCGGCCAGGCCACGACCGGTGGCTGCGGCGGTTTCCGCCGCCGTGCGAATGTCCTCGGCGGAAAAAGCCAATTGGCCGTAGGGAATGTCCACCGCCTTCATCCGATACTCTCGGCAATCTGGAAGATGGGCAGATAAAGCAGGACGACGATGCCGCCGATCATGACGCCTATGCCCATCATCAGGATGGGTCCGAACAGCCGCGTTGCCATGTCGATCCAACGCGCCGTTTCTTCATCGTGGAAGGCGGCAATGCGCTCCATCATTTCCCCCATGTTGCCGGTCTGCTCGCCGACCCGCAACAGACGCAGGGCCACCGGCGTGGCCAAGCCGTTTTCCTCCATGGCACGGGAAGCCGGGATACCCTCGCGGATACGTTCGGTCGCCTGACGCAGACGCAACCTCAGGGAGGGGGTGAGCAATTCCTCGACCATCCCCAAAGCGTTGGCCATCGGCATGCCACCTCGCAACAGCATGCCGATGGTTCTGTAGCAACGGGAAAGATGGAAGACTCGCAGCCGCTCGCCGATGGTGGGCAAACGCCACACCCAGGCCCCTATCCGCTCCCGGGTCGCCGGGCGCTGTAACAAACGCAGGGCACCGTAGCCCAGGGCCAGGGCCAGGATGCCGGCCGGCAACCCGTAATGGCTGACCAGTTGCCCCCACTGCATCATCACTTTGGACAGCCAGGGTAAGTCGCCGTGGACGTCCTCGTAGATGCGGCTGAAGCGGGGTACGACATAGCCCATGAGAAACAGGATCACCAGACCGCCGATCCCGATCAACAGCGCAGGATAAACCGCAGCGCTGATCAGCTTTCCACGCAGGGATTCGATCTGGCCCTGATAGGCAATGAAACGGCGCAGCGCTTCCGGCAGGTCGCTGGTCTTTTCGCTGGCACGGATGCTGGCGACATACAGCGGGGGAAAAGCCTGCGGCATTTCCTCCAGCGCGCCGGAGAGCGGCTGTCCTTCGCGCAAACGGACAAGAATGCCGTGCAGGGCCGTGCGGACCGGCAACCTGCCCTCCTTCTCGCCGAGGGTTTCAATCGCTTCCACCACCGAAATCCCGGACTCAAGCAGGGCCAGCAGTTCCTGGCTGAACAACATCAGGGGGAACGTCGACTTGGCGGAGCGGGCCAGGGGATTCCAGGTCGCCCCGGCCCGTACCGACAACACCGCATAGCCTTGCCTTTCCGCCAGGCCTTCGGCCTCCAAAGCATCGCGGGCATCCAGGACAATCGTATTGACGCCCCCATCCGCCGCCATTGCCTTGACCTCGAAACGCATCGACGGCTACCAGTTGGTGATGTCTTCAGCTTCGCCGGTTCCGCCCGGCTGGCCGTCCTTGCCCAAGGACATCAGATCGAATTCACCATGTTCTCCAGGTTGGCGATAGATGAAGACGTGGCCCCAGGGATCCGGTGGAACCGCCTTCTTCAGGTAGGGTCCCGCCCATTTGGGCTCGCCGGACGGCTGGGCATTAAGCGCGGCCAACCCCTGTTCCGTGCTGGGGTAATGCCCCACGTCCAGGCGATACTGATCCAGGGCCTTTTCCAGCGCGTCGACCTGTGCTCGGGCCTCCTTCACCTCCGCCTTGCCGATTTGGGAGAAGAACCGTGGGCCGACATACGCCGCCAAAAGGCCGATGATGACCATGACAACAAGCAGTTCGAGCAATGTGAAGCCAGCCGGGCTTTGCGACTGAGCGGATGATCCGGGGAATGTGACTCGATGCATGTCTGCCAGGGGGAAGGAGCCGAGATCTCAGCGGAATTCCCAGTCTAGCCAGACTTTATGACAGTAAAGTTAACGATGCCGGTCGCGCCTGGGTAGCTCAGCCCAGTGGCGTTTCCCTAATTCGTCACAATCATTGGCTAGCATATCGGTCCCGTCGCTGTTCCTCACGAGAGGCCGCCATGAACAGGGAATCCATGATCGAGGCACTGGTCCTAGAGTGCTCCCACCGTTTGATGGAGGAGCGCTCGCCTTGGCTGTTGCACATTCTCGAGAGCGGCTTCCGCGGCTTTGCGTCCATGAGCGATGCGGAGCTACGGCAGGAAATGATGAAACGCCATATTGGCGCTGCCAGAATGGATACGCGATCCCTTGACGTCCAGGTCGGCGGCGACGACGATTTTTCCACGGAGGAACTGGCGGATTTGATTCGCCAGAATCACTGGCTGGGCGGGCGCGATATTGATTGAGGACACACAGGCCGTGTTCCCTGCTATCGGGAACGGCACTACCGGTGCTTGGCGGCCATGGGGCTCGCCCATCGGCGGCCTTGGCACGGCCGGCCCCATTCGGCGCATCTTTGGAAAAACATCCGTTGCCGTTGCCACGACGTTCCTGCTGGTGTTCACCGCACCGGCACGGGGCGACATCTATATGGCGGAGGATGCGGCCGGGACGCCGATCTTCTCCGACGTGCGCTCCAGCGACACCTTCCGGCTATATCTGCGAACCGACGATCTGCCGGCCACTTCCCCGGCGAAGGGAGTCGCACCGCAACGCTTGGCGGCGGGGATGCGCCGCTTCAGTGCGGACATCGCCGAGGTGGCCATGCAAAACCAGTTGGAACCGGAACTGTTGCATGCGCTGATTCAGGTGGAGTCCGGCTACGATCCCGGTGCCGTTTCCCGGGCCGGTGCCGTGGGTCTGATGCAGCTCATGCCTGACACCGCGCGCCGCTACGGCGCCCGGGATCGCCGCGACCCAAGGGAGAACCTTCGGGCCGGCGCGCGCTATCTACGCGACTTGATGCAGCGTTTTTCCGGCAACCTGACCCTGGCCTTGGCGGCGTACAACGCCGGCGAGGGAGCGGTTGTCCATCATGGCCTGCAAATCCCCGCTTTCGAGGAAACCCGGAGTTACGTGCCCGCGGTCCTCAGGCGCTACCATAGGCTGAAGCAATCAGCCTCGGGCTGAACGCCACCCTGCCACTCCTTCAGGCCTTGGCGCCGGACACCGGCCCGTCGCCGAACAGGGTGCCCACGCCGGGCAGGCCATCGCGAAGCAGGGGCAGCAATTCCTCGGCAGGCAAGGGTTTGCTGAACAGGAAGCCCTGCATCTCGTCACAGCCCAGAAGCTGCAACATGCCCACCTGTTGGGCATGTTCGATCCCTTCGGCGATCACATGCAACCCGAATCCCTTCGCGATACCCAAAACGGCGTGGATGATGGACAGCGATCCGTGGTCCTTGTCCAGGTCGCGCACGAAGGACTGGTCGATCTTGATGCCGCTGATGGAGAATCGACGCAGATAGTTCAGGGAGGAATAGCGGGTACCGAAATCGTCGATCGAGACCCGCATCCCATGGGCGCGAATCTGCCGAACCTTGTCGATCACGCCTTCGGCGTCGCCCATCAGGAGGTTTTCGGTAATTTCGATTTCCACGTTCGCCGGATCCAAATCGAACCGCTGAAGGGGGGCGATAACCCTGGCCACCAGATCGTCGCGTTCGAACTCCTGGGGGGACAGGTTGACCGACATGCGGATATCCCGGATGCCCTGGCGATTCCATTCGGCCAGCTGGGCGAAGCTCTCCGCCATGACCCAATCGCTGATGGCACAGATGAGGCCGGATTCTTCGGCGATGGCGATGAAGCTGTTGGGGTTGAGCAGCCCGTGCTCGGGATGCCGCCAGCGCAACAGCGCTTCCACGCCGATAATGGCGCCGCTGCTCAAGTTCACCTGGGGCTGGTAGTGCAATTGGAACTGCGCGCTCGTCAGCGCCACACGCAGATCATTCTCGAAACGGATATGGTGGTCGTGGCCCTCGCTCATTTCAGGAAAATAACGCTGGTAACCGTTCTTGCCCCGCAGCTTGACCTGATACATGGCGATATCGGCATGGTGGACGAGACTTTCCGCCGTGTCGCCATCGTCGGGGAACAATGCGAAACCGAAGCTGGCCGTCGCCTTGAAATCCTTGCCCGCCACAAGGAAAGGGGTTTCAAGGGAGGCAAGAATCTTCTCGATGATCCGGATCGCGTCGTCGGCACTGCCCAAGTCCGTCAGCGCCAATGTGAATTCATCTCCCCCCTGTCTTGCCAGGGTATCGCCGGCCCGCAAACATCCCTTCACCCGTTGCGCAAATCCCCTCAGCAGTTCGTCCCCCTCCGCGTGACCGTAGGTATCGTTGACCAGTTTGAAGCGATCCAGGTCGGCGAACATCACGCCGACCTTCTTGCCACTACGTCGACTCTGGGCAATGGCCAGGTCCAAGCGATCCTTGAACAGCGCCCGGTTCGGCAACTGCGTCAATTGGTCATGAAAGGCCTGGAAGCTGATCGTCTCCTCCGCCTGCTTGCGTTCGGTGATGTCCCGGGCCACTCCGTATGTGCCCATGAAACGCTGCACCTGATCCGCATCATTGCGTTCGTAGATGCCCAAGGCGCTGAACATCGCCACGATCAACCGGTTGTCGAAATGACGGAACCCGGCTTGGCCCTTGTATTTCAGGCGAATCTCCACGTTGCTGGCGGCGCGATCATCGCTTCTCCGCTCATTGAACGCGTAGCAGGCGCGATCCAGATCATCTTCGTAGACGATGGCCGAGTAATGCTGGCCTATCAGCTCGTTCCTGGCATACCCCAGCAACGATTCGACCCGGCCGTTGATAAAGACGAAACGCCCCTCTTCATCGAGGGTGTAGATGATGTCGGGGGACTGCTCCACGAGAAAACGATGCAAGCGCTCCGATCTCTCAAGGGTGGCCGTCATCAGCGCATGGGACTCTTCCAGATAGCGTCGATGGAAGGCGTTGTCCACCGTCTTCATCAGCTCTTCCGGCTCGCAGGATTTGCGGATGAACTCATATGCCCCCAAGCGCAGGGCCTGGATGGCGGAATCGATGGATTCGTCGGCGCTGAAAACAATCACCGATGCCGCTACGCCGCTAGCGCGAATCCATTCCATGACGTCAAGTCCCGCCATGTCGGGCAGGCCGAGGTCCAGGATGACGACATCGGCTCCTTCCCGTTCTATGCAGCGCATTGCCTCGGCACCGGTACCGCACTCGACGATGACCCGGTTCTCCTGGGACAGCAAGGTGCGGTACGCACTCCGAATCCTTACCTCGTCGTCTACGATCAGAAGGCGCTGGGGCCTCGACATATCAATCGAAGGAACCACGTTTCCGAAGTGTTGGGGAATGTTGCCCATCACCCCATTCTCTACAAAATTGACTTCAATTGTCTTACTCCATCACCTGAGGCAATAACAATGTGATCGTCGTCCCCTCGCCTGCATAGGAGCGACAGGTGATCTTGAGCCCCATCTTCTTCACCAAGGCCCCCACCACGGACAACCCGATTCCACGTGCACCGTCACCAGCCGTATCCATGCTCTCGCCCCGCAACCGATCAAGGGCCTCTCTGGTCAAACCAGGCCCCGTGTCCTTCAGCGTCAATTCAAGATGCGGAACCCCATTGAGGAAAACATGCTCCCGTAGCGACAAACCGATCCGTCCGCCCTTTTCCATGGCCTCGGAGGCGTTCTTGCATAGATTAAGCAAAATCTGCTTGAGGCCGTCCCGATTACAGGAGGAAAACAACCTCTTTTCAGGAATATCAACTGAAATGGCGATACCCCTATTAATGAAGAGGGGGGGCGAATACAAGGCCAGCATATCCCGCGCCAGCCCTACCACATCCACCCCCTGCTCGCCGTCCTCGGACGGTGTTTCGCTCATCCTTCTGACGATGGATGAAACTCGTTCTATCTCCTCCCTTAGCACGGTGATTTCGCCGTGCAGCGCATCATCCTGGGCGAGCCGGTCATCGAGGATTTTCAGGTAGCTCTTGATGATACCGAGAGGATTGCCCGCCTCGTGGGCGATCCTCCGCGCATGACGACGTAACCGTTCGGAGGATTCCTGGGCGGTCTTCTGTTCGAAGGATCTGATCGCTTGCCAAGCCTTCAGGCCGGTGGCGGCCAAACGGCCAAAATTGCCCAGCCAAGCCTGGCGCCTGACCAGTTTTCCATGGAGCGTCCTGCTGATACCGGACACCATGACCCCGATCTGCTGCTCCGCCGCGACCAGGGGAATGCATAGCACGCCCTCGGTTCCCATCGCCCGGGCGAATTGCAGATCCGCCAAGGACGTAGGCGGGCGGGCGGCGTCAAAACTGGACATGGGTACCCGCGTCCGCAGGGACTCCGCCGCGAGGCTCGCGGCGGGCTCCATGGTCAGACGGGCCAGTCGAAGGGCCGCTGGCTGTTCTTCGGCCCCGGCTCCGGTCAGGATGTTTTGTCCTTCATCAAAAAACAGGAAAGCGGTATGGGTCAGCCCAAACAGGATGCGCGCCGACTCCCGGACGGCGGCCAGCAATTCCTGTTCACTTTCCAGACTGAGCAAATCCTTCTGCAAGGATTGGGACAGCGCCATGCCGGCCACCACGTCGTCGATGCCCGACGCCGACTCCGCAACTGGCTCGAGCGGAGGAAACGACACCTTGGGCAGGGTCCGGGTGGCATCTTCATCATCGTCGGCGGGGACCGGGATGCCGACAGCTTCGGCGATCAACACGGTCCGCTTGACGGCATCTCCATGGAGCAATGCCAATCGTTCCGAGATAGCGGCCAGTTTCGGCATGTATTCCGCCACCACGTCACCATATTCGGCCCCGCCGGTGACGCATAAATGGGAGGTCCACACAATCTGACACAGTTGATCCGCCGTAGCGATCTGGTTGACCGTCGCATGATGGAAAAGGATGCTGTCGGCCAAGGATGAATCCAACTTCCACTGGTCCACCATCCACGCCCCCACTTCCCCATGGTGGACGCCCAGGGAGGCCGTCTCCATCTCGCACAGGGCCGACTCGTCCTGGGCTTGGGCAATCAATTCGCCATACTTGGCCCGTAGTGAGGACAGCAGGATAATCTGTCCGGCGTCGTGCAGCAGGCCCGCCAAGTACGCCTCATCGGGCCGGCCATAGCCGCATTCCGCCGCAATGGCCCTGGACAGTTCCGCGCAAAGCAGTGAATGGCGCCAAAATCCAGAAAAATCATGGTCGTTGCGCCGGGTATCTCGGTCAAACATCCCCTGCACTGCTAAGCAGGTTGCCATTGACCTCACCACACGGGTCCCCAACACCACCAGGCATTCCTCCACGGTGGTAACGCTACGCCCCCGCCCCCAGGCTGCCGAGTTCGCCGCTGCCACAACCCGCGCCGCGAGAGCCACGTCCTGACCGACCAGGGCAGCCAAGTCCTTGACCGAAACAAAATCGTTTTCAACCGCCTGCAGCAGGCGTAACAAAATCTGCGGCATTGGCGGCAATGCCACAGATTCGATAGCCCAAGCGATTTCGTCAGGAAGGCTGCGCATTGATCCCCAGAACTGTCGGCCGGACCCTTTAAGGCCCCGCCGAATCCCATAATTTCGGGAACTGGCGAGTTTTATCGGGTCGAAGGTTGCTATTTTCGCCCGAAGCCGGGCAGCCAAGATTACCCCACCCCGTGGGGCCGACGCAATGGGCCGGCCTGCCTATTTCCTGACACCGCTCTGTCACGTGCCGCACAGTCGGGTTTGGACGGATCCTCTTTCAATGACTTTCAATTGCCATCAGTTTGTTAACTGGAAGACACGGCAATTTCCTAGGATGGCCCAATCCAGACTGGGAGAACCCTCATGCGCCTGCACGACCTTGTTCCCATCCACAACTGCGTAATCAACGGCTACGTAATGATCGAGAACGTCTTCGGGGCAAGTGCCGTCATCTACGACGAAACGGGCATGGCCTATACCACCACGCACAATGCCCGTCTATTCAGCAAGGCGCAATCAATCCTTGAGGACTTGCCTCAATTGCACGCCAAGGAACGTGCCGCCGCGCTGGACCAGCTACGGGATGAAGCCGACACCATCACACAAGCACAGTACCGTCAATTCATTGCCCGGGAAATCCTGCTATGGCGGGAGGACACGCTGCAATCTCCCCATCGCCGCCACAATGCCCTATGAGTGAACAGGAATCGTTACCCTCACCCGGGGGTACTCAGGAAACCGCCGCCCCTCCAACGCCGAATGGGCGTTGTATTTACTGCGATGAACGATGCTCGGCTAACATGAATTTCCATCAGTATTGCCATGATATCTGGCTGGCACGGGGCGATGCCGCAGCCTCCCGCATTTACGCTGACTAACTCTTTACCGGGGCGATTAATACGCCGCCACCACAACATCAACCGCCATGCCAACCAGCCATCCCCACGCCGGGAAACCTGCCCAAACGGAGCACCTCATCGATACCCGAAAACTCATCGATGCCTATCACGCTACCCCCGGCGGGACCCAAGCCTGCCGGGCCATTAGTTTTGGCACCAGCGGCCATCGTGGCAGTTCCCTTGACGGCAGCTTCAACGAATGTCATGTAATCGCCATCGCCCAGGCAGTATGCGACTACCGCAGGCAACATCACATCTTGGGACCGGTCATCGTCGGCAAGGACACCCATCTGCTGTCCGAACCGGCCCAGCGGAATGTCATCGAAGTCCTGGCGGCCAACGACGTGACTGTCCAGCTACAAAAAGACGATGGATATACCCCGACACCGGTGGTTTCCCATGCCATCCTTGCCCATAATCGTTATTACAAAGACCGTGCCGACGGCATTATTCTGACCCCCTCCCACAATCCGCCGCAGGATGGCGGAATCAAATACAACCCACCCAATGGCGGACCAGCCGACAGTGAGGCGACCGGTTGGATTGAAAGCCGCGCGAACGCTTTGATGACGACGCATCAATCCGATATTCGGCGCATTGAGTATCCCCGGGCGTTGGCCTTGCCCCATGTCCAACAGTTGGATCTGGGCCAACCCTATATCGACGATCTGGTCAACGTCATCGACATGGATGCGATCCGCGCAGCAAACCTCAAGATCGGCGTAGCGCCTTTGGGCGGCGCATCGCTCCATTATTGGAAGTCAATCGCCGCTCGATATGGGCTCCACTTGGAGATCATTCACCCGACCGTTGACCCAACCTTTTCTTTCATGCCACTGGACCATGACGGAAAAATCCGTATGGATTGTTCCAGCCCCTATGCCATGGCTGGGCTGGTGGCCCACGCTGATCGCTACACCATCGCCTGGGGAAACGATCCTGATGCGGATCGCCATGGCATAGTCACGCCCAACGTCGGGCTAATGAACCCCAATCACTATCTCGCTGTCGCGCTCCACTACCTTGCCACCCATCGACCATCGTGGCCCATCGGCGCAGCCATCGGAAAAACATTGGTGACCAGCCATCTGCTGGACACCATCGCGGCCGACCTGGAACGCAAAGTATTCGAGACCCCGGTCGGGTTCAAATGGTTCGCCGCTGGATTGTTCGATGGCAGCCTTTGTTTTGCCGGAGAAGAAAGTGCAGGTGCCAGTTTGCTGAAAAAGGATGGCGGTACCTGGACCACCGACAAGGACGGTATCGTCATGGGGCTATTGGCCGCCGAAATTACAGCCGTCACAGGCAAGAACCCAGGAACGTACCATCAAGAACTGGTCGCGCGCTACGGCGCTCCCGATTACGTAAGGATCGACTTGCCCATTGAGGCGCGAGCCAGGGAAGCCCTCAAGCACCTTGACGGGAGCCGAGTCCAGCTATCCGCCCTTGGGGACGAACCCATTCTTGCTAGGCAGCGCAGCGCAACGGGGAATGGGGCCGATATCGGTGGTATCAAGGTAGTTACCGAAAACGGCTGGTTCGCCGCCCGTCCGTCTGGCACAGAAGACATGTGTAAGCTCTATGCCGAAAGTTTCAAGGGGCCGCGACATCTGGAAACCCTGGTCAAACAGGCAAAAATGGTAGTCGACAACGCACTGGAGAATCCATGGGGCTAACGGTCGGAAAAAATTCGAAAAGGGGTGGCGTTGAACCTTGGCATCAACCCCACCCGAGGTGTTATCTCCTACTTACAAACCGTTACGCAGCCTAGGTCATCCGTCACTGACTCGGTTCGTTATTGCAAGCATGCGCATGTGCGCTGCTCTCGAAAAGGAAACGAAAATGTCCAAGATGCTCTCTACCCTGATTGCCGGCCTGTTTGCTGTTTCTGCCTTTGCGGCCGATGCACCGAAGCCCGCCGAGGCCCCCGCAGCGGCCAAGACCGTCGCCGCCGCCAAGGCCGACGTCAAGGAAGCCAAGTCCGAAGTCAAAGAGGCCAAGACGGACGTGAAGGAAGCCAAGGCTGAAGTGAAGGAAGCGAAGAAGGCGCACAAGGCCCACAAGAAGGGAAAGGCTGCCGAGAAAGCCGAGGCCGCTGCCCCCGCTACCAAGTAAGACATCCAGCGGCTGCACCCAGGAAGCCCTCCTCGTGAGGGCTTCATTCTTGTCAGCGCCCGCCCCGTCCCGCTTCTCGCTGCACCAAGCCCATCCGCATCGCCCGCTCCATCTTGTCCACGAACACCGGGAAATCCAGGCCGAATTTACTGCGCAAGGATTTGGCAAGAGTCTGCAACCGCCGCCAATTGAGGCTGCTACCAGGCTCGATGGTGCTGTCCTTGAAGGCCAGCATGACGTGGTTGTCGTCTTCCCGCACGGGAAAGACGATCACCCGGTCGTCAAACGTTTCAGCCGCCTGGCCGATCACGCCTGCGTAGGTTTCCGCTTCCCCCGCCAGGTTCACCACCAGCACGCCGCTACCGGAAAGTTTGGCCTTGGCTTGTTCAAAGAAGGCCTTGTTGGCCAGGGTGGGGGCGAAGCCTATCTTGTCGAAGGCATCCACCAGCAATACGTCGATGCCCTTCTCGGCCTCGGCCAGATATTCCGCGCCGTCGGCTTGCAGTACTTGCAGGCGTTCGTCGTCCGGCGGCAGCAGGAAGGCATCGCGCAGGGCGATCACATCCGGGTCCAGTTCCACGGCGGTGAGGTGGGTGGCGGGCAGGCGGGTGTAGCAGTATTTGATGAGGGAGCCGCCGCCGAGGCCGATCAAGACGATGCGCCGGGGGCGCGGGTGGAAAAGGAGGAAGCTCATCATCTTCTGCGTATAGCGCAGATCCAGGGCGTTGGGCTCCTTCAGCCGCATGGCGCTCTGGATCAGATGGGCGCTGAATTGCAGGTAGCGCCTCTCGCCATCGTCCACCACGAAGGGGCGGCCGTAACTTTCGTCCAGCAGCCGCGCCCGCAATTCGCCTACCTTGGCCGAGGGCGGTTCCAGCAACAGCACCGTGTTGCCGTGCTCGTCAAAGGGGCTGGGCATTTCAAACAGGGAAGACCGGGCTGGCATGGGTAACAAGCGGGGTGGGAAGCATTGGATTCTAGCCTCCGCGGGTCACCTCCACGATGCCGAAAGGTATCGGCTTTGGCCCGGCTAGCGTACACTCCCTCCCCCGCACGTCCCTCGCAGCCGACCGCCTTGGACCTTCCTGTTTCAGCCTTCGCCTTCACCGCCTGACATCCGTTCCGCGGCACTTCACAAAGGATTTTCCATGCATCCCGTCCATGATGTAGATGTCGTCATTCTGATGGCCACGGCCCTGTGCGCAAAAAAACGCCCGGCGGAGCTGGCGGAGATCGTGGCCGCCGCCGACCTGATCCAGGGCCTGATTCCCTACGAATCCAAGCTGGGCAACGCCATTGCGCAGCTTTCCCGACACGGCCTGCTCCTCTGCGAAAACGACCGCTGGACCCTGACGCCGCCGGCCTTGACCATTGTGGCCGACCAGCCGCGCAAGGCCGAGATGCCGGAGCGCATTGCCGCCGTGAAGGAAAAACTGGCGGCCTACTTCCCCCATAAATTGCACCCGGCCATTGAGCTAAGCGCGCAACAATTAGCCGATGCCGTGCAAGCCCACAAGGCGACGAAAAAGGTGCCGGTGAAGAATCTGGCCATGCCCAAGCCCAAGGCCGATGCCCACTTCAAGGTGGAAGGCCGCTGGCGCTGCGCCCCCGGTGCGCGCACGCGCAAGTAAGACCATGAGCGACACCACCCCCGCAAACACGTCCTTCAACGCCCTGCCCCTCTCGCCGGCCTTGCTGGCGACTCTGCAACAACTGCAATACCTGACCATGACGCCGATCCAGGCGGCCAGCCTGCCCGTCACCCTGGCCGGGCATGATCTGATCGCCCAGGCCAAGACCGGCAGCGGCAAGACGGCTGCTTTCGCCTTGCCCCTGCTCACCCGACTGAATCCGCGCCGCTTCGCCGTGCAGGCCCTGGTGCTGTGCCCGACGCGGGAGCTAGCCGACCAGGTGACCCAGGAAATCCGCCGTCTCGCCCGCTTCGAGGACAACATCAAGATCCTCAGCCTGGTCGGCGGTTCCACCCTGCGTCCGCAGATGGCCAGCCTGGAACACGGCGCCCATATCGTAGTGGGTACGCCGGGCCGCATCATGGATCACCTGGACCGGGGCAGTCTCAAGCTGGATGCCCTCAACATCCTGGTACTGGACGAGGCCGACCGCATGCTGGACATGGGCTTCAACGACGACATCGTCTACGTCGTCAAACGCTGCCCGCCGAACCGGCAGACACTGCTGTTCTCCGCCACCTATCCGGAAGGCATTGATCGTCTGGCGCGGCAATTCCTACACGAGCCGACGGAAGTCAAGCTGCTGGAGAAACACGAGGGCAGCAAAATCCGCCAGCGCTTCTACGAGGTGAAGCATGAGGAGCGCCTGCAAGCCGTGGCCACCCTGCTCAAGCATTACCGCCCGGTGAGCACCCTGGCCTTCTGCAATACCAAGCAGCAGTGCCGCGATTTGCTGGAGATGCTGCACGCCCAGGGCTTCCACGCCCTGACCCTGAACGGCGACCTGGAACAACGGGAACGGGACCAGGTGCTGATCCAGTTCGCCAACCGCAGTTGCTCGGTGCTGGTGGCCACCGATGTGGCGGCGCGGGGCCTGGACATCGCCCAACTGGAGGCGGTGATCAATGTGGACGTCACCCCCGATCCGGAAATCCACATCCATCGCATCGGCCGCACCGGCCGTGGCGACGAGGACGGCTGGGCCCTGAGCCTGGGCAGCCCGGCGGACAAGCGCCGCATCTCCGCCATTGCCCAGATGATGGGCGACGAACCGGAATGGCACACCCTGGGTTCCCTGCAAAGCGGCAACGACAGCCCCCTAGTGCCGCCCATGGTCACGCTGCAAATCCTTGGCGGACGCAAGGAAAAAATCCGCCCCGGCGATGTGCTCGGCGCCCTCACCGGCGAAGCCGGTTTCACTCGCGAGCAAGTGGGCAAGATTACCGTGACGGACCAGACCACTTATGTTGCCGTGTCTCGCGGCATCGCCCGGGAAGCGGTGCGCAAGCTGTCGGCGGGCAAGGTGAAGGGCAAGAGCGTGAAGGTGCGGGCGCTGGAGAACTGAAACGATGCGTTCCAGGATATTCACGCTGATACGCGAAGAATGCCGGGGAAGACGAGAAGGAACGGGGAAACCGTAACCCCTCCCGTCCTCCCCTTGTCAGGGGAGGGGCGTACTGCTGCAAACGCCGCTGCTCGAACTCTCTCTTGATAAGCCTATCCCCGGATTAGTCGAAGCAAGGGAGCTACGATGTTCACGTTACAGTATTCACTTCCCTGAAAACGCCATCGTTCCCTTCCCCAGACCATATCGGCCCATGACAACGATGCCCCCACCCCAGCCCAAACTCTTACGCATTGTCACCGCCCGCCCCCGCCTGATGGGCAGCACCCTCGCCGGTTTGGCGACGGCTTGGCTGTTGCCCTCCTCCCTGGCCATGCACGACGTGACGCGGCTCATCATCGCCTGGAATGTGGGCGCCTGCCTTTACCTGCTGCTGGCAGCGCGCATGATGTTCTGGTCTTCCCACGAGCGCATGCGCCACCGCGCCTTGCAGCAGGACGAGGGTAGGTTGGTGGTGCTGGGTCTGGTGGTCACCGCGGCCATCATGTGCCTGGGCGCCATCGTGGCGGAACTGGCGGTGGTGAAGGATATGCACGGCACCCTGCGCTACGCCCACATCGCCTTGGCGGCGCTGACGGTGTTTTCTTCCTGGGCCTTCACCCAGGTGATGTTCGCCTTGCACTACGCCCACGATTACTACATCGCCGAGGCGCGGTGCCATGCTGGCGGGCTGGAGTTCCCTGGCGGCCATGCGCCGGACTACGGCGATTTCCTGTACTTCGCCTGCGTCATCGGCACCTCGGGGCAGACTGCCGATGTGAGCTTTACCAGCCGCACCATGCGCCGAACCGGCTTGGTGCATTGTGTGCTGGCCTTCTTCTTCAATACCACCCTGGTGGCCTTGACCATCAATATCGCGTCGGGCTTGTTCTATTGAACCCGGCAAAAGTGACTGACAAAAAACTGGCGTCATTCCCGCGGAAGCGGGAATTCCCTGAAGGGCACACGTCTAGTGCCTTTGCCGTCACGGCACTGGATCCCCGCTTTCGCGGGGATGACGACAAAGCGAAGTTTTGTCACTCATTTTTACGGTGCTCAATAGCGTCGGTTCACTGACCCTTGCTATTGGCATCCATTGCCGCCGTGGCGTGTTCCATGGCCGCCAGCACCCGGGCGGCATTGAAGGGTTTGACGATGTAGCCGTTGGCGCCGTTCTGGATCGCCGCCTGCACTGTCTCCCGATCGCTGCTGCCGGTCACCATCAGGATGACGGTACCGGGTAGTTGCGGTCGCACTTCCTGCAACACATCGAGACCGCTGACCTTGGGCATCACATTGTCCAGGCAGATGATCTGGGGCTTGAGGCGCAGGGCCATCTCGATGGCATCGGTGCCATTGCTGGCCTCGCCCACCAACACGTAGCGTTCATCCTCGCGGACGATGGCGCGCAGGAGCATGCGCGTGGAGGCGTTGTCGTCCACGATCAACACCGTTGTCTTTTTATCGGCGCTCATGAGGGTCTTTTGTCCTGACTATTTTTTTGCTTGCCGCTGACGACGGGCCTCGAACAGGCAAACGCCGCTGGCAACGGAAACATTGAGGCTTTCCACCGCGCCGTGCATGGGAATGCGCGCCAGCTCGTCACAGGTTTCCCGGGTCAGGCGGCGCAGGCCGTCGCCTTCGGCGCCCAGCACCCAGGCGGTGGGGCCGGTCTGGTCGATGGCGTAGATGTCCTTCGTGGCCTCGCCGGCGGCGCCCAGGGTCCAGATGCCCCGCTCCTGCATTTCCCGCAGGCTGCGGGCCAGGTTGGTGACGGTGATGTAAGGCACGGTGTCCGCCGCGCCGCTGGCCACCTTGATGGCGGTGGCATTGAGGCCGACGGCCTTGTCCTTGGGGGCGACCACGGCATGGGCGCCGGCGCCATCGGCCACCCGCAGGCAGGCGCCGAGATTGTGGGGATCGGTGATGCTGTCCAGCACCAGCAACAAGGGCGGCTCGGTAAGACCGTCGAGCACGTCATCCAGGGTCAGGTAGCGCTGGCGGGCATCCACCTTGGCCACCACGCCCTGGTGGCTCTCTCCGCCGGCGAGCCCGTCGAGGCGGGCCATGCTCATGGGGATGACGCGCACGTTGTGGGCCTCGGCCAGCTTGAGCAGATCGCGGCTGCGGCCGTCCTTGCGGTCCTCCGCCAGGTAGATT
This sequence comes from Rhodocyclaceae bacterium, assembly GCA_003963315.1. Taxonomy (GTDB): domain Bacteria; phylum Pseudomonadota; class Gammaproteobacteria; order Burkholderiales; family Rhodocyclaceae; genus AWTP1-18. The sequence goes on along the minus strand of RXJP01000093.1, from coordinate 27,235 downwards.
TCCTTCACGTCCTCGGCGGCGTGGCGCAGTTTGGCGGTGACGGCGTGGAAGCCGTGGATCAGGCGGGTATCGGCCACAAAAATTTCCTTTGCGAAGAGGGCGGGAGTCTACCCCAGCCGGTGTTTTCAGGCGGACAAAAAGCCGGCGTCCACCAGCCCGCCACGTAGGGCTGTCATGCCGGCCAAGGCCCCCAGGGCCAGGCCCACGTGGCGCGGCCCGCTTACCTGGGATTCACGGGGGTTGATGCGGATCAGCGCCGCACCGTGGTATTCGCCGTAGCGGCGGGCGCTGGGAATGGCGGTGCCGGCGCCCAATTCGATCACCAGCAGGCGCAGCCCGACTTCCGCGCACCAAGCGTCCACGCGGGCCTCCTGGGCTTCGCTACGCCGGGAAATCCAGCCCCAATCACCGAACATCAGGATATTGGGTCGGGCCAGGGCGCCGCAGCGGGGGCAACGCGGCAAAGGGGAAGTCATGGAGCAGGCGTCCGCGTCCACCTCGGGCAGCACGTCGGCAGCGGACCAGATGGCGTCGCTGCACCCTTCCAGACATTGCAGGTGATGGATGGAGCCATGGCATTCGACGATACGGGTCGGATCGAAACCGGCCTTCTGGAACTGGCCGTCCACATTGCTGGTGAACACCACCATGCCCATGGGCAGGCAGGCGCCGATCTCCTGGAGGATGTGGAAGCCTTGATGGGGCACCGTCGCCCGATAAAGCCCCAGGCGATGGCCGTAGAAGCCCCAGGCCAGTTCCGGGCGGCTGTGGAAGTTATCCGGCGCAGCGATCTGCTCGAAGCGCAGCCCCGCCCGCCCCAGGGCCGGATAGGCCCGCCAGAAACCTTCCGGACCGCGGAAATCCGGCAGGCCGGAATCCACCCCCATGCCGGCTCCCGCTGTCACCAACAGGCCGTCGGCCTGGGTAATGAGGTCGACGGCCCGGGCCAATGCGGGGTCGGCAGGCATGGACGGCTAGCCTTAGGCCTTTCGGCTGGCGCCTTTCTTGGGCGATGTCTTGCCAGTGCCTTTGGCGGCGGAGGATTTGGCCGACGCAGCCTTAGCCTTGGGAGCAGCAGCTTTGGCTGTCACGGCGACGACCGGGACGATGGGCGCAGTCCTGGGCGTCTTCGGTGCCTGGAACAAAGCGGCCCGGGGTGCGGGCGTCTTGGCAACAGGGGCCACGCCCTTGGGGGTCGCCGCCTTGGCCGTGGATGATCCGGCGACCTTGGACACTTTAGTCGTTTTGGAGGGCGTCGCCGGCGCAACCTTGGCGGCGCTCTTGCGGCTTTCCTCCTTCTTGCCCACCTTTGCTACTGTTGTCTTCACGGCATCCGCTTTGGCAAGCTTCTCCTTGGCGAGCTTGGCAGCCGTAGCCTTGGTCGGCGCAACAGCGCTGCTTTCCGTCTTCTTGACCACGGCGACCTTCTTCTTTGCCTGCGCCGGCGCGACCTCGGGCGTGGGCGCCAGCTTGGCGGCCACAACCACCTTGGCCGGGGCTTCGCCCAGCAAGCGGAAGTCGATCTTGTTGTTGTTCATGTCCACCCGCATCACCTGCACCTTGACCCGGTCGGACAGGCGGTAGCGGACGCCGGTGCGTTCTCCCAGCATGGCGTGGTGGGTGGCATCGAACTGGAAGTAGTCGCGACCCAGTTCGGAAACGTGCACCAAGCCTTCGACGAAGACGTCGTCGAGGGCGACGAAGATACCGAAGGGCACCACGGAGGAAATGCTGCCGACAAACTCTTCGCCCACCTTGTCTTGCATGTAGAAACACTTGAGCCAATTTTCCACGTCGCGGGTAGCTTCGTCGGCACGGCGCTCGGTCATGGAGCAGTGCAGGCCGATGTCGCTCCATTCGCCGGGTTGGTATTTCTTCTTCGCCAACACGGCCTTGATGGAACGATGTACCAGCAGATCCGGGTAACGGCGGATGGGCGAGGTGAAATGGGTGTAGCGTTCATAGGCGAGGCCGAAGTGGCCCACGTTATCCGGGCTGTAAATGGCCTGGCGCAATGAACGCAGCATCACGGTTTGCAGCAGGGCCTTGTCGGGACGGTTCTCGATGCGCTCCATGAGCTTGGCGTAGTCCTTGGCCGTGGGCTTGTCGCCACCGGTGAGTTGGAGGCCGAAGGTACCGAGGAAATCCCGCAGCTTCACCAGGCGTTCCGGGGTGGGACCTTCGTGGATGCGGTAAAGGGTGTCCTGCTCGTTTTCGGCAAGGAATTCCGAGGCGCAGACGTTGGCCGCCAGCATGCATTCCTCGATCAGGCGGTGGGCGTCGTTGCGGGCGTAGGGTTCGATGCGCTGGATCTTGCCCTGATCGTCGAACACCATGCGGGTTTCCAGGGTGTCGAAGTCGATGGCGCCGCGCTTTTCCCGCGCCTTGGAAAGCAGGTGGAACAGGGTGTCCAGGGCTTCCAGAGTGGGAAGCTGGGGCGCCAGTTTGCGCCGCGTGTCCGGGTCGAGATCGTACAGGGCGGCAGCCACTTCGGTATAGGTCAGGCGAGCGTGGGAGAACATCACCGCCGGATAGAAGCGGTAGCGCTTGATCTCGCCATTGGCCGCGATGGCCATGTCGCACACCATGCACAGGCGTTCCACCTGGGGGTTGAGGGAACAGAGGCCATTGGAGAGTTTCTCCGGCAGCATGGGAATCACCCGGCGCGGGAAATACACGGAGTTGCCCCGGTCGTAGGCGTCCTGGTCCAGGGCGGAGCCGGCGGTGACGTAGCTGGACACGTCGGCGATGGCCACCACCAGGCGGAAGCCGCCCTTGCCATCCTTGCCCTGGCGTTCGCAGTACACCGCGTCGTCGAAGTCCCGCGCGGTTTCGCTATCGATGGTAACCAGGGGTAGCTTGGTGATGTCCTCGCGGTCCTTCCAGTCGCTCTTGCGCACGGCGTCGGGCAGCTTCTTGGTTTGGGCCTCGGCTTCGGCGGAGAACTCGAAAGGCAGATCGTGCTTGCGCAGGGCAATCTCGATTTCCATGCCCGGGTCGGCATAGTTGCCCAGCACTTCGACAATGCGGCAGATGGGTTGGGATTGGCGGCTGGGCTGCTCGATGATTTCCACCATCACAACTTGCCCGTCCTTGGGATGCAGGGCCTTGCGGTCGCCCTTCTGCGGCGGCGCGACGAGGAGATCCTGGCTGATGCGGCGGTTCTCCGCCACCACGAACCAAACGCCGTGCTCCTGGAACACGCGCCCCACTACCCGGGTATTGGCCCGCTCGGTGACCTCGATCACTTTTCCTTCAGGCCGTCCCCGCCTATCCGCGCCGATGATGCGGACGATGGCCTTGTCGCCGTGGAGCACCTTCTCCATTTCCTTGGGGGCGAGGAAGATATCGTCGCCGCCCTCTTCCGGCACCAGGAAGCCGAAGCCGTCGGCGTGGCCCTGGACGCGACCGCGGATAAGGTGGGCCTTGTCCGGGATCAGCCAGTCGTTGCGGCGGTTTTGCAGTAGTTGCGCGTCCCGCGCCATGGCGCCGAGACGGCGCTGGAACAACTCATGTTCGTGGCTTTCCACATCCAGCAATTCGCACAGGCGCTCAAAGGAAACCGGCACGCCTTCCTGGTCGCCCAGGACTTGCAGGATGTATTCACGGCTGGGCAACGGATGGGGATAGTTCTTCAGTTCGCGCTCCAACATCGGATCGGCGCGACGGATGCGGGACAGGGTTAATTTCTTGGTTTTCTTGTTTGACAATTCGGATTCTTCCTATAAAATGCGCCGCTCTTTGATTTGCCGGTTAAGCCCAGGTGGCGGAATTGGTAGACGCACTAGTTTCAGGTACTAGCGGGTAACTCCGTGGAGGTTCGAGTCCTCTCCTGGGCACCACAGTGGCAAATCAAAAACGAAGGCCCCGACAATGGTTCGGGGCTTTTTGTTTTCCGGGCCTCGCCACGCGAAGCTCACACCGGGAAACGTAATTTGAGTCACGGGGCATTCTACCCGCGCGCTCCAGCGGCCCCAGGGAAATACTTTTGACAATTCCGCCCGCGGCCCGACCTGCACCGAAGCAAATGAAAAGGGCCGCTGAACGCGGCCCCTTCCTGTTCCGATATTGTTCCGATATTGCCGAGGGATCAGTGTTCGCCCAGCACGGAAACGGTCACGGTAGCCACCACGTCGGTGTGCAGGGCCACTTCCACCTGGTTGTCGCCAATGGTCTTGAAAGGACCATTGGGCAGGCGCACGGCAGCCTTTTCCACGTCGAAACCCTGGGCCTTGAGGGCGTCGGCGATGTCGGCATTACCAACAGAACCGAACAGACGGCCATCAACACCGGCCTTGCGGGTGATCTGCACGGTCTGGCCTTCGATCTTGCCGGCCAGGGCCTGGGCAGCGGCCAACTTTTCAGCCTGGGCCTTTTCCAGCTCGGCGCGACGCTCTTCGAAGACCTTCTTGTTCGCTTCGGTGGCGCGCTTGGCCTTGCCTTGGGGGATCAGGAAATTACGGGCATAGCCGTCCTTGACCTTGACCACGTCGCCGAGGCCGCCGAGGTTAACCACTTTTTCCAAAAGAATGATTTGCATGGCGGTCTCCTCAGGAATTGTGCAGGTCGGTGTAGGGCATCAGGGCCAGGAAGCGGGCGCGCTTGATGGCGGTGGACAGCTGACGCTGGTAGCCGGTCTTGGTGCCGGTAATGCGGGCGGGCATGATCTTGCCGTTTTCGGTGATGAAATCCTTGAGGATTTCCACATCCTTGTAGTCGATCTCTTCGATCTTTTCTGCGCTGAAGCGGCAGAACTTGCGACGCTTGAACAGACTGCGGCCCTTGTCGTCTTTACGCTTGGCGCCAGCTTTGGGTTTGAAAGCCATTTTCAGTTTCCTTCAAAAAATTCTATCGTTGTCACATGCAGTACCGGACTTTTCACCTTGAGGCTGCGGGCAGCTAAGAACCCGCCAACTTGGATGATGTCGCCCGGCTTGAGGGCTGCGATCAGGTTTGCCGTCGGTCCTAGTGCGACGCAGGGCATTTCGCACTCCACCTTGCGCAGGTTCTCCGCTTCCATCTGCTCAGACTGGTGGGCCAGCCGGAACTCGATGGCGGGGATGCCCGCCGGCGTGTAGCGTAACGCGCCCCGCTCCAGAACCACACCCGACAATCGCGTCAGGTTGGCCGGACCGGCGTTACCCGATGCCTTGTCAGGCAGCAGCGACCTCCACCTTGGTTTCGGACTGGGCGGTGAGGGACTTGGACTTCTCTTCCTTCATCATGGGGGAAGGAGCGGTCACCGGCTTGTCCATCTTGATGGTCAGATGACGCAACACGGCGTCATTGAACTTGAAGGCATTTTCCAGCTCGGCCAAAGTTTCCTTGCCGCACTCGATGTTCATGAGCACGTAATGGGCTTTGTGGACCTTCTGGATCGAGTAGGCCATCTGGCGGCGGCCCCAGTCTTCAAGGCGATGGATGATGCCGTTCTGGCCGGTCACCAGCGTCTTGTAACGCTCGATCATGGCGGGCACCTGCTCGGACTGGTCCGGGTGGACGATGAATACGACTTCGTAATGGCGCATGTAATCTCCTTTTGGCTTAAGAGCCCCCCCGCATGCGAACGGGTGGAGCAAGGTGGAAAGGGGCGGGATTCTACGCAAACAATCCAGATAATTCAAGCGCTTTCCCAATATCTCCGGCAGCCTCAGGCAGCGCCCCTCCCCGGTCATCATCCGGCAAAAACCCGAGAAACCCCTTATGATTGTCCAATGATCGAAAAACCCTTCACCGAGCCGGAAGGCTGGATCCAGTTCTATGGCACAGCGCAGTTGCCCGCGCTGAAGCATACCGTCGCCGAACTCGACCGCCTGCGGGAACAGGCCGATACGGTTAATGGTCGGGTGCTGTCCTCCGTGATCCTCAAGGACCCGCTGATGACCATGCGCGTCCTGCGCTATATCGAGGCCCATCGCAAGCAGCGCCAACACACGGACATCACCACCATAGAGCGGGCGCTGATGATGATAGGCATCGGCCCCTTTTTCCGTGACTTCACCGATATTCCCGTAGTAGAGGAGCAGTTGGCCGGCTACCCCCAAGCCCTGCTCGGCCTGCTCAAGGTCATTACCCGCTCCCGCAAGGCCGCCAGTTGGGCCCGGGAATGGGCCATCCTGCGCCACGACCTGGACGTGGACGAAATCACGGTGGCCACCCTGTTGCGTAATGCGGCGGAAATCCTGATGTGGTGTTTCGCGCCCAGCCTGGCCCTCCAGGTCAAGCAAATGCAGACGGCCGACAAGGCCATGCGTTCCTCTGCCGCCCAGCAGGCGGTATACCAGATCACCCTCAACACCCTGGGCATTGGTCTGGCCAAGGAATGGCGATTGCCGGAGCTCATCACCACTCTCATGGATCCGAGCCAATCGGATAATCCCCGGGTGCGTAACGTGGTGCTGGCCACCGACCTGGCCCGCCACTCCGCCAACGGTTGGGATGATGCAGCCCTCCCCGATGATTACACCGCCATCGGAGAACTGCTGCACATCAACAAGGAAACCGTCCTGCGCAAACTCGGCCTAGATGATGACGGCAAACCGCTGCCCCCGCCACCGCCGAAACCCTGATTCCAAGCCATTCCGTAACATTTCGACGCTACAATGGCGGCCTTCGCCCCGGTAGCTCAGTGGATAGAGCAACCACCTCCTAAGGGGTAGGTCGGACGTTCGATTCGTCTTCGGGGCGCCATTCCCATCGTCGCACTGGAGCAGATGCAAATGGCAGGCACGGCGGACAACTCCCAGGAAGAACAGGATTTATTGCTGGCCAAGGCGGAAATCCGCGACCTGAAGCGGACGGTAACGGCCCTGCGCGATGCTCTGGAAAAGAATCAGGGCGATGCCGATAACGCGGTACGTCAGGCCGTCAGCGGCGCCAACGGCGAGATCGCCCTGCTCAAGAACACCCTCAGCGCCCTGCGGGACGAACTGGAAATCGCCCGTCAGGATAAAGAGCGTGCCTTGCAACAGGAACGCGCCGCCTCCCATCAGGAGATGCAGCAGTTGAAAGCCACCGCCGGCGCCCTGCGCGACGAGCTGGAATTACTGCGCAGCGAAAGCGAAATCGCCGTGCGCAACGCCGTCGCCGCCGGCCAGGCGGAGATCGCCCAATTGCACGCCACCATCGGCTCCCTGCGCGAAGCATTGGAATTGGCGAGGATAGACCGGGACAATGCCGTGCGCCACGAACACAGCCTTTTCGTCAATGAAGCCAACCAACTCCAGAATACCGTCCGACTCTTGCGGGACGAATTGGAGTCCTTCAAATCAGCGGGTTCCCGATGACCGAGCCGACCAAACAACGCCTCCAGGAACAGAACTCTTCGGCGGCGCAGAAAAAACGTCTGCGCCACGCCGAGTTGCTGTTGGAAGTGACCCGCCGCATGGCGGGTTATGAAACCCTGGATGAAGTGCTCCAGGCCCTGGTGGAAATGACCACCCAGGAAATCAACGCCGAGCGCGGCTCCTTGTTCCTCAACGATCCCGATACCAACGAACTCTATTCCCGGGTAGCCCAGGGCAATATCCAGAGGGAAATCCGCCTACTCAACAACAGCGGCATCGCCGGCTACGTGTTTACTACCGGCGAAGCGCTGATCATCCAGGATGCCTACTCCGACAACCGCTTCAATCGTTCCATCGACGAGCAGACCGGCTTCACCACCCGCAACATCCTCTGCGTGCCGATCAAGACGGTGAAGGGTGAAGTGATCGGCGTCGCCCAAACCCTCAACAAGCGTAACGGGAAGTTCACCAAACAGGATCTGACCCTGCTCGAAGCCATGACCAGCCAGGGCACCCTGGCCCTGCAAAGCGCTCAGTTCATCGAACGCATGAAGGCCATCCGCCGCCAGGAGATGGAATTCATCGACGTGGTGTCGGAAGTCACCGCGGATATCAAGCTGGGTTCCCTCTTGCAGAAGGTCATGGGGGAAGCCACCCGCCTGCTCAATGCCGAGCGCTCCACCCTGTTCCTCAACGACGACAAGACCCATGAGCTCTGGTCCGAGGTGGGCCAGGGCCTCGAGTCCATGCAGATCCGACTGCCCAACCACGTGGGCATCGCCGGTGCGGTATTCACATCCGGCAAGTCCATCAACATCCCCTACGCCTACGCCGACCTGCGCTTCAACCCGGCCTTCGACAAGAAGACCGGCTACTTCACCCGCTCCATCCTCTGCGTGCCCATCATCAACAAGCACGGCAAGACCATCGGCGTGACCCAGGTGCTCAACAAACGCGGCGGCCCCTTCACCAACGAGGACGAATCCCGGCTGCGGGCCTTCACCGCGCAGATCTCCATCGCCCTGGAAAACGCCAAGTTGTTCGCCGACGTGCAGGCCATGAAGAACTACAACGAGGCCATGCTCGAATCCATGTCCAATGGCGTGGTCACCCTGGATGAGGGCGAACGCATCGTCACCTGCAATGCCGCCGGCCTGCGCATCCTGCGGACACAACCCCAGGCCATCCTGCAAAAACCGGCAGCGGAGTTTTTTGCCGGGGCCAACAGTTGGTTGCTGGACAAGCTCAAGCGGGTGGGGGAAACCCAGCAGTCGGAATTGACCATGGACGCCAGCCTGACCATCGGCGATGAAGCCCTGTCGGTGAACGTCACCGTGCTACCCCTGCAATCCACAGAAAAGAAACGCATCGGTTCCATGCTGCTGATCGAGGACATCAGCAACGAAAAACGGCTCAAATCCACCATGTCCCGCTACATGGACCCGGGTATCGCCGACAAGCTGGTGGCTGCCGGGGCGGAAATGCTGGGTGGGCAAAGCGTCACCGCCACGGTGCTGTTCTCCGACGTGCGCAGCTTCACCACCATCACCGAGCAGTTGGGCGCCCAGGGCACGGTGGCCCTGCTCAATGAATACTTCACGCTGATGGTGGACTGCATCCAGCGGGAAGAAGGCATGCTGGATAAATTTATCGGCGATGCCATCATGGCCGCCTTCGGTATTCCGGTACCCCATGAGGACGACACCGATCGCGCCGTGCGCGCCGCCGTGGCCATGATGAAGGAACTGCACGCCTGGAACCGGCAGCGCATCGCCGATGGCAAGCTGCCCGTGGACATCGGCATCGGCCTCAACACCGACCAGGTGGTGTCGGGCAACATCGGTTCGAAAAAGCGGATGGACTACACCATCATCGGCGACGGCGTGAACCTTGCCGCCCGCCTGGAATCCGCCTGCAAGCAATACGGCGCCCATATCCTGGTCAGCGAGTTCACCTACAAGCAGTTGCGCGGTACCTATTACAGCCGGGAAATGGACATGGTCATCGTCAAGGGCAAGACCCAGCCGGTATCCATCTACGAAATCCTCGACTACCACAACGAGGAAACCTACCCGAACCTGAGCGAAGCACTGCGCCAGTTCAAATCAGGATTGCACTATTACCGCCAGCAACGTTGGGAGGACGCCATCGGCACATTCCAGGAGGTGCTGAAGCTCAACCCCGAGGACAAGGCAGCGAAGATGTATGTGGAACGCTGCGACTATTTGCGCACCAACCCGCCCGGAAACGACTGGGACGGCGTCTGGGTGATGGAAAGCAAATAAGCAAGCGCGGGAAGACGGAGCAAGGCGCCCCGGCAAGGCCCGAGGAAACCTAGTTATTTGACCCGGGTCAGGTGGGAACGGGCAGGACGATTGGGTGCGCCAGGATCGGGTTCCGAATCCGTATCGATCGCAGGAGCGACTTCAACTTGCGAGAGCGAGTCGGCGGCAATGTCCGACGCAGGAGTCTCGCCTTCGGGCGCGGACTTCTCCACCTCGAAAGCCATGCCCTGTCCGTTTTCACGGGCATAGATAGCCACCACCGCATTGACAGGCACAAACACCGGGAACGCTTTACCGTTAAAGCGCGCCTGGAAGGTCACGTCCTCATTGCCGATAATGAATTGATGGGTCGCATCCGGCCCCACATTCAAGACGATCTGGCCGTCGCGGACATGCTCCCGGGGAACACGGGTCTGGGCGTCCACCGCCACTTGCAGGTAAGGCGTGAAACCTTGATCGACGCACCATTCATAGATGGCACGCATCAAATAGGGCTTGGTGGATATCATTGATGGAGAAAAATAAAACCGCCGCAGCCGTTGCGTGAACGGTGCGGCGGGATTCCATTCAAGGTCAGCGGCGCATGACCTTTTCGGAGGGGGTCAAGGCATCGATGAAGCCTTGACGGGAGAAGATGCGCTCAGCGTATTTCATCAACGGAGCGGCAGTCTTCGGCAGTTCGATGCCGTAATGGTCAAGGCGCCACAGCAGCGGGGCGATGGCCACGTCCAGCATGGAAAAATCCTCACCCAGCAAGTGCTTCTGCTTGGCGAAAATCGGCGCCAGCTCGGACAAACGGTCGCGGATATGCTGCCGCGACTTGTCCGCCGACTTGGCGTTCTTTTCCAGTGCATCGATATGGCTGAACAACTCATGCTCCATGGTGAACAGGAGCTGCCGCGCCTTGGCCCGGGTTTGAGGATCCGGCGGCATGAGCTGCGGATGCGGGAAACGCTCATCAATGTATTCATTGATGATGTTCGATTCGTACAACACAAGATCCCGATCCACCAGCACCGGTACCCGGTTGTACGGGTTGATGACGGCGATGTCCTCCGGCTTGTTGAACAAGTCCACATCGATTACCTGGAAGTCCATCTGCTTCTCGTACAGAACGATTCTGCAACGATGGCTGAACGGACAGGTCGTGCCCGAATACAGGTTCATCATGGTACTCGTACCCCAGGAGTAATCGGCATCGCGCACCACTTTACGTGCTAGCGGCGCGCTCATTTCACGATGCCCCATAGTCATTTGGTCAATTCAGGTTAATGAACGTCTTTCCAGTATTCGCGTTTAAGCGCATACGTCAAGACAAAAAGCGCTGCCAAAGCGGCCAGCACTATCCAGCCGAGCGTCTTGCGAAGCTCGGAAACAGGCTCACCCATGTACTTCAGGAAAGCCACAAGATCCGCCACGGCGGCGTCATACTCTTCAGGCTTGAGCTTGCCCGGCTTGGCCAAAGTGAGTTCGTGATTCTCGCCCATCACTTGTTCGCCCTGCAGTTCCCACAATACGTGAGGCATACCCACGTTGGCGAACACCGTGTTGTTCCATCCCGAGGGACGCTCGGCATCACGGTAGAAGCCGCGCAGATAGGTGTAGAGCCAATCGGGACCCGTGCCAAACTCGGAAGCGCGGGAACGGGCGATCAGGGTCAAGTCGGGAGGAGCGGCACCGAACCAGACTTTGGCATCTTCCCGCTGCATGCCGATACGGATCAACTCGCCGGTCTTCTCGGCGGTGAACAGCAGGTTGTCCTTGATCTGTTCTTCGCTGAGACCGATGTCCTTCAGGCGGTTGTAGCGCATGTAGGAAGCGGAATGGCAGCCAAGGCAGTAATTCACAAAATACTTGGCGCCGTTTTGCAGCGCGGCCATATCGCCAGACTTGTCCGGCGCCTTGTCAAGATGAAGCTCGGGACCGTTCGCCCAGGCGAACAGGGGAGCCAGCAGCAACGCAAACAGAAGCTTTTTCATTATCCAGTCACCCTTTCCGGTTCGGGCTTGCACTTGTCCGCCTTCGACCACCAAGGCATGGTGATGAAATAGAGGAAGTAATAGACCGAAAGAATCTGTGCTACGGGAGCACCGGGAATCACGCCGAAGAACGCATAGGAAGGCGGCTTGGTGCCGAGGAAACCAAGCAACATGAATCCGACAACCCAAATGGCTAGCATGGTCTTGTAGATCTTGCCACGGTAGCGAATGGATTTTGCTGCACTACGATCCAGCCAAGGCAGGAAAGCCATGATCACTACACCACCGCCCATGGCAACCACACCCCAGAATTTGGCATCAATCCCGAGGAAGGGATAGGTCACCGCACGCAGCAGCGAATAGAAGGGGGTGAAGTACCACACAGGGGCGATATGGGGAGGAGTCTTCAAGGGGTCAGCAGGAATGAAGTTGTTCCATTCCAGAAAATAACCACCGAACTCCGGCATGAAGCAAATCACTACGGTGAACACCATCAGGAACACCACCACACCCACCATATCCTTGACTGTGTAGTAGGGATGGAAGGGAATGCCGTCCAGGGGGATGCCCTTTTCGTTCTTGTGCTTCTTGATCTCAACGCCATCAGGGTTGTTGGAACCCACTTCGTGCAAGGCGATCAAATGAGCCGCCACCAGGCCTAGCAGTACCAAGGGAATGGCAATCACATGAAAGGAGAAGAAACGATTCAGGGTGGCATCGGAGACGACGAAATCACCGCGGATGAACACTGACAAGTCAGGGCCAACAATGGGGATCGCCGAGAACAGATTCACGATCACCTGCGCCCCCCAAAAAGACATCTGTCCCCAAGGCAGCAGGTAGCCAAAGAAGGCTTCTGCCATCAGACAGAGGAAGATGCCGATGCCAAACAGCCAGATCAGTTCCCGGGGCTTACGGTAGGAACCATAAAGCATGCCGCGGAACATGTGGAGATACACCACCACGAAGAAGGCGGAAGCGCCGGTGGAGTGCATGTAGCGGATGATCCAGCCCAGGGGCACGTCGCGCATGATGTACTCGACACTGGCGAAGGCCACCGGCACGCCGGAAGCATTGAGGGCGGCGTCGGGCTTGTAATGCATCACCAGGAAGATACCGGTGACGATCTGGTTAACCAGCACCAGCAGCGCCAGGGAGCCGAAGAAGTACCAGAAATTGAAGTTCTTCGGTGCGTAGTACTCGGAGAGGTGCTCCTTATAGAGGGCCATGGCGGGAAAACGGGCATCCACCCATTCCAGCGCGTTACCGGCCAGGCTACCGTCCGACTTGTATTTTTCAGCAGTGCTTGCCATGGATCAGGCCCCCTTCTTGTCTTCGCCGATGAGAATCTTGGCGTCGCCCAGGTACATGTGGGGCGGCACTTCCAGGTTGTCCGGCGCAGGCTTGCTCTTGTAGACCCGGCCGGCCAGGTCGAAGGTGGAGCCATGACAGGGGCAAAGGAAGCCGCCAGCCCAGTCGGGGGTCACGCCGGATTCGGCGCCGGTCTTGAATTTTTCGGAGGGTGAGCACCCCAGGTGGGTGCAGATGCCCACAACCACCATATATTCGGGCTTGATCGAACGGTATTCGTTCTGCGCATACTCGGGCTGCTGCTTGCGTTCCGACTTGGGGTCGGACACCAGGGGATCGGTCTTTTGCAGCGAATCCAACATTTCCTTGGTGCGGTGGATGATCCACACCGGCTTGCCGCGCCACTCGACGGTCATCATCTGACCGGGGGCTAGTTTGCTGATATCGGCCTCAACCGGCGCACCAGCAGACTTGGCACGTTCGGAGGGGGCCATGCTGGCAAGGAACGGCACAGCGGCCGCCACGCCAGCCACGCCGCCTGCGGCAGCAGTGGCAACGAGTAAACGCCGCCGACCGCAATCCACTTTTTCGTCACAGCTCATGGTGGGTATCCCTGAAGATGGAAAGACGCGAACCGGGCAAGCCCAGTACTGAACTCAAAGATTATATCGGAGTCAGCAGGGCTATTAAAGCCCCACAGTCACTGGAGCGCCGGTACCAGCCTGATTCCTTGGAAAAAAACCTGAATAGACAGTGCGTTGCAGCATTTCCAGTTTTTTCTTGGCGAAAACCGATCAATCGTAGCGACGACGTTCGATCAAGGCCTGAGCCACCGTGGCGGCATCGGTGAACTCCAGCTCTCCGCCCACGGGCACGCCGCGGGCGATACGGCTGACCCGTACCCCCTTGGGCTGGAGCATCTCCGACAAATAGTGGGCTGTGGCCTCGCCTTCATTGGTGAAGTTGGTGGCCAGGATCACTTCGGCCACAACGCCGTCTGCCGCCCGGGCCAGGAGGCGCTCGAAGGCCAACTCCCGCGGCCCCAGTCCATCCAAGGGACTCAAGCGCCCCATGAGTACATAGTAGAGGCCGTTGTAGGCGTGGGTCTGCTCCATGGTGTTGAGGTCCACGGGCATTTCCACGATGCAGAGCTGGGACGCATCCCGCTTCGGCGAGAGGCAACGTTCACATACTTCCTGCTCGGCGAAGTTGTTGCAGCGGGTGCAATGGCGCAAATGGCTCAAAGCACCGTCCAGGGCCCGGCCCAATTGCCTTGCGCCTTCTGGATCGTGCTGTAACAAGTGGTAGGCCATCCGTTGTGCCGACTTGGGACCGACACCGGGCAGGCAGCGTAAAGCCTCGACCAAGGCCTCAAGGCTGTTGGGCAGCTTCATTGAGTCGCTGTTTAGAACGGCAGTTTCATGCCGGGTGGCAGGTTGAGTCCGGCGGTGAAAGCACCCATGCGCTCCTGGGTGGTGGCTTCGACGCGACGGGTGGCGTCATTGAGCGCGGCGGCCACCAGGTCTTCCAGCATCTCCTTGTCATCCATGACGGAAGGATCAATGGTGACGCGACGCACGTCGTGCTTGCAGGTCATCACCACTTTCACCGCGCCGGCGCCGGACTGGCCTTCCACTTCGATGGAGGCCAGTTCCTCCTGGGCCTTGGCCATGTTCTGCTGCATTTGCTGGGCTTGTTTCATCAGCCCGGCGATATTGCCGAAACCGCCTTTCATGGGGAATGCTCCTAAATCGGTTTGATGGTTGATTCGTCGATGGTGGCGTCGAACATGTCCACCACCTCGCGCACAAAATTGTCCCCCTCAATGGAGGCAATGGCCTGCTCCTGGCGCTCCCGCTGGACGTTGCGCGCATGTTCCGCAGGGGTGATGGATTCGGTATCGGCCAGGTTGATCACCAGCCGCAGGGCGTCCTGTCCCAAATGGGCCCGTAGCTCGGACTGCAGCTTGTCCTGCTGGAGATTGCCCAGCAGATGTTTGTGCACTGGGGACAGGCGCAAAACGATCTGGCCTTCCACCTGCTCCACCATTTCGCAATGGTGGGCCAATTGCCGAGCCATACCCGCCAGATTCAGATGGGCCAGGATGCGATGCCAAGCGTCATCGGGACCATCAGCCGACTCGGCTGCAGCGACGGGCCTGGGCGCGGGTTCCCTCACTGGGGCCGATGACGCCTGGGGCCGGCTTGCAACCTGGGGCTGAACCGTGGCGGCCTGGGAACGCGGAGCGGATGCCGCCTGCCGTGGCTGGCCGCCGTTGTCCGGCCGGAACGCCACCAGGCGCAATAAAGCCATGGTGAAGCCGGTGTATTCATCCGGCGCCAGGCCAAGATCATCACGGCCCTGGACGGCGATCTGGTAACAAAGCTGAAGAAACTCCGCGTCGAAACCGTCTGCATAGGGTTGCAGCCGCACCCGTTCGCCACTGTCGGCCAGGGCGTCTGGGGCGAATTGCAGCAGTGCGATGCGATGGAACAACACCGCCAGTTCCTGCAAGGCGGAATCGAAACTGAGACTGCGCCCTTCCATACTGTCCGCTACCGCCAGCAAGGCGGGCGCGTCGCCGGCCATCAGGGCATCAAGCAGGCCGTAGAGGTAATCGTCCCCCACCGTGCCGAGCATGTCGCGCACACCGGCTTCTTCCACCTTGCCTGCGCCATGGGCAATGGCCTGGTCCAGCAGGGAAAGGGCGTCGCGCATGCTGCCTGCCGCCGCCTTGGCCAGATGGCGCAGGGCCGCCTCTTCGAAGGCCACATTCTCCTTGCCGAGGATGTTGGTCAGATGCTCGACGATATGTCCCTGGGGCATCTGTTTGAGATTGAACTGCAAACAACGGGACAGCACCGTCACCGGAATCTTCTGAGGATCGGTGGTGGCGAGGATGAACTTGATGTGCTCCGGCGGCTCTTCCAGGGTCTTCAACATGGCGTTGAAGGCCGAGTTGGACAGCATGTGGACTTCGTCGATCACATAGACCTTGAAGCGGCCCCGGGTCGGCGCGTAGGTGGCGTTCTCCAGCAACTGCCGCATTTCGTCGACACGGGTGTTGGTGGCTGCATCCACCTCGATCAGATCCACAAAGCGGCCGCCGTCAATCTCGGTACAGGAAGAGCATATCCCGCAAGGCGTGGAGGTAATGCCGGTTTCACAATTCAGGGCCTTGGCCATGATCCGCGCCAGGGTGGTTTTACCCACGCCACGGGTGCCGGTAAACAGGTAGGCATGGTGCAGGCGCTGCTGCTCGAGGGCATGGGTCAGCGCGCGCACCACGTGCTCCTGCCCCACCAGGGTGGCGAAAGACTTTGGACGCCACTTGCGGGCGAGGACTTGATAGCTCATGCCGTCGCTGGATATCTCGAAAGGAGAGGGAGGGGTGGCGAGCCTGACCCCCGGCACTTGCAGAAATTGGCTGTGGCTGCTGCCTTCCGGCCCTGACCAGGTTCACCACTCCGCAATGCGGGGAGACCCGCCACAAAGAATTCTAACAGATCAAAGGGGAGGCAGGCCGTGTCGACGACGGGCATCGGCGCAAGCATCGTCACCACGCCCCACGGCGGCGAGGGGTGCGAATTCGCGGCAGGGACTGGGGCGGAATTCGTAGATGGCGCAGGACACGCTTTTACCGATCTCGCCATGGAGCGCGACACAGCGCGGCGGTTGGCTGCCCGTGCCTTTCATACAGGCCATGGTGGCATTGATTTGCTCCACCAGTCCCGTTGGCACGATACCCCCCGGGTATTCGTCCATTTCACCGCAATAGAAGGACACCCGATAGGTAGCGCAGCAGGCGCCGCAACTTTGACAACAGTTATCCGCCATGACCCCGATCAAATGATCAGATTGCCTATCCACCAGGCCGCTGCGGCGATGAAGGCGCTGGCCGGGATGGTCAGTACCCAGGCCCAAACGATACTGCCTGCCACGCCCCAACGCACGTTGCTGGCGCCCCGGGTGGAGCCGACGCCGACGATGGCGCCGGTGATGGTGTGGGTGGTGGACACAGGGATACCCAGCGCCGTGGACATGAACAGCGTCAGGGCGCCGCCGGTTTCGGCGCAGAAGCCCCCCACCGGTTTGAGCTTAGTGATGCGCTGTCCCATGGTCTTGACGATGCGCCAGCCGCCGAAGAGGGTGCCAAGCCCCATGGCGGTATAGCAGGCCACGATCACCCAAGTAGGAACGCCGTTCTCCGCCGATGTCAGTCCGGAAGCCATCAACAGCATCCAGATGATGCCGATGGTTTTCTGCGCATCATTGCCGCCGTGGCCCAGGCTGTAGAGGGAGGCCGACACCAGCTGCAGCCGGCGGAAGATTTTGTCCACCTTGCGTGGCGTGGAACGATTGCAGAGCCAGGCGACGATCACCGAAAGAATGCTGCCCAACAGATAACCCAGCACCGGGGCGATAAAAATGAAGGCCACGGTCTTGCCGATGCCGTCGAGCTTGAGGGCGTCCGGCCCGGCCTTGATCAAGGCCGCCCCCACCAGACCGCCGATCAGGGCATGGGAAGAACTGGAGGGGATGCCGTAGTACCAGGTAATGACGTTCCAAGCGCAAGCACCCACCAGAGCGCCGAATACAACGTGGTAATCGACGATACTGGGATCAATGGTGCCCTTGCCTATGGTGCTGGCCACCTTGAGCTGGAACAGGAACACGGCGATCACATTGAAAATGGCCGCCCAGGCCACCGCCTGATGGGGCTTCAGCACACCAGTGGATACGACGGTGGCGATGGAATTGGCCGCATCGTGGAAACCGTTCATGAAATCGAACAGCAACGCCAGGAGCACCAGCAGACCGACCACCCACAATGTGGCATTCAAACCGGACATGATGGAACCCCGCTCAGGCGTTTTCGAGGACGATGCCCTCGAGGATATTGGCCACATCCTCGCAGCGGTCGGTGATGGTCTCCAGCAGTTCGTACACGCCCTTCATCTTGATCAAATGACGCACGTCCGCTTCTTCCCGGAACAGCTTGGCAAGGCCATGGCGCATGACCCGGTCGGCATCGGATTCCAGTTGATCGATCTCGGCGCAGGTGCGCAGGATGGCTGCCGCATTGTCCATGCTGGACAACAGATTCACGGCGGTTTTGACCCGTTCGCAACAGGAAACGCAGATGTCGGTAAGGCGATGGGCCTCCTCGGTAAGCTGGCGCACGTCGTACAGGTGCATGGTTTCGGTCACGTCCTGGATGAGATCGAGGATGTCGTCCATGCGCACGATGAGTTGGTGGATTTCATCCCGGTCCAAGGGGGTGTTGAAGGACTTGTGCAGCAAGGCGATGGTGTCGTGGGTGATCTTGTCGGCCTTGGTTTCGGTCTCGTCGATGGCACGGGAATGCTGGGACTGGATTTCCGGTCCCTTGCCGATATCGGCCACCAGGGACGCGAACTGATGGCTGCCCTTCACCACCAGTTCGGCGTGGGCGTTGAACAGATCGAAAAACTTACCTTCCTTGGGCATCAGCTTCGAGAACATAGGGGATCGTTTGGACAATGAAGTAGGATGGCGCGAAGTCTACCAGCGGCTCATCGCTTCTGAGTTGCTAAAATTCCCGGCTGGCCTCGCGGCCCTTCGTGCCCCCCAAGCCGCCTTACCGAGACAAGAATCCCTCCATGAAGCGAACCCGCTCCCCCCGCCCGCCCCGGTCCGCACCGGATACCGAAGCCCTACTCAAGGAAGCCCGCGCCCTGGGCCTATCCTCCAGCCGTCTGGAGGATGCCTACTGGGAGGCCCGCCTGTCGAACCAAATCGACACATTGCTCAAGGGCAAGGACGACGACACCCTCAATGCGGCCCTGGACCACCTCTACCAAAGCGACGACCGGGGTTACGAAGGATTGGTGGACCTGGTCGAATCCCGTACCGAGAGCCACTCCACCGGCGGCGACCAAGGCGACGACCTGCTGCTGATCGCCATTCCCATCCTGGCCTGGTCCCGCTATTCCATTCCCTCCGGCCCCGTTTCCGCCGCCATCTTGACCAATGTACGCACCCAGTTGATGGCCCACGTGCTGGCCGCGGATACGCGGCTGGCCTTGGCCAACGCACTGTTCAGCCCTGACCAGATACCGCCCGGCTTTTCCGCCACGGCCAGGTTCACCGGCCAACTCGGTCGGGCGGCCCAACAAAACGTTGATTTCCACGTGGATGCCGGCCAATTGCCCGAGGCCATGCACTTTCTTTCCGACAATCGCTACATCCTGGCCGCCGTGGCCGTCAAACACGGTGCGCCGATCTTCCGCTGGCAGGAACAGGATGGGGATAGGGAGCAAGCAGAAGCCCAATGGAAACAGCAGGGAGGAGAGGTATTGCGGCCATTGTTCCCGGGCTGTGCAATAGAAGCCCGCCTGCCCCTGGCGTTTTTCAGCGCCTGCCGCGACACTGATCGCGCCGCGCGCGGCTATGCGATCCAGGCATCGGTGGCTTTTCTCAATGCCACCTTCCCCGAGGCGGCCGACCAATTGCAAGCGGTCATTGCCCCCTTCCATGAGCGGCGACTCACCGAATACCGTATCGGCTTCACCCTGGCCGACGGGGCGAAAGTTGTCCATGGCGTAGTCTGGCCGCTGTTGGATGCGGAGGATGAAAACAGCGACGTCCCGGGGCAAGTGGAAAGCATCCTCACTGCGGCGGGCGTCAACCGGATCACCTCCCTGGACCACGCCTTTCCCGCCGAATACTGCGACGACTGCGGCGCCCCCTACTACCCCAACCAGGACGGGGAAACCGTGCATGCAGAGATGCCCGAGGAGGAAGGAACACCCCACTCCCGCCACCTCCACTGAGCTTGCTGCCCGCCCCTAGGGCTAGGGAGCGTAACAGCGGGGATCCACCCGGGGTTCCTTACTACTGACAAGATCGGCCAATAATTGGCCCGAACCGCAGGCCAAGGTCCATCCCAGGGTGCCGTGGCCGGTATTGACGAACAAATTCGAATATCGGGTCGCCCCGATCAAAGGCACATTCCCGGGAGTGGCTGGCCTAAGGCCAGCCCACTCCTCGACTTCGCCAGCCGGCTCCAGGCCGGGGAAAACCTCCCAAGTCCTGGCCTGGATGGCATCCAGGCGGGCCCGGTTCAAGCGGGTATCGTAACCGCAAAATTCCGCCGTCCCCGCCACCCGCAAACGACGACCTAGGCGGGAAAACACCAGTTTATGGCCATCGTCGGTCAAACTGACCACGGGCGCCTTGGCATCGTCAGCCAGTGGAATGGTGATGGAATAACCCTTGGCCGGATAAACAGGCAAACGCACCCCGAGGGGACGCAACAGCAGGGGCGAATAACTACCCAGGGCTACGACAAAAGCGTCCGCTGTCAGGGTGTCGCCCCCGCCCAGGCTGGCCGCAACCACCCGTCCTCCTTGCGTTTGCAAGGAATCGATGGCGCTCCCATAGCGGAACACAACGCCGCGTTCCGCACAGGCCCGGGCCAGGGCCAGAGTAAACAGATGGGCGTCTCCCGACTCATCCTCCGGGGTGTAGGTACCGCCGACCAGGCTGGTGCCGATATGGGCCAGGGCAGGCTCAATGGCCACGCACTCGGCAGCGGAAACGACGTGTCGCGTGCAGCCCAGCCGGGTCATGATTTCGGCCTGGGGCAGTGCATGTTCGAACTCGCCCCGCTCTGTATAGAAATGCAGGATGCCCTTCTGCAACTGATCGTAATCCAGGCCGAGTTCCTGCCGCAGCACCTGCAAGCAGCGGCGACTATGCAAGCCCAGGGCCACCAGCGACTCGATATTGCTCCGCGTGCGGACCGCACTGCATTGGCTGAGAAAGTTCAACCCCCAGGCCCACTGGGCCGCATCCCAACGGAAACGCCACAACAAGGGCGCATCCTCCCGCCACAACCATTTCAGAATCTGCTTCAACGCCCCCGGGTGCGCCCAGGGCTCCGCATGACAGACCGACACTTGGCTGCCATTGGCGAAGCTGGTTTCCATGCCGGCATCCGGCTGGCGATCCACCACAGTGACCTTATGGCCCGCCGCCGCCAGATACCAGGCCGAAGCCACGCCCACCACGCCGGCACCGAGCACCATAACCCGCATTTCGCCTTCTCCTTGAGTCTTCCGCATGTCACCCGCTAGAGTGCCTATGGTAACTTGCCGCCCCAAGGAGTTTGCCATGACGAAAACAGAGAAAAGCCCCGCTGAATGGCGGGAACAGCTCACCGAAGAGCAATACCGCGTCACCCGGGAAAAGGGAACCGAACGCCCCTTCACAGGTCAATTCTGGGACCATTGGCAGGCAGGGCGGTATTTCTGCGTCTGTTGCGGCGCGGCCCTATTCGACGCCGAAACCAAATTCGACGCGGGTTGCGGCTGGCCCAGCTTTTTCGCCCCCTTGGAAAGCAACACTATTTCGGAACATAACGATTTCAGCCACAACATGCATCGTATCGAGGTCACCTGCAGCCAATGCGGCGCCCATCTGGGCCATGTCTTCAATGACGGCCCCGCCCCCACCGGACTCCGCTACTGTATTAACTCGGCTTCCCTGGACTTCGAAGAAAAATAAAGCATGAAACTCCTGTTCGACTTGTTCCCCGTCATCCTCTTCTTCGCCACCTACAAGATCGCCGGTCACGGCGCCGCTAGCCAGGGTGCGGGCTGTGCAACAGCCTTCCCGGCGGATATTCCGCTGCTTCAGGAACCCATTCTGCTTGCCACGATGGTCGCCATCGCCGCCACTTTCGCCCAAGTGGGCTGGCTGATCCTGCGCAAGAAGAAGGTGGACCCCATGCTTTGGATCAGTCTTTCCATCATCGTGTTTTTCGGTGGAGCCACCCTCTATTTCCGCAACCCGGCCTTCATCCAATGGAAGCCGACCGTGCTCTACTGGCTGTTCGGCAGCATTCTGATGTTTGCCGCCGCGGTGCTGAAAAAGAATCTGATGCAACAACTCATGGCACCACAACTGAACCTGCCCGACCATATCTGGCCACGGCTGAATCTTGCCTGGGCTGGATTCCTGTTCGCCATGGGCGGCGCCAATCTGATTGCCATGAAACTACTGTCCTGCGACGGCTGGGTCAGCTTCAAACTCTACGGCCTGACTGGCCTGATGTTCGTTTTCGTCATCGGCCAAGCCCTGCTGCTGGCCAAGTACATGGAAGAGGAAAAAATCTGATGCTGTATGCCATTTTGGGAGACGACGTACCAAACAGTCTGGAACGGCGTCTGGCTGCGCGCCCCGCCCATGTCGCCCGCCTGGAGCAATTGCAAATGGAAGGACGCTTGGTCCTGGCCGGCCCAACCCCTTCAGTGGACAGCCCCAATCCGGGGCCGGCGGGGTTCAGCGGCAGCATCATCGTTGCCACTTTCGACTCCCTTGAAGCCGCCCGGGCCTGGGCGGACAGCGATCCCTATGTGGCCGCCGGTGTCTATGCCAACGTGAATGTGAAGCCTTTTTTGCAGGTTTTTCCCCGCTAGATCACGCCTTGGCTGGAAATCCCTGGTGTATTATCGAAAATGCTATGCGCGTCATGACCCGGAGGCTGCGGGTTTTGGCGACTAACGACGAATCGGCGATCTTCCCTGAAGCTTGCTTAAAACACACCTACTATCTGATCCGACAATTAGGAAAAATTTCATGAAACACCCTCTGCGCTACGCTCCATTGCTTGCAACCCTGCTGGCCCTGGCCAGCGTCCCGGCAACAGCCGCCAAGAAAGAAGCGGCTGCGGAACCGGCCGCGGCTGGCGGCGCGGTGGCAACGGTCAACGGGAAGGCCATTGCCAAGGCCAAGGCCGACTTGATGGTCAATATGCAGAAAGCCCAAGGGCGTCCGGATTCCGAAGACCTGCGCCGCGCAGTCAAGGAACGCCTGTTGATGCTGGAAGTGGTTTCCCAGGAAGCACAGAAAAAAGGGCTGGATAAGAAGCCCGATATCCAGGCCCAGATCGACATGTCCCGCCAGGATGTCCTGATCAATGCCTATCTGGCCGACTATGTGCGCAGCCATCCGGTCAATCCCGATGCCGTCAAAAAGGATTACGACACCTATGTCGCCACCATGGGCGATAAGGAATACAAGGCCCGCCATATCCTGGTGGAAAAGGAAGAGGAAGCCAAGGACATCATTACCCGCCTGAAAAAAGGCGAGAAATTTGAAGACCTGGCAAAATTGTCCAAGGACCCCGGCTCCCGCGACAAAGGCGGCGATCTGGACTGGTCCGTTCCGGCCAACTATGTCAAGCCCTTCGCCGATGCCCTGGCCGGCCTGAGCAAAGGCAAATACACGGAGACCCCGGTCAAGACCAATTTCGGCTGGCATGTCATCCTGCTGGAAGATTCCCGAGCATTCACGCCGCCCAGCCTGGATGAACTGAAGCCGCAGATCACCCAGAACCTGCAACGGCAGATGGTTGATCAGCATGTACAGGAGCTGATGAAAAAAGCGAAGGTGGACTGAAGGTCGTCCATTGATTCGATCCAAGGGGGCTACGGCCCCCTTTTCTTTTTCCCCTTAGCCCGAACCCCTACACAATGAAGCGGCATCGAAACCAGCGAAAATGCCGTGCTACAATTTTGGGCTAGTTGGTGTCCAAGCCGGCTACCCGATCACTCGGGATCCACGTTACTATCTTTATCGATAAAGGGAATTATCAAATGAACAAGTCTCTCCTCGTTGCTGCCCTGGTTGCTCTGGCTGTTTCCGCTTGCGGTAAGAAGGAAGAAGCTCCCGCTCCTGCCCCCGCTCCCGCTGCTGCTCCCGCCCCCGCTCCTGCTGCCCCGGCTGCCCCGGCTGCTCCCGCTGCTGACGCCGCCAAGCCCGCTGACGCTGCTGCTGCTGCTCCCGCTGCCGCGCCTGCCGCTGCTCCCGCTGCCGCCCCCGCTGACAAGAAGTAATCAGCACGCAAGCAGCAAAAAGCCCAGCCTGATGGCTGGGCTTTTTTATTGCCCGCGCTCCGCGGACAGGAGGGAAATGGGACAGGAACCATCGGCTCCCATCCCCTGTCTGGCAAGGACTATTTCAACTGTTCCAGCAGCAACCCCAGTATCTTGCGCGACGTATCCGACGTATCGGCTCCGCCTTCCCGGGTCATGACCTGCACCTTGGAAATCCCGGCGCTGGTCTGGACCAGAATCCGGTAACGCACATTGCTTTCCGCAGCCGGTTTGCCACTGCCCTTCCAGAACATCAGTTTTGACAATAATCCCTGGTCTTCAGACGTTTTCTTGCTATCCAACTCCGGATCGACATAGCGAACGTAATAAATTCCCTGGGAACGATCCCGGTCTTCCACCGTAAACCCAACCCGATCCAAAGCTAGGCCAACACGTCTCCAGGCACGGTCGAAGGGTTCCTGAAGTTCCAATACCCCACTGCCATCACCGACACGACCCATCAACTTGGCCCGCTCCACTGTAGGCGCAGCGGCAAGCATGGCTTTGCTAGCAGCCTCATCAACCCCTAGACGGGACATCAACCGACGCAGCATCTCCGCTTCCAAATCGGGGTCTGCGGGACGCGGTTGCCAGCGGGTTTCGTTGCTGCGCTCGCTGGTATATATCTCATACATACCCCGATGGCTGATATACACCTCGGTGGTTCCCGCCTCTGCGCCCGGCTCCAGGCGAGTACGGAACTTATCCCGCTCGGCAGTGGAATAAAGATCGTCGAAGACCTTGCCCAGGGTATTACGGACGAAATCGGTCCCCAGCTTGGCACGGTTTTCTGCCCAGTCGGTTTCCATTACGCCCGCCTCGGGGCGCTCCACATTGATAATGAAGCCGGTGTCTTGCCAGAAGTCTTTGATCTCGCTCCAAAGCTTTTCAGGAGGAATCGGCACCACCAGCCAACGCTGGGTACCGGAACGTTCGATACGCAACTTATCCACCGCAGGAAGAACATCCTGCGCGGTTGAGGTGCGTCCCTTGCCCGCTCGCTCAGCGGAATAGACCGAGTAGCTTGCCCCTCCCTTCGCCTTACCGAAGTCGGGCACAGTAAAGCGCTCATCCCGGCTCGGGGCAGTCAGATCGGGGGGAATTTCCAAGGGAGGCAGCTTGTTTGTCGCAGCCGACTTGTAATCAATCTTCTTGGACTCAAGTAGAGACCCGCTGCAGCCGGCCAGACCGACAGCCAACAACAGGGGTAGCAGTGATGCCTTTGACTTCATGCGCTCTCGCCTAGGGATGGTGGAGAAAAGCCCTTTCCGGGCTGGAGAAGCCGGCGATTCTACCGGAAAGGGTATGGCCGGACAGACTGTTACACGGTCGCCTACAAATCGGCCAGGGCGCGGATATGGGTGGTCACGCTACGGGCCAACGCCGACAGGGAATACCCCCCTTCCAGCAGCGACACCACCCGCCCCTGGGCGTACTCGTCGGCCAGATAACGGAGCTGCTCCGTCACCCAGGCGTAATCGGATTCCACCAACCCCATGGACCCCATGTCGTCCTCGTAATGGGCGTCAAATCCGGCGGAAATCAGAATCAGCTCGGGCTTGAAACTGCGCAGGCGGGGCATGATGATATCGGCCACTACCTGACGGAAGCCGTCGCCCCGGGTACCGGCAGAAAGGGGAACATTGCACATATTGGCGGCGGGATTCTCGGTGCCGCAATAGGGATAAAAGGGATGCTGGAACGTCCCCGCCATCAAGATGCGGTCATCCCCGGAAAAGATATTCTCGGTGCCATTGCCGTGGTGGACGTCGAAATCCATGATGGCCACCCGGGACAAACCCCATACATCAATGGCATGACGCGCGGCCACGGCGATGTTATTGAAAAAACAGAATCCCATGGCCTTGGCCCGCTCGGCATGGTGGCCGGGGGGGCGCACCGCGCAGAAAGCGGATTTGCAAGTCCCCGCCATCACCAGGTCCACCGCCAGTACGCCGGCGCCAGCCGCCCGGTAGGCGGCCTTGAGCGTACCCGGGCACATGGCGGTATCGGGGTCCACGTGGTGGATACCCTGATGGGGCAAAGACGCCTTGAGGAAATCGAGATGGGATTGGGGATGCACCCGCAGCAACTGAGCGTCTTCTGCCAAGGGGGCATCGTGGAATTGGAGGTAGATGTCCAGGCCTGCCGCAATCAGTCGGTCATTGATGGCTCCTAACCGTTCTGGACATTCGGGATGGTGGGAGCCCATATCATGGGCCCAACAGTCACGGTGGGTGATGAATGCGGTGGTCATGGTACTGCCTGGCTCACATACAATGGGACGCAGCGCACACTATATCCCACTTCCCTGACCGCCCCGCCATTGCCGCCATGACTGCATCCCGCCCCATCGAAAAACTGCAACAGGCCCTGACTGATACCAATCGCGTTGTCCTGGGCAAGGAAGGCCCTGTCAAACTCGCCTTCACCTGTCTGCTGGCCCTGGGCCATCTGCTGATCGAAGACTTGCCCGGTGTAGGCAAGACCACCCTGGCCCATGTCATTGCCCGCCTGCTGGGACTGGAATATCAACGCATCCAGTTCACCTCGGATCTCCTGCCCGCCGACATACTCGGCGTCTCGGTGTTCGACCGGGAAAGCGGCGCCTTCCGTTTCCACCCCGGACCGGTCTTCGCCCAATTGATCCTGGCCGATGAAGTCAATCGGGCGACGCCCAAAGCCCAGAGCGCGCTGCTAGAGGCCATGGAGGAACGCCAGGTGACGGTGGAGGGGCAAACCCGCCCCCTGCCCGCGCCCTTCTTCGTCATCGCCACCCAGAACCCCTCCCACCAGATTGGTACCTTTCCCCTGCCGGAATCCCAGATGGATAGATTCCTCATGCGCATCGCCCTGGGTTACCCGGATCGGGCAGCGGAGCGGGCATTGCTAGCGGGCGAGGATAGGCGGGCCATGGTGGCGGCCCTTACCCCAGCCCTCACGCCCGAAGAATTGTCGGCCTTGCAAAACGAAGTGAAGAACGTCTATGTCGCGGCCGCCCTGATCGATTACGTCCAAGCCCTGGCGGAATACACCCGGCACAGCGCCGAGCTGGAAGCCGGGCTGTCACCCCGCGCCGCCCTCGGCCTGCTGGCTGCGGCCCGGGCCTGGGCCTTGATCGACGGCCGCGACCACGCCCTGCCCGAGGACGTGCAGGCCGTGTTTCCGGCGGTGGCCGGCCATCGCCTGCGTCAGGTCAACGGAGCAACGCCCGAAAATGATCTTCCCCGCCGCATCATCGAAGCGGTAGCGCTTTAACGCACTGAGCCCGCACCACTGGCCATGAATGTACTGAGGGACGCGCTTCCGGCCCTGCGACAACGGTTCTACCTCTGGGCCTTGCGCGGCCGCCCACCGGAAGCGGTGCCCATCATCCTCGGCCAACGCCGGGTGTATGTGCTGCCCACCCGGGCCGGGCTGGTCTATGCCTTGGCCCTGGTGGTGATGCTGCT
>RXJP01000166.1 GCA_003963315.1 Rhodocyclaceae bacterium | reverse complement strand
GTTTATGGTTCCTTCCTGCTGTTTGCCAAGCGGGCTTCCGTCAAGTACGGCGTGCCGGCCCGGGACATCCTGGTGGAGCTGGGCCGCCGCGGTATGGTGGGCGGCCAGGAGGACATGATTGAAGATACGGCCATTACCATGGCGAAGGAACGGGGATTGATTCGATGAAGTTGGATCAGCGCTCCCGAATCAACACAATCACGCAAAAAAATAGTTCAACCTGAGGCTTGGAGCGATGGCAACGGCGATGGGGATAAGTTTTAATTCAATCCAGAAGGTGAATATTGGTACCCGATTACTGATGGCATTTGGCCTTCTTGTCTTTATGTTGGTTCTCGTTGCAGTTTCGGGTTATTACGCCCTGTTTCGGATCAAATCAGAATTTGATACCGCGGTTCAGGAAAAAGGGAAGGCAATCTTCCTTGCAGCCGGGCTCGAAGGCCAATTTGGCACCTTGGCTAGGGTGCTGTCGGACACGGTCGTCGGGTTTCCTCACTCCATGCCGGATAAAGCAAAAGATAGGGTAGGGGAGATCAAGAACGAGATTGAGGCGTCACTGACAGCGTTCAGTCCCTATATCAAATCCAAGGCCTTGCAGGACCAGTTTTCCTCGGTACTCAGCGCCCACAAGGAAATCAGCCCCTTGGCATTGGAAAGCATAGATCTCCTGCTTGCCGATAAGCAGGACGAAGCGGTTGTCGTCGTTACCAATTACATACAGCCTGCTCAAACCAAACTTTTTGATGCCCTTCATGGTTTGATCCAACAGTTGGATGCCGAGAATGCGGAGGCGGTCGCACAGGCTGGTATTGCCTACCGTCGCTCTGTTGCCGTCTTTATCGGCTTGACTTTGATGGGCATATTTTTCTCCATCGGATGTGGCCTCCTCATCAAGAAAAGCATTACCGTCCCCTTGGATCTGGCGGTAAGTTTTTCCAAGCGGGTTGCCGATGGTGATTTGACGACTGTTATCGAGCTGGATGCCGAAGATGAAACGGGCCAGTTGATAAAAGCCTTGCAACGGATGAATGAAAGCCTGTCGGGCACGATTCAGGCTGTGCAAGGGGCAGCCGAACAAGTGTCCCGTTCTTCGACGGATTTGGTGACGTCTGCGACCCAGGTAGACGCCGGTTCGAATCGACAAAAGCATGCAGCCGCATCAACGGCGATTGCTGTTGATGAACTCAGAACCAGTGTCAAAGCCGTTGCGGATCGGGCGGAGGAGGTCAGCAAGCTGGCGGCTTCAAGCCAGTCGCTGGCCCGGGAAGGGGATTCAAGGATGGCCACACTGTCCATCGAGATGGACAGTGTGGAAAGCGCCGTCCAAGGGATCAGTGCTTCGATTACCGACTTTGTAGGTAGTACTCGCAGCATTGCCGGCATGACGGATCAAGTCAAAGAGATTGCCGATCAAACGAATTTGTTGGCATTGAACGCGGCGATTGAAGCCGCTCGTGCAGGTGAACAAGGCCGTGGCTTTGCTGTCGTTGCAGATGAGGTTAGGAAACTGGCCGAAAAGTCTGGACAGTCGGCCAATGAAATCTCAGAAGTAACGTCAAAGTTGTCCAGGCAATCAGCCGATGTTGATAAAGCGCTGTCGGATGGGTTGTCCGCGTTGGAAAAAAGTCGCCGCTATGTGCAGGATGTCCTTGGACTGTTAGTCAACACACGGGAGGCGGTTGAGCATGCGGCGGGAGGGATTGAGCAAATTGCCTTGGCCATGAATCAACAAAGCGAAGCCACAACAAAAATTTCAGAAAATATCGAGACGATCGCCAGCATGGCTGATGAAAACTGCGTTGCCGTTCAGCAGGCGACACAAGCTTCCTACCGGCTTGAGAAGCTGTCATCCGAGCTGATGGGATTTGTGCAGAAATTCAAGTTGAGATCCGGCAAGTCGTATGGCGGAAAACATTGAAAGAAATTGGTTCGAGATTTCAATCGGTGGCTCCTCGCCGATTCTTTTGTGGCCCTGAGTGGCCATTTTTTTTCTTTCTTTGGTAAAGCGTAAGACAAGCCAAGTGCGCGACACCGGTATGTATTCCTCTTTCGATACCGGTGTTTGAGTGGTGGTCGGGTAACTGACCACCACTATTTTTTTGACGTAAAAAATGCAATCCAGGGGCTGGATTCGGTAGCTGGGTATGCTGCCGTATAGGGTAAGCCCCGCAGTTCATGGTTCTTTCTTGAAATTGAGAAAACTCCAATTATCCATGCCCGCCTCGGGGGAACCCTGGTCGAAATCCTTCAGGCTGTAGGCGAAACGCTCGATGAAGCCGCTGCAAAAGTTGGCCACCATTTCGCCGCTGTCCTTGTTGGGCGTGAAGTCCTTGAGCAGTTCAGGCTGGTTGCGGATGACGCTGACGAGAAACTCGCAG
The DNA here is from genome assembly GCA_003963315.1 of Rhodocyclaceae bacterium. GTDB lineage: Bacteria > Pseudomonadota > Gammaproteobacteria > Burkholderiales > Rhodocyclaceae > AWTP1-18. Next base: position 9,067 of record RXJP01000166.1, on the reverse strand, counting down.
GCGGCGACGTGATAAGCGTCCATGGGGATGTACCGGTAGGTGATTGGTGCGGGGATGCAGCCATCGCCCATGCTACGCCTTGGGGTGAGCCCATACCGGATTGTTTTAGGGTCAGGCCTGGTGAACGATGGGGATGGTTCTGGCGCGCAACTGACCGCATCCGCCGTCCACATCCTGGCCCGCAGAGTTGCGTAGCTTGGCCAGTACCCCACGCTGGTGCAGATAGCGCGCCAGTTCCGCTGCCTTGTCCCAGGCTGGACGGCGGTAATCCAGTTCGGCCACGGCATTGAAAGGGATCAGGTTCATCATGGCGTACTTGCCCTTCAGCAAGCGAAGGATGCCGTCCATCTCTTCCAGGCTGTCGTTCACGCCGTCGATCAGGGTCCATTGGAACTGGATCGGATAGCCGGTGGCGCGGGCATAGTGTTCCGCTAGTTCCACCAATTCTTCCGGCGCGATGTCCTGGGCCTTGGGCAACAACCGGCGGCGCAGGTCTTGGCGGGTACTGTGCAGCGATAGGGCGAGGGCGGGTTTGACCCGGCCCAGGGGCAGGCGCTCGAACACCCGGGTGTCGCCCACGGTGGAGAACACCAGGTTCTTGTGGCCGATGCCGCCGGCGGTGCCGAGCAGGTCGATGGCTTCCAGCACATTGTCCATGTTGTGGGAGGGCTCGCCCATGCCCATGAACACCACTTTTTTCACCGGCCGCTTGCGTCGGGCAAGGACCACCTGGGCAACGATCTCGGCGCTGCCCACTTGGCGCAGCAGGCCGCTCTTGCCGGTCATGCAGAAAGTGCAGCCGACGGCGCAGCCCACCTGGCTGGAAACGCAGAGGCCGTCCCGCAGCAGCAGTACGCTTTCCACGGTCTGGCCATCATTCAGTTGCACCAGCAGACGGGCGGAGCCATCCTCGCCGGGGTGTTCGGAATGGACGGTGGCCAGGCTGTCCAGGTCGGCTTGCAAGGCGGCCAGGTCGTCGAGAACGGCCTTGGGCAGGAAACCGGCCGCGGGTTGATCGCGCCGTCCGCTGTCCAGGGGTTGGGCTTGCACCCAGGCCCGCAGGACGCGCTCCTCATGGCCGGGTTTGGCGCCCAGGGAGCGCAGGCGTTGGCGGATGTGTTCGATGCGGTGGAGCACGGCGAAAGGATTAACCGCCTTCAACACAGAGGGCACAGAGACACAGAGAACAAGGAGAACCCCACGGCACAGGTAAACCACGGGCCTCTTTTCTTGTCTTTCTTCTTTCTCTGCGGCCTCTGTGTTGAAGGTGATTGCTTTTTCATCCAACCACCTCGTCCATCACCCGCAGCAGCGAATCGCCGTAGCGTTCCGCCTTGGCTTCGCCGATGCCGGGAATGCCCAGCAATTCGCTGCGGGTGGCGGGGCGGGTCTGGGCGATTTCGCGCAGGGTGCGGTCGTGCACAATGACGTAGGCGGGGACGCCTTGCTCTTTGGCCTCGGCACTGCGCCAGGCGCGCAGGGCCTCGAACAGGCCCTGGTCGGCGCTGTCCAGTTCCATCTTGTCGTCACTGCGGCTGTAGCGGGGCGTCCGACCGCTGTTGGGCAGCTTGCGTGGCCGGCGCAGCATCAGCGTGGTTTCGCCCTTGAGCACGGGGCGGGCGGCGGCGGTGAGGGTGATGGCGCCGAAGCGCTGGGCGTCGGCGTGGAGGATGCCGGCCACCAGTAGCTGGCGGGCCACGGCGCGCCAGGTGGCTTCGTCAATGTCCTTGCCGACGCCGAAGGTGGGCAACTGGTCGTGCTGGTATTCGCTGATCTTGGGGTTGAGCTTGCCCCGCAGCAGGTCGATCAAATGGCCGCTGCCGAAACGCTGGCCGGTGCGCAGGGCAGCGGACAGCATTTTTTGCGAGGCGACGGTGCCGTCCCACAACTCCGGCGGGCTGGCGCAGGTGTCGCAGTTGTTGCAGGCCTCGCGGCTTTCGCCGAAGTATTGCAGCAGCAGGGTGCGGCGGCAGGCGCCGGCTTCGCAATAGGCCAGCATGGCGTCCAGCTTCTGCCGCTCGACGCGCTTCTGTTCCTCGGGGGCGGTGGACTCGTCAATGCGCTGGCGGTGGATCACCACATCGTTGAGGCCGTAGGTCATCCAGGCTTCCGCCGGGTCGCCGTCGCGGCCGGCGCGGCCGGTTTCCTGGTAATAGGCCTCCAGGCTCTTGGGCAAGTCCAGGTGGGCCACGTAGCGCACGTCGGGTTTGTCGATGCCCATGCCGAAGGCGATGGTGGCCACCATGACCACGCCCTCCTCGCGGACGAAACGCTGCTGGTGGGTGCGCCGGGTCTCGCTGTCCAGGCCGGCGTGGTAGGGCAGGGCGTTGAAACCGTGTTCCTGGAGCCAGGCGGCGGTTTCGTCCACTTTCTTGCGGGAGAGGCAATAGACGATGCCGGCCTCGCCGCGATGGGAGGCGAGGAAACCTTGCAGTTGCTTCTTCGGGTTATCCCGTTCCACCACGGTGTAGCGGATGTTGGGCCGGTCGAAACTGGAAACGAATTTACGTGCCTCGTCCAGGCCGAGGCGGTGCACGATCTCATTACGGGTCGGTTCGTCCGCCGTGGCGGTGAGGGCGATGCGGGGCACCGTGGGGAAACGCTGGTGCAGCACCGAGAGCTGCATGTACTCGGGGCGGAAGTCGTGTCCCCACTGGGAGACGCAGTGGGCCTCGTCGATGGCGAACAGGGCCAGCCGGCCTTCTTCGTAGAGTTGGTCGAGCAGGCCGAGGAAGCGGTCCATCAACAGGCGCTCGGGGGCCACGTAGAGCAGGTCCAGGCCGCCGGTCATCATGGCCCGTTCGGTACTGACGCTGGCATCGAAGTCCTGGCTGGAGTTGAGATAGGCGGCCTTGACGCCGGATTGCAGCAGGGCGTCCACCTGGTCCTGCATCAGGGCGATGAGGGGCGAGACGACGATGCCGACGCCGGGTCGGAGCAGGGCGGGAATCTGGTAGCAGAGGGATTTGCCGCCGCCGGTGGGCATCAGCACCAGGGCATCGCCACCCTGGGTGACGTGGTCCACGATGGCGGCCTGCTCGCCGCGGAACTGGCTGTAACCGAAGACGCTATGGAGGATGTGGTGGGCGTCGCCTTGGGAGGAGGGCGTCATCGCGGAGTTCCGTCATTCCCGCGAAAGCGGGAACCCATGGGCGTTTGAAAGAACTGGATTCCCGCTTTCGCGGGAATGACGCAGGTTTTTCCTGGGTAGCCTTTCACGGGTTTCAAGCCAATTCAATGAAACGGCAGCCCTGGGCATCGCAGAGCAGGGCGTTGCCGGGTTGCAGGCCATGCTCGTGCCAGTCGCCCAACACCCAGCGGGTGCAGGCGAGGCCGTCTACCTGCAAGGGGTGCTCGGCTTGGCGGTGGGTATGGCCGTGGATCATGCGGGTAACCCGGTAGTCGCGGAAGGCTTGGGCGACAGCATCCCTATTGGCATCCATGATGGCCATGGACTTGACCTGCTTTTCCGCTTCGCTGCGGGCGCGCAAGCCTTCGATGACCGCCTTGCGCTCGGCCAGGGGTTGGGCGAGGAAGTCCCGTTGCCAGTCGGCACTCCGCACGGTGTTGCGGAATTGCTGGTACCCGGCATCGTCGGTGCACAGCAGGTCGCCGTGGAGCAGCAGGGTCGCCGTGCCGGCGATGTCCATGACGATGGGTTCGTTGAGGATGCGCAGGCCGCTGGCCCGGGCGAAAGCTTCGCCGACGAGGAAATCCCGGTTGCCGGGGATGAAGTAGATGTCTGTGCCGGCATCGGTACAGCGGCGCAGGTCGGTGCAGACTTCTGCGTTGAGGGCATCGCCCAGGTCGTCGTCGCCGGCCCAGGCATCGAACAGGTCGCCGAGGATGAAAACGGCGCCGGCCCGGCTGCCTAAGTCGGCGGCCGGGCCGGCGAGGAACTGCTGGAACAGCGCCGTCACGCCGGGGCGTGACGGGTGCAGGTGCAGGTCGGAAATGAAAAGGGCGGCGGGAACCACGCTCGCATCAGGAGCCGAGTGCCTGGCCCTTAGACCACTTCGGCGCGTTCGATGATGACGTCTTCCACCGGCACATCCTGGTGGAAGCCCGAACGGCCGGTCTTGACGTTGCGGATGGCATCCACCACGTCCATGCCGTCGGTGACTTTGCCGAACACGCAATAACCCCAGCCGTTGCCGGAGGGCGCCTTGAAGTCGAGGAAGTCGTTGTCCACCACGTTGATGAAGAACTGGGCGGTGGCGGAGTGGGGATCGGAAGTGCGGGCCATGGCCAGGGTGCCGCGCTGGTTCTTGAGGCCGGCCTTGAAGGACTGCTCAGCTTCGTTCTCGATGGGCTCGCCCACGGGCTTTTGCTTCATGCCGGGTTCGAAGCCGCCGCCCTGGATCATGAAGCCTTCGATCACGCGATGGAAAATGGTGTTGTCGTAGTGGCCGGCCTTCACGTAGTCGATGAAGTTCTGGGCGCTCTTGGGGGCGTTCTGGGCGTCCACTTCGATGGTGATGACGCCGTGGTTGGTGTGGAGCTTGATCATGGTGGGTTTCCTAATTTTTCCTGAAGGGATTATTTTTTCTCGGGGAGCAGTTTGACGGACTCAATCACCACGGGGGTGGTCGGAACGTCTTGGAAGTAGCCGGCATTGCCGGTTTGCACATGGCCGATTTTCATGACCACATCGATGCCCTGGGTGACCTTGCCGAATACGGCATAGCCTGCACCGTCTGGATTGGGATAGTCGAGCATGCGGTTCTCCGCCACATTGATGAAGAACTGGGCGGTGGCGGAATTGGGATTGTTGGTGCGGGCCATGGCGATGGTGCCGGTGCTGTTCTTCAGGCCGTTCTTGGCCTCATTCTGGATGGGCTTGCGGGTGGCCTTTTCCTTCATGCCGGGTTCGAAGCCGCCGCCCTGGATCATGAAACCTTCGATCACGCGGTGGAAGATGGTGCCGTTGTAGAAGCCGTCCTTCACATACTGGAGGAAATTTTCCACCGTGACTGGGGCTTTGTCGGCCGCCAGTTCGATGACGATGGTGCCCTGATTAGTCTTCATTTCCACCTGGGGATTGGCAGCCAAGGCGGAGGCTGAAACAAGCAGGGAGGCGCCGAGGGCGAGGAGGAATTTTTTCATGGGAGTTTTGCGATGGGAAGTAAAAGCGGTCGGGTAACTGGCGGCGCTATGCCGCCAAGGGAAGGCCGGCTTAGGCCGCGCCTTCGTAAAGAATCTTCCAGCGCCCGCCTTCCTTGATCCAGTACTGGCGCTTTTTCATGGTGTTATCCAGGTTGTTGCTCTTGTATTCCTGGTCGAAGGTGACCACCACATAGTCTTCCTTGCCAGGATTGCGGAACATGCTGATGTTGCGGGTGTCGATCTTGATCCATTCCTTGCCGGCATTGACCTTGCGCTTTTGCTCGACCCATTGGTTCTTGTCCTGGCCATCAGCGGCGAAGTTGCTGGCGTAATGGTCGGCGTAACGCTCCGTGTTGCGGGACTCCCAATCCTTGCGCCACTCATCGATCATGCCCAGCAGGGAACGGCGTTCCTTCTGCCAGTCGTCCATGGACAGCCATTCGATGCTGTTGCTGATGATGACCGGGGTCAGGCCGATTTGCAGGTTCTTGGAAACGGCGTTCAGGTCCTGGTTGGTGAGCACCACGCAACCGTCTGAGGCCTTGGGCGGGCGGGAGTATGTGTCGGAAGGCGTGCCGTGGAGCCAGATGCCATGGCCATTGCGGCCCATGCGCTTGTCCCACTCGTTGGGGTAGTTGAGGGGGAAAGCGCCGGCGCCGTAGAAATCGCCCACCTTTTCCCGGGGCAGGCTGGAGGTGACGTGATAAACGCCGATGGGCGTCTTTTTGTCGCCCTCCTTGGTCTTGTCGGCGCCAAGCTTGCCTTGGGTAATGTAGTAATCGGCGACGAAACGGGGCGTGCCCTTGTCGTTCTGGTACAGGTAGAGGCGGGATTTCTGGGTATCCACCACCAAGGCGTACTTCTGGTCGCTCTGCATTTGCAGTAGATAGCGCGGCACATAGTCGGCCTGGGGCTTGGACTTGTAGGCCTTGAGCCGGGCGATGGCCTCGTCCCGCAGATCGGCCACCTTGTCGGAGCCTTCGCCGCCGCCTTCACCGAACCGGGTCAGCGTCTTGGTGCGGGCCAGCAGCAGATCGCCGCGAATCAGGTAGGCCAGGCGGTAGTTGGGGTAGTTCTTGATGAGGGCGTCCACCTGTTGCTGGGCCAAGTCGAAATGGCTCTGCTCAATGGCATTGAAAATATTCGCCAGCAGGGGCTCGGGGCCGGAGTCGGTGTAGTGGGGCTGGGCTTGCAGATCGCCGGTGACGGCCGTACCCAGGCCAAGGGCCAACCCCAGCGCCAGAGCACGGGAAAGGGGGAGGGTGCGCCGCCGGAGTTTCATCAGTTGCCGATCCGTTCCTGTTGGATGAACCATTTTCCGCCTTGCTTCACCATCACGAGGGTCTTGTTGCTGCCGGATTTGAGGGAAGCCGAGACATATTGCTGGCGGAAATGGACCTCCGCTTTGTCGCTGCCGTCGGCCACCACTTTAAGTCCTTCCACCGAAACGCGAATATTGCCCGGTTTTTTGATGCGCTGGTTGCGTTCCGTTTCCCAGGCGTTGCGGGATTGTCCTCCGGGTACCTTGAAATCCTTGGCATAGTGGGCGAGGTAGGCTTTCACATCCTTGCGCGACCAGTCGGCAGCCCAGGCTTCCACCGTCCGGTTGATGTCGGCATTGGGCGATTCGGCAGCTTTGGCCGGGGTGGCCGGGGTGGCCGGCGCAGCGGGTTTCTCGACGGGCTTGGTCGCTGCGGGTTCAGCCTTGGGTGGGGCTGCCGGCGTCGGGGCCGGCTTGGGCGCTTCCGTCACCTTGACCGGGGCGGGCGGCGCCACCGGAACGGCCGGCGCAGGGGCAGGGGCGACTGTCGGTGCAGGCGCCGCAGCAACCACGACGTTACCCGATTGGCCGGGTTTGCCGGTGCGGGGCGAGACGCTGATGAGGTCGCGGATTACTGCCAGCTTGGTCTGGGCGGTGGCGTTGGAGGAGTCCAGTTGCAAGGCCTTGTCATAGGCTTGGCTGGCGAGGCGGGCGTAGATGTCGCCCAGGTTCTCATGGGCGGTGGCGTAGGAGGGATGGGTGCGGATGGCTTTTTCCAGCGCCTGCTTGGCCTTGTCGAACTGCTTCTGCTGGGCGTAGATCACCGCCAGGTTGTTATAGGGTTCGGGCAGTTCGGGGAATTCCTCGGTGAGCTTGGTGAAGACGGAAATGGCCTCATTGGTCTTGCCCATTTCCGTCAGGATCACGCCGCGCAGGAAGCGCCCTTGGGGATCCTTGGGCTTGTCGGACAGGTGCTTTTCCACTTGCTCCAGGGCCTGGGGATATTGCCCCTGCTTGAGCAGTTGCTGGGCCTCCTGGAACGGCGCGGCGGCAGCACTGGCGGCGAAGCACGATAGGGCGCAAAAGGCCGCCGCTGCAAGGTTTAGGAGTCCGTGGCGCACTGAGAGGGAGGTAGGGGGCATGCTATACTGGTTCGCGTTACGGGTGATGCACTCAAAGGATCGAAAACAGGTTTGTGGCGCGGATTGCAGTCGGTTCCAGATCTGCAAAACACCCCATCCTCCGTTCGATTGCGTCATGAAAAATCCCAGAAAAACGCTGATTGCCTGGCTGGGACTCAACCTGCGATTTTATCAACAAAGCCGCTCCCAATTTCACCAGATCGCCCCTGACGGATAAGTCTTGAAAACGGCCCTGAAAACCGCCCACTTGTGGTCTGCCCTTTCCTGATGTCCCCCGGACGGCCTTCCTGCATCCCGAATATCCCATGATCAAGCTCTACAACACCCTTGACCGCGAGAAACAAACTTTCGTTCCCATCGAGCCGGGCAAGGTGCGCATGTACGTCTGCGGCATGACGGTTTACGACTATTGCCACCTGGGCCATGCCCGGGTCATGGTGGTATTCGACATGGTGGCGCGCTGGCTGCGGGCCAGCGGCTATGAGGTGAATTACGTCCGCAACATCACCGACATCGACGACAAGATCATCAAGCGGGCAGTGGAAAACGGCGAGAGCATCCGCGCCCTGACCGACCGTTTCATTGCCGCCATGCATGAGGATGCCGACGCCCTGGGCGTGCTGCGCCCCGACCACGAGCCGCGGGCCATGGATTACGTGCCGCAGATGTTGAAGCTCATCGGCCAGTTGGAGCAGAACGGCCTGGCTTATCAGGCGCCGAACAAGGACGTCTGCTATTCGGTGCACAGCTTCCCCGGTTACGGCAAGCTCTCCGGTAAGTCCCTGGACGACCTGCGCGCCGGGGAGCGGGTGGATGTGGCCGAAGGCAAGCGCGATCCCCTGGATTTCGTGCTGTGGAAGCATGCCAAGGACAGCGAGCCGGACGAAGCCAAGTGGCAATCCCCTTGGGGTTCTGGCCGGCCGGGCTGGCACATCGAGTGTTCGGCCATGAGTTCCGAACTCCTCGGCGACCATTTCGACATCCACGGCGGCGGCCAGGACTTGCAGTTCCCCCACCATGAAAACGAGATCGCCCAGTCCGAGGGCGCCCACCAGCACACCTTCGTCAATTACTGGATGCACAACGGTTTCATCCGGGTGGACAACGAAAAGATGTCCAAGTCCCTGGGCAATTTCTTCACCATCCGCGACGTGCTCAAGCAGTACGACGCAGAAGTGGTGCGTTTCTTCATCCTCCGTGCCCACTATCGCAGTCCCCTCAACTATTCCGATGCCCACCTGGACGACGCCAAGCATGCCTTGACCCGGCTTTACACCGCCCTCAAGGGCCATGGGGGTGACGGCAAAGTCGACTGGAACGAAGCCCATGCCCAGCGCTTCAAGGCGGTCATGGATGACGACTTCGGTACCTCCGAAGCGGTGGCCGTGTTGTTTGACCTGGCCCAGGAAGTGAACCGCAGCAACGATGCGGCGCTGGCGACGCAATTGAAGGGACTGGGCGCCGTGCTGGGCCTGTTGCAACGCGACCCGATGGCCTTCCTGCAAGGGGCGCCCGCGGCGGAAGACGGCCTCAGTGCCGAAGCCATCGACGCCCTGAT
>RXJP01000002.1:10109-11389 GCA_003963315.1 Rhodocyclaceae bacterium | reverse complement strand
ACCACGGCGCGGGCGTACATCTCCGGGCGCAGGCGGCCGTTGCGATTGTCCACCACCACCCGGACCGGAATGCGGCGGGTGGCAGGATCCAGCACCGGCGATACCCGGTCCACCCGGGCGCCGAATTGCTCGCCGGGCCAGCTATCGACGCTGAATTGCACCATATCGCCGGTATGGACGCCCTTTTCCTGTTCCGGTAGGTCCAGGCTGAGCCAGAGGCGGGAAATATCCGAAACCACGAAGAGGGGATTGGCGCCATCGGCACGTACCTCGGTGCCCGGATTGGCTTGGCGATCCACCACGATGCCGGCCACTGGGCTGCGCAGTTGCAGGTGTTCGCCTTCCAGTTTGGCATTGCCGGGCGCCAGGTTCGCCAGGCGCAGCCGCGCCCGTTCGCTTTCGGCGCGGGATGCGGCGGCATCGGCTTCCGCGGCTTCCAAATCGCGGCGGGCGATGGCCTCGCCCTGGTAGAGGGTCTGTGCCCGTTGCAGGGCATGGCCCTTCAGGGCGGCATCGGCTTCGGCTTTTTTTACATCGGCCAGGGCGGCGCCGAAGTCCGGTGCATCCAGCACCGCCAGGAGACCGCCTTTATCCACCTTGTCGCCCAGGTTTGCTGCGAGCCGCACCACCCGGCCGCTGACGGGGGGATAAACCCGGGCGGTGAGATCGTCGGCCAGGGTCAGCCGGCCGTTGAAAGGGCCGGCGGCGGGTAGCGGACCTTCGACGGCTTCCTCCACCTTGAGGAAAGCGAGCTGGGGCGCGTCGGCCGCCAGCTTGACCCGGTCCGCCGGCGCTTTGGCGGTGGCGGCGGCGGGCGGCTTGGCGTTGTGGCGCAGCAGCCAGCCGGTGCCGCCAGCCGCCAGGGCGGCAACGGCGGCGGCGATGATCCAGTGACGACGATTCACGGCAGTTCCTTCGTATCCTTCATGTTCAAAGCGGCGGCCAGCTGTGCCTGGGCCTTGGCGGCGTCGGCACGGGCACTGGCCACATCCAGTTCGGCGGCAAGCAGGGCGCGCCGGGCATCCATCAAATCAAGGGCCGAGGCGGCGCCTTGCGCAAAGGCAAGGCGCAGGGCGGTATAGGCGCGCCGGGCCGAAGGCAGGGCTTCTTCTTCCAGGCGACGGGCGCGGTTGAGGCTCTGCTCCGCCGTGCTGCGGGCCAGGTCGGCATCGCCCCGGGCGGCGGCCTGCACCCGTTCCAAGTCATCCCGGGCGCTGTCCCGGGCCACCAGGGCGGCGGCGAGTTCCCCTTGGTAATTGTTGCCGACAAAGAGGGGAATG
>RXJP01000002.1:0-10059 GCA_003963315.1 Rhodocyclaceae bacterium | reverse complement strand
CAGCTCGACCTGGGCGCCGACGGAAACGTCGCGGCTGCGGAGGGACTGCGCCAGCCCCACGGCTTCCTCCGCGGCGGTGAGTCTTTGCCGGGCGGCCAGGACATCCGGACGCTGCGCCAGGGCTTCGTCGCCCGCTGGGGTTGCGGGCAAGGTGAGCGCGGGCCAGGGGTCGGTGGCGCTCAATTGCGCCGCGTCCCGTTCCGCCGCCAGCAGTTGGGCCAGGGCCAGGCGGGCGCGGGAAAGATCGATCTGTCCCTGGCGGGCGTCGGATTCGGCGCGCAGGCTGTCGGTGCGGATGCGCGCCACATCGGCGCCGGAAATATCGCCCGCCTTCAGCCGCAGCTCTGCCTTGGCCAGGGACTGTTGCGCCAGATCGGCGGATTCAGCCAGGGCGGCGGCCCGTTCCTGGGCCAGCTTGAGGTCGAAGTAGGCCGCACGTACCGCCAGTATCTGCTGGCGCTCGGCATCGGCCAGGTCGGAACCGGCGGCTTGGCGCTGGGCTTCGGCCACGGCCAATCGCGCCTCGCGCTTGCCGCCACGTTCGATGGGTTGGTCGATGCGGATCAGGCGGTCGAATTGTTTGTCGCGCAGGCCGCCGGCACCAATGCCTTTTTGCGTATCGATATTGCTGGCGCCAAGGGTCAGGGTCGGGTTGGGCCGTGCGGCGGCGCTGGCCATGCCCGCTTCGGCCGCTTCCACGCCGCGGCGGGCGGCCGTCAGGGCGCGGTTGCGTTCCAGGGCCAGGCGTTCGGCCTGGACCAGGCTGAGATGGTCGATGCGGGCTTCGGTCGGCGTAGCCATGGCGCAAGGCCAAGGCGTGAGGCAGGCCGCTGCCAGGATAAGGAGAATCTTCTTCATGGGGGAGCCTTAAGCAGGGGGCGCACCTTAAGGGGTAGTGCCCTTCGCTAGCCTGACATTCCTTGTTTATGGTCATAAGTCATCGTCGCGGGGACGCGGCTCCGACGCGGATCGCCTATACAATGCGGCACCCCGAGATGGCACCTTTCCGGAGCAGCGCCATGACCCAATCCGCGAATTCCCGCCCAGACAATCAGGAAGCCCATTCCTTGCCCACCAGCGAGCAGGAAGTGCTGTACCTGATCCAGTCCCTGCTGGCGCAGCAGAAGCGCGTGGAAGGGCTGGTGCACAAGCAGGAAATGCCCCGTCGGGAGTTGGTGGAAAACCTGGTGCATTCCCAGCATCTGGCCAAACTGGAACAGGTGCTGGAGCGCCTGGATACCGCCATGATCGCCGCCGTGCTGGCGGCCCTGGATGAAGAGGATCGGGTCACCGTGTGGGGCCGGATCAAGGAAGAGCGTGGGGACGATATCTTGGAAAAACTGGACGACGACATCCGTGAAGCCCTGGTGGGCTCCCAGCCCCAGCAAAGCCCGCGCATCATGCTCAACGCCTTCGAACTGCACAACGGCCGCCTGCGCCAGATTCCCGTGGATACCCGGGACGATCTGTCCAACGTGCGCCCCATCTGGGTGGACCTGGTGGCCCCCACCGAAAAGGTGCGGGCCTGGGTGGGCGCGCACTTCGGCCTCGACCTGCCCGACCCCGACGAACTCACCGACCTGGAAGCCTCGGCCCGCTTCTACGTGGAGGACAACGGCGAGGTGCACCTGCACTCGGACTTCCTGCTGGATTTGCAGGAAGAGTCGCGCAACGTGGCGGTGGCCTTCATCCTGCACAAGGACATCCTGTTCTCGGTGCGCAAGGAAGAACTCCCGGTGTTCCGCCTGCAGCGGCTGCGGGCCCGCACCCAGCCGGGCTATGTGAACGACGGCAAGGACGTGCTGCTGGACCTCTACGCCGCCGACGCCGAGTACTCCGCCGATGCCTTGGAAGACGTGTACGCCGATCTCGAATCCGCCGGCAAACACGTGTTGCAAACCCGGGTCAGCGACGAGGACGCCGCCAACATCCTGGCCGAGATCGCCCAGGCCGAAGACCTGAACGGGCGCATCCGCCGCAACGTGATGGACACCCGCCGCGCCGTTTCCTTCCTCACCCGGGGCAAGTTCCTCAGCAGCAGCCAGCAGGAAGACGCGCGCCAGATCCTGCGCGACATCGAATCCCTGGACGGCCACACCTCCTTCCTCTTCGGCAAGATCAACTTCCTGATGGACGCCACGGTAGGCTTCATCAACATCAACCAGAACCAGCGCGTGAATAAGCTGACCACCATCGGTGTGGTGTTCACCCCGATCAACGTCATCGCCGGCATCGGCGGCATGTCCGAGTTCTCGATGATGACCCAGGGCATCCCCTGGCCCCTGGCCTACGGCGGTTTCATCGCCGCCATGGGCCTGTTCGGCTTTGGCACCTACCAGGCCCTGCGCCTCTACGAGAACCGCAAGGCACAGCGGGAGCGGGAAGCCCGGCAACTGCGTTAAGGGCGTCTAGGCGTTCTGCCCACAAACAAACAGCCCGGCATTGCCGGGCTGTTTGTTTGTGGAAAAGACCCAAAGGAGCGGATTGGTTTGAAAAACCAAGTCACCCCGATTCCTTTAGTCGTGCAGGCTGCCAACGGTCATGGCGAAAGGGTTTGATGAGCGGGTAACGTGTAATCAGTCGGCCTGGCCGGCTTTACCGCGTCTGCATCAGCCGAGCGCGGCGGGGTTGAGCCGCCACAGCGAAGCGGTCAAAGTGGTGGCGAAGCCTACCCAAGCGAGGTAGGGCACAAGGAGGAGCGCCGCTAGCCTATGCAAACGCCAAAACGCCAAGAGGGTGCTGGCGATGAGCAACCACAGGGCGACGATCTCCACCAGAGACAGCGCACCTTGGTGCCAGACAAAGAAAATCCAGGTCCAAAGCGCATTGGCGAACAGTTGGGTGATGAAGAGCTTTAGCGCGGTGGAGGCACCACGAAAGCCGTGCTCTCGCCAAACGAGCCAGGCCGCGATGCCCATAAGGACATATAGCGTGGACCAAACCGGGCCGAAGAGCCAACCAGGCGGCGCCCAGGAAGGCTGAAAGAGCTCGCCATAGAACGATGCGGCACTGGCAGAGGCGATCGCTCCGATACCTCCTGTGACGAAGGAGGCGACAAGCCAGCCAGCGAGGCCAAGCGCTTGCTTACCTGGGGCGGGATGCGTCATAGACATTGTGATGCCCGACGTTAGAGGTAAGGGCGCGGCGTCGGCTTTCCTGCGGAGCGTCCCTCTTCACTACAGGGTTGGGCGTCAACGCGGTAACTCTCACGCGGCGGTAGGCATAACAACAGCCATGCGGCCGATGCGACCCAGGTGAGTAAAACTAAAACCGTCCGAGTACTTAAGTCCGTAGCCAAGGGCACGGTCAAAGCCAATGTGGGCGCACCAGATCATGCCTGCACAGAGGACGGCGGACTCGGGAAGCAGGAAGCCAATAGCGAGACAGGCGATAGCCCCAATGTATGAGTGCGCCAAGTTGTAGCTAATAGCGCTTACCTTCGGCCCGGCGAGATAGCCAAGAAATGAAATGTCTGGTGTGAGAAAGAACAGTGCGAATGTTCCCCAGCCAAGGCCGAACTTGGAATAGGCAATAGAAGCGGCGATTAGGACGCATAGTCCTTCGAGCCGAAGCACTATGCGGACTGCACCTACGGTAGCGCCGGACATGTGATCTCCTTAAGTGGGAAGTAACAGGTGACGGATGAATGCAAAAGTGGTTCGTGGTATGACGCCCAACGCAGAGGTAAGCGGCAGCGAAGCTGTCCGCTTGAACGACGGGTTAGCGCCTAGCGATTCGCCATCCAGGGGGGCACATGGTTAACTGGACTAGATTGCTCGCTATTTGCATCGTGCACGGCTATCTGCGTTTTAAGATTGTCGTTCTCGCCGCGAAGTGCGGCGTTCTCCTGCTTGAGCGCCGCATTCTCTTGTTTGAGCGCCGCATTCTCTTGCTCAAGCGCAGAGTATTTATCCTGCCAAAGCGCGACGCGCTCCTTAAGCGTTTGGGCAGAACCATGTTCGGTGATGAGTCTTTCTATTTCCGATATGAGCGACATAGGGAACTCCTTCTAGGGGGTGCTAACGTCGAAATTGAGCGGCCTGCGCGGCTTTTCGCGCAGGTCCACTCGAATGTAGTGTTAGACCTCTGGCGGCTGCAAAGAGGCCAATGCCCTTGTGGGTTGAAGCCAGCGGGATCACAAGTTTGCGCACTAGTTCTCCTCGGTTCCAGCGACCAGACGTTCCGCCGTAGCCAAGAAGGCAGGCATGTCACTGACGTTTCCGCCAACCCGTTTTCGAACCAAGGGGCCTCGATCTTTCCATTGGCCGGAAGTGCTTTCGATTTGAAGGAGACCGTAGCTCTCCTTTCCGTCCCACACGAGGCGGAATCTCGGGCCACGGCCAGCGAACACGGCATAGGCAGAGCCAAAGGCTTCGGGGTGCAAGTGTTCTTCCACCAAGGTCCCGCCTGCACCACGGACAACTTCACGGAGAGTCGAGTACGCGTGCATAAGAGGTCTAACGTGGAAGTCACCGGCGCTGCGCGGCTTTATCGCGCAGCGTCCGGTGGACTGCCGGGTTAGATCTATTTTCCAAGGCCGAGGGCTGCCTCAATGAGCGATTTCTTTGCATCAAGAATCCTCCGTACAAATGCTTGGTAGTCCTCACTGGGGTAGTTTGGGTTTGACTTACTTTCCCCTACGAACATGCTGGCAAATTGGAGTGCAGTTTTAGAAAAAAGCGGTTCAAATAGACTTCCCGGCGCATTGAGATTTCGAGGTATTTCGGCGTATAGGACTTTGAGTTCTTCCAAGTGTTCTTTGATGCCTCGTGCCTCTTCAGTTTGAGGAGCTGCGGCTAGTTTTTGACGAATAAGGTTTTGAACTTCTTCGTAGGACGCCTCTTCGGTTTGCCCCTCCCTCCTAACGTAAATTGCACCGGCCCGAAGGCCTGTAGTTCCGCGTTGTGCAACAAAGGGGAGACTTTCTGGTCGAGCGTGGACAAAGATGACTTGAAACAGCTTGCCAACAAGGGCAGCATATTCAGACGCTTCATACTTGAAGTCTGCCGTTTCCACGGCAGCAAGCAGTGGCTCAGGTAGATACGCCTTTAGCCCATTTGATATATCTGCTTTGTCCTTGATCTGCTGGAGACCTTGAGGCGACGTGGTTTTGTCGGCGTTTTCTTTCACGCCAAGAATCAGACAGCCACCTCCGGCGTTTCCGATGCCGAGTACATGTTTGGCGAGCGCACCCATTTCAGGCCAGTCCTCTTTGAAATCACAATTCCGAAGCTCGCCGACATGTTCCTTGAGCAGTGAACGGAACGACTCGCGAGTTGGGCTCTCAAAGAACCGTGAGAATGCCTCATGAATTGTTTTGGATTCTTTGCGTGCCATGTGATTTCCTGAATAGATCTAACGTGGAGTTGAGGCGCCTGCGCGGCTTTTCGCGCAGGTCGCCTCGAACGAAAGGTTATGCATAACGGCTACTTGCCAAAGACCATTTCAGAGGGCAGGAGTGCTGCCGCCTCGGTGTGAAATTTGAATTCGGTAGCGACCCACTCACCTGACTTGACTCGGTAGACCTGGAACCGCCCAAAGACAATGCCTTTGACGTGATTGATTGAGAACACGATCATTTCAGAGCGCGGTGAAATGATGTTTTCTTTCACTATGTCGTAACTCTCGGGCTTGCCGTAGAAGTCTTCTATCTGCCGGAGGCTATTGGCTTGCGTAAGTGCCTGAGTATTACCTTCCATGCCGCTGCCCTTTAGCCACGCCTTTATCGCAGCATCCGGGCCGCCGGTTAGGTAAGCAGACAAGCCGCGCTCAACGAGCGCCTTTGCTCCCGGCTCGGCAGCGAAGGTGGCGGTAGATGTGAATGCAGAATAAAGAAACAGCACAAGCAATAACTTTCGCATGATTACTCCTGATGCATAACGTTTGAATTCACCGGACTGGCGCGGCTTGCCGCGACAGGTCCGGTGGAATGATGGGTTGGGCCGCATGTCATTGGGTAACACGAATATCTGCCTTCGCTGTGAACCGGCGTGCTCCTGGCGGCAAACCAAATGTTGCATCCTTCGCTTGCTCTAGGATGCACTCTGCAACGGCCCCATCAGGCTGAACAACAGCCTTGTCGAGCTTGCCGTTGGAGCCAATGACGATGAAGAACGTGAGGCTCCCACGAAAAGGTTTAGTTGGAGGTAGGCAGGCGCGGAGAACTTCGCCTTGGCGAAGGTATTGCTGAAGTGCCTTCTGCTCGAAATCCTTTCCTTCGGTAGATTCCGTATCCGTCGCATTTGCCGCGGAGAGTTCAGCCAGCAGAGTAGATGGGGTAAGCCTGTAGAAACGCGCCGACTTATCTTCCCGCCACTCGAACTTAAATAGTGGTTGTGTTTCAGTAGGCGTTTCTTCTTGTGTTGCTGGTCTTAAAACAACACGACTTGAATCCGAAAGGTCAAAGATGACAGGAACTCCAGGATTAACGCCAGCAACGATGGACAACTGCCGACCAGGAGGAAAGGTCGGCGGTACTCCGTAGAAGCTGATGTCGAAACCAGCAGCCTGAGCCACGAGACTGACTACTGAAATTGCGAAGAGTAAAACCGCGAATCGTAAGCGCATCTTATGAAGCCCAACGTAGAAGTAACCGGGCTGCGCGGCTTTTCGCGCAGGTCCGGTTGACTGCCGGGTTAGAGCGCATTTGCACCCCACCGAGCAGATGTAATTGCAGAAATGGCAGAAGCAATTGCCGTGGGAAGCAGGCAGTAGATTGCCACGAGATGAGCGGCGGCGCCTATGTCTTGGCCGTACCAATAGCGAAGATGGCCTGAAAGAAACAGAAGCCCGAGGCCAGCAAGTGGAACGAGAAAGGCAAGCGGCGAACTGGCAAAGGGAAGTTTCCAGCCAAAGAGAAGGCCTGCCGCAACACCTGCGAGAAGTGGTGAGAGAAGAGCTAGATCGCACCAAGGATTTACTGGGCCGTGAGATTGCGCGGGGAAGCACAATTGGCTGACGGCCACCGAACCGACGATAACGATAATCACAAATGCCCCTAGCGATTGGAGCACACGGCGTACGTGGTGGGCTACGGGGAACATGCGCTCTAACGTCTGAATTCACCGGCCTGCGCGGCTTTTCGCGCAGGTCCGGTGGAATGATGGGTTAGCCCCTTGGAGCCGGATCATCATTGACTCCGCTGCCCGCAGCTGCATTGGCTGTAGGCTCTTCTTCCTCCTCTTCTTCCTCATCGGCGGCCTGAACATCAGGCGGAATGCGTTGCCTGATCTTCTTGCAAAGTTCCTTTACCTCACTTCTAGCTCGCCACCAGGCAATCATGAGATATGCGCCGAGCAAGATTCCCACGACGGAGACGATGATGAACGTTGTTTCAACAGCCTTGGTCGCAAAGGTTGCCGTTTCGAGTGACGCAATGGCCGAAAAGGCGAGCGAAAGAAGAAAGATTGCGAAGTTGAGTTGTAGATCTGCTGGGGTTCCTTTCTCCAGCGTGTCAAGTTCAGTGTCTTTAATCTCGTAGAGATCGACCGATTCGACTCGGCCCCTCCGAACTCGCAGGGACGTACTGTCGTCAAGTTGTCTGTTGTTTTGGCTCATGGCTACAAATTGTCCTTCAGCCATTCGCTATGTTTGGGACTAATGGCGCTACGCCACGCTGCCTCAGTTCCAGATCGGACAACGAATAATCTATCTCCAGAGAGCAGCACTTCCTTTAGGTGGTCCCGAATCTCAGCTGCCTTCTGATCTGTCACGATAGCCCAGCATGTGTTGTTGATTGGGCAGTACTTTGGGTACGTCTTAAGACGCTCCCGTAGTCGCTGCCGGACGGCGAGCTGTTTTGCCTGAAAGGACACGATGTAACAGGTCATTGTGCAAATGTACCGTGGATATTGTTAAAGGGGCTAACGTTAAATGTGGGGCCTAAAAATGACGGAATGTTTTCCGTCATGACGAATAATCTGGCGATGCGTATAACTGTATAA
The DNA here is from genome assembly GCA_003963315.1 of Rhodocyclaceae bacterium. Classification (GTDB taxonomy): domain Bacteria; phylum Pseudomonadota; class Gammaproteobacteria; order Burkholderiales; family Rhodocyclaceae; genus AWTP1-18. Next base: position 2,116 of record RXJP01000002.1, on the reverse strand, counting down.
AATCACAGCCATGTGATAAAGTCCTTTTCGTCAAAGAGTTGGACTGCGCGATTCGTCATGGAGGCCCACTAAAATGTCAGAAAATCCGTCTTCCTCTGCCGGGCCGGCTACGCCCAGGTTGCTGGATCAGGTTCGCGACAAAATTCGCATCAAGCATTACAGCATGCGAACCGAGCAAGCATATCTAGATTGGATTAGACGATTTATACGGCATTTTGACAAGCGCCATCCGCGTGACATGGGCGCGGCGCAGGTTGAAGGTTTCCTCACCCATTTGGCGGTTGAGGGAAATGTCGCCGCTGCCACACAGAACCAGGCTAAATCCGCTTTGCTGTTTCTTTACCGGGAGGTGCTTGAAATCGATTTGCCCTGGCTGGAGGGCATTACCCAGGCAAAGGCGCCCAAACGGTTACCCGTGGTGCTGACTGTCCGCGAAGTGGAACTTCTGCTCTCCCAACTGGAGGGCCTGCATGGATTGGTTGCCAGCCTGCTCTATGGGACAGGCATGCGGCTTATGGAATGCCTGCGTTTACGCGTCAAGGATGTGGATTTTCAGCGTAACGAGATATTGATTCGCGATGGCAAAGGCTTCAAGGATCGCGTGACGATGTTGCCAACAAGGCTGGCGCCGCAGTTGCGCGAGCAAATGCGCTGGGCGGAAAGTCTGCACCAGCGCGATCTGGGCACTGGCCACGGCGAGGTTGACCTGCCTTACGCACTGGCGCGCAAATACCCCGGTGCGGCAAAGGAATGGAAGTGGCAATACATCTTCCCTTCCGAAAAACTATCCGTCGATCCGCGCAGCGGCGCCGTGCGCCGCCACCATCTACAAGATCAGGTGATCCAGCGCGCCCTCAAACACGCGGTGCATGAGGCCGGCATCAACAAACCCGCCACGCCCCACACCCTGCGCCATTCCTTCGCCACCCATCTGCTCGATGGCGGCTACGATATCCGCACGGTGCAGGAACTGCTCGGCCATTCCGATGTATCCACCACCATGATCTACACCCACGTCCTCAACAAGGGCGGGCGGGGCGTGGTCAGCCCCCTCGACCGCATCGTTCACTAAAGGCAACACCATGGAAAACCTCACCCCCCGCCAGCAGGAAATCCTCGATTACATCCGCAACCACTTCGAGGTGTTCTCCATGCCGCCCACCCGGGCGGAGATTGCTTCCGCCTTCGGCTTCGCCTCGCCCAACGCGGCGGAAGACCACCTGCGGGCCCTGGCGCGCAAGGGGGCCATCACGCTGGAAGCCGGCTCGGCGCGGGGCATACGCCTGGTGGAGCAACTGGGTTTGCCCTTGATCGGCGCGGTGGCGGCGGGCAGCCCCATCCTGGCGGAGGAGAATCGCCAAGGCACCTTCCGGGTGGACGCGGACCAGTTTTCGCCCCGGGCCGATTACCTGCTGCGGGTGCGCGGCACCTCCATGGTGGATGCGGGCATCCTGGAGGGCGATCTGCTGGCGGTGCACCGCTGCGACGATGCCGCCAATGGCCAGATCGTGGTGGTGCGCCTGGGCGACGAGGTGACCGTCAAGCGCTGGAAGCGGCGGGGCAACAAGGTAGAGCTGATCCCCGAAAACGCTGCCATGAAGCCGATCCAGGTGGACCTGAAACAACAGCCCCTGGCGGTGGAAGGGCTGGTGGTGGGGGTGATCCGGGCGGGGGTGTAGGGTTGGTGGTGGATATTGGGGGGCGAAAACTGTAACCCCCCCGGCCCCCCTTGTCAGGGGGGAGTTCGAGGGGAGACCGTTTTAGGGTGATGTGCTTTTGTTGTGCGACGGGAGGCGTGGCCTCAAGAAATCATTGGTAGCGTAGGGCTTCGATGGGGTCGAGCATGGCCGCTTTGCGGGCGGGATAGAAGCCGAAGAAGATGCCCACCGCCGCCGCCACGCCGAAGGCCAGCAGCACGGATGAACCGGAGATGACCACGGTGGTGTGGGCCAGGGCATTGGCCGCCAGGGCGCCACCGATGCCGAACACCAGGCCGATCAGGCAGCCGGCCACGGAGATGAGGATGGCTTCCAGCAGGAACTGGAGCAGGATGTCCCGCTCCCGGGCGCCGATGGCCATGCGGATGCCGATCTCGCGGGTGCGCTCGGTCACCGAT
>RXJP01000018.1 GCA_003963315.1 Rhodocyclaceae bacterium | reverse complement strand
TTCCCGACGGGGGCCTTGGACCCGAACGGCACCATCGTCCCGATCACCACGGATCGGGGCTTTACCAACCATGAGCATATTGATGAGCTCGGTCTCATCCATATGAATGGGCGCATCTACGATCCAACTATTGGGCGGTTCATGAGTGCCGATCCCAATATCCAGAGCCCCAGCGACATCCAGTCTTATAACCGTTACGCTTACGGCCTCAATAACCCGCTGATGTATACCGATCCTAGTGGGTACTTCAATCTGCTCAAGTCGCTCGGTCTGGATGGGCCAGCCAGGGCTATTACCAATGCTTTCCATAGCACCATCGGGCGCATTGCTATCACTGTGGCGGTGGCTTATTTCACGGGATATTACGATGGTGGAATATTTGGAGCGAATGGGGTATTTGCGGGAACTTTTGCCACTACAAATGGCATCGCAATTGCAAACGGGGCTGCTGCTGGATTCGCAGCTGGCTTTGTAGGATCCGGAGGAGATTTCAAATCTGGGGTAATTGGAGGAATCACTGGCGCAGCGTTTGGTTATGTCGGTGGCGAATGGGAAGCTGGTACGCTTGGGAATATTGCTGGGCACGCTGCCGTAGGCTGTGCCTCATCTTCCATGTCTGGCGGGGATTGCGGTAGCGGAGCATTGTCTGCTGGTTTTAGCGCTTGGGCATCAAGTAAATTGCCCACCGCTTGGGCTGAAGAGGAGCGACTTGTGGCTGTGACCGTCATTGGAGGAACATCGTCAGTTATCGGTGGTGGAAAGTTTGAAAATGGGGCAACGACAGCAGCCTTCGGGTACCTCTTTAATGCACTTGGCCATAGTGGAAAGTTTGGTAGCGTAGTTATAGAGAGAGATGACGGAAGCATTGAGACTCGAACAGGAGGCAGCCTATCATGGCGAAACTACAATCCAGGGAATATGCGAGCAGGTGTGAGTGGCTACGATGCAATTGGAAGGAATTCAGGCTTCGCAATATTCCCAGATGAGGAGACAGGTTTTGGGGCCGTGGTTGCCAATCTCAATACACCGAGATATCAAGGTCTAACTGTAGGGCAGGCGATCGCTACATGGGCTCCTGGATCAGATGGGAATGATCCAGTGCGATATGCTTCGCAAGTTTCAAGGTGGACTGGTTTGAATGCGGAAACGCGCATGAACGCATTAAACTCTGACCAAGTAAATAGTGTCGCAAACTCTATTAAACGCTACGAAGGATGGAGAGCGGGATCAGTACATATTAAGCCGGCCCCATCAAACTGAATGAATGTATGTGTGAAAATGAACCCTCGTAATTTTTTTTTAACGGTGTTTCTTTTTTTTGTGGGGATGCCATTTTCTGCTTGGTCAATAGCGCCTGTTATCGCGGATAAGAACGACTTGGCCCAATTGTGCGGGCGAATAATGAGCGAGAAGCGTTGGGGACCGCCAGGTTTTGGTGAAACTCCTAGCCTTGATAAGCAACGATTAATATTTTTTCTGAATTTTGATAATCCACATGTATTTAGCTATAAAAACTATGCTGGAGAATTCATTGAAGGGAAACTTAATAGAATTCAAATTTCTTCTACTTCCAATGTGTTAAAAAATAAAATTCGTCATAGGGTTGGTCGAAAAGGTAAGGTAGTCGGCCATGTTTGGTCCGCAAGCAGTGAAGGGGACTATGAATCGGTAGTGATGCAAGTACTTTCGATTACTTCTTATCCAGATTCAATGCCTTGTGATCGATAATCAAATTGAGGGATGAATTTAAGAGATAGGCTATTTGTTGATGAAGAAATCGGACAACCATGTACGTAATAACGATCCAACAAGGCCAGTCAATTTGAAATCTCTTTTCTGTAGATTCCTCGGCTTCACCCTCCTGGAACTCCTCGTCGTCATGGTCATCATCGGCCTCCTGGCCGGCTACGTCGCCCCACGTTATTTCGCCGAAGTCGGCAAATCCGAAGTGAAAGTCGCCAAAGCCCAAATTGACGCTTTCGAAAAGTCCCTGGAAGCCTACCGCCTCGACACCGGCCGCTACCCCACCACCGAACAAGGCCTCGCCGCCCTCATCACCCAACCGCCCGGCCAAGCCAAATGGGCCGGCCCCTACCTCAAGAAAGCCGTTCCCCTCGACCCCTGGGGCCAGGCCTATCTCTACAAACAACCCGGCGACCATGGCGACTACGACATCACCTCCTACGGCAAGGACGGCAAAGCCGGCGGCCAGGGGGAAGATGCCGACATCAACAACTGGTAAGCTCCCGCTTTTCATCAATTCACGGGATGCCGTCACCATGGCTGCAACGCAATGGCATTGTTCCTCCCTGGTACCGAAACCCATGGATTTCCTTCGCTCCGGGATGTTTCTGAACGGACTGATGCAGGGTGGTCGGAGCTGGTTCGTCAAGTTTTTTGACGGGAACGGACTCGACTTCTGCAAGCAAGGGCTAACCCCCCCGGCCCCCCTTGTTAGGGGGGAGTTCGAGTGGCGATACTGTGACCAGTCTCCCTCCTGCTCTGATAAGGGGAGGCCGGGAGGGGGCGTGGGCTTGTCGTTTCCCACGCGTTGCTAGGCTGAGCGTTTCCCCATGCGTTTCGACTTCAAGGCCTATCGTGCCGGCGAGGGCGTCATCCGGCTGAGCCTGGACGCCCCCGACCTGGACGCCGCCCGGCAGCAAGCCGAAACCCAGGGCTACACCGTGCTCTCAGCCCAAGCCGGGCAGGCTATCCTATCCTCGCCCCTGGGTGCCTTCGGCAAACGCCTCGGCCCGCGCTTCTCCGTCCCCCTCTTCGGCCAGGAACTGCTCGCCCTCTTGGACGCCGGCATGGGCCTGGTGGAAGCCGTCGCCATCCTCGCCCGCAAATCCCGCCAGCCGGAATCGCGCCAGGTGCTGGAACGCATCCACCGCATGCTGGGGGAGGGCCGTACCTTCTCCCGCGCATTGGAAGCCGCCCCGGATACCTTTTCCGCCCTGTTCGTCGCCACCGTCAAAGCCTCGGAGCGCACCGGCAATGTCACCGAAGCCCTGCGCCGCTACCTGGCCTACCACCGTCAACTCAACGCCCTGCGCGACAAGATCACCGCCGCCGCCGTGTACCCCGCGCTGCTGATCCTGGTGGGCGGCCTGGTGGTGCTCTTCCTCTTGGGCTACGTCGTCCCCCGTTTCAGCAAGGTCTACCAAGACATCGGCGCCGACCGCCTGCCCGCCTTGTCCCGCTGGTTGATGGAATGGGGCCAACTCGCGGCCGACCACACTGTCTTGCTGGCCACTGGCTTCTTCGCCCTGCTGGCCCTGGCCGCCTACGCCCTGAGCCGACCCGCCACACGGGCCGCCGTGGAAAGACGCCTGTGGCGCTTGCCCCTGGTGGGGGAACAACTGCGGGTCTATCAACTGGCGCGCTTCACCCGCACCGTGGCCATGCTGCAAAAGGGCGGCATCCCCCTGGTCAGCGCCCTGGATATGACCGATGCTCTGCTGCGCCAACCCGCCTTGCAAGCCGGTCTCACCGCCGCCAAGACCGCCCTGCGGGAAGGCCGCCCCGTCTCCGATACCTTCGGCCGCTACGGCCTTGCCACGGAAGTGGGCACCCGTTTGCTGATGGTGGGGGAACGCAGCGGCGAACTGGGGGAAACCATGGAGCGCATCGCCGCCTTCTACGACGAAGACATCGCCCGCAGTGTCGAATGGCTCTCCCGCCTGTTCGAACCGGCGCTGATGATCTTCATCGGCTTGTTGATCGGCGGCATCGTCATCCTCATGTACCTGCCCATCTTTGAACTGGCGAGCAGCATTCAATGAGCCAGACGATGAATCCGGGCGCAGACGGAAATACCGTGGTCTCCGCAGTCCCGGCCCAGGCCCTGAGCCCCGCCATGCTGACCCGGCTGCGCAGCGAATCCCGCGCCGCCCAACACCCCGGCCGCGCCCTCTGGTCCCTGCTGGCGGAACACCTGGACGACAGTCCCACCCAGTGCCTGACGCAGCTCGGCCATGCCCTGCGCCTTGCCACGGCGGACATGGAAACCCTGCGTCGCCTGCAACCGGATTTCTCCTGCCTCAGCTACGCCGAAGCCGCCCGCCGTCTCTGCCTGGTGGCGAGAGAAACAAGCGAGGTAAATGCAGTGAATGGAAAAAATGCGGAGGAGGGGGGCGGCTCGGGCACCTTGGTTTGCTTGCTCGCCGACCCCTTTGACCTGGCCCTGCAATCCTGGCTGGAAACCCGCCTTGCCGGCCAGGGGGCCACGGCCCCCCGTTGGTTGCTGGTTCACCCCGACGACCTCACCGCCTACTTCTCCCTCTTAGAAGAAAAGCTCCGCGCCATGGACGGCGCCTTGCCCGCCATGGCCGAGGACCTGAGCGGCCAGGGCGGGAGTGGACAAGACGGCAACGCCGACGACCTTTCCCTCTCCTCCATCGCCCGGGACAGCAGCCCCGTGATACGGCTGGTGAACTCCACGGTGTTCGACGCCATGAAGGCCGGCGCCAGCGACATCCACCTGGAAACAGCGGTGGGCGGACTCACCGTCAAATACCGCATCGACGGCGTGCTCACCCAAATGGCCCAGGTGCCGGGGCGGGAAACGGCGGAACAGGTGGTGTCCCGCATCAAGGTGATGGCCGAACTGGACATCGCCGAACGGCGCATTCCCCAGGATGGCCGCTTCAAGGTGTCCATTCGCGGTCGGGAAATCGACTTCCGTGTCTCGGTGATGCCCAGCCTGTTCGGCGAGGACGTGGTGATCCGCATCCTCGACAAGCAATCCCTCACCGACCAGATCCTCGGCCTGCGCCTGGACCTGCTCGGCTTCGACGCCGAGCTGTTGGTCCGTATCCGTCGCCTGGCCAAGGAACCTTACGGCATGATGCTGGTGACCGGCCCCACCGGCAGCGGCAAGACCACCACCCTGTATGGCGCCCTGACCGAGATCAACAACGGCCAGGACAAGATCGTCACCATCGAAGACCCGGTGGAATACCAACTGCCCGGCATCCTGCAAATCCCTGTCAATGAGAAGAAGGGCCTCACCTTCGCCCGGGGCTTGCGTTCCATCCTGCGCCACGATCCCGACAAGATTCTCGTCGGCGAAATCCGCGATCCGGAAACCGCACAGATTGCCATCCAGTCGGCCTTGACCGGTCACCTGGTGTTCACCAGTGTCCATGCCAACAATGTGTTCGACGTTCTGGGCCGCTTCCTGCACATGGGAGTGGATACCTACAGCTTCGTCTCCGCCCTCAACGGTGTGCTGGCCCAGCGCCTGGTGCGCATGGTCTGCCCGGAATGCGCCGAGACCTTCGTGCCCAGCGCGGAAGAGTTGGCGGAAGCGGGCATCGCCGCGGAACGCCTGGCCGGCAAACCCCTGAAGCGGGGCAGGGGCTGCGGCCATTGCCGCGGCACCGGCTACAAGGGGCGCAAGGCCATCGGCGAGTTGATGCGGCTCAACGACGAACTGCGGGAAATGATCGTGGCCCGGGCGCCCATCCGCACTATCAAGGACGCCGCCCAGGCCCACGGCACCCGCTTCCTGCGGGAAGCCGCCATCGACGCCGCCCTGGCGGGACAGACCACTCTTGAGGAAATCAACCGTGTTACGTTCGCCGACTGAGCGGCTTGCCATCGCCCTCTGCCCGGGCCGCATCGGCGTGATGCGCAAGCGGGGCCGAGCCGAGATCGAGCAGGGCGTGGTGCGCTATGCCAAGGCAGCGACGGGGGATTGGCAAGCCGCCATGGACGCCTTCGACGCCTGGCTGGACAAGATGAACCTACGCAAGGCCCAGGCCTCCTTGCTGCTCTCCAACCGCTATGTCCGCTACGCCCTGATTCCCTGGTCTGCCCTGGGCCTGAAGCGGGCGGAAGAAGATGCCCTGGTTCGCGTCCGCTTCGAGGAAGCCTATGGCGACATGGCGGGCTGGCGCATTGTGGCCGATCCGGGTCGCTACGGTAGCGCCCGCATCGCCTGCGCCCTGCCGGCGGACATGGTCGACCGCCTCCATGCCCAATGGGCCGCCCGGCAATTGCGGGGCGGGGCGATCCTGCCCCACTTCGTTGCTTGTTGGAACCGCTGGCGCAATCCCGTGGGCAGCAAGCCTGCCCTGACGGCCTGGGATAAAACGCCCAGCCTCTTCGCCGTGGCCGAATCCAGCACCCTGGTGGTAGGCACCTTGGCACCCCAGGGTCAAGGCTGGACCGGCTTGCGTGCCCTCAGCGCAGACACGGCCTCGCTGCCCGACACCCTGTACCGGGAAAGCCTGCTCCAGGGCCATGCCGAACCCCTGCCGGTGCGGCTCCATGTGCCCGGCCTGGGCCAAGAGGAGGGCACAGCGCTACTGAAAGGCGAGACCCAGGGCGCAGCCATCGAGCTACTACAAGCCGAGCCCCAGCCCCAGGAAGCGGCCCTGGCCATGGCCCGCCTGGGCGTTGGCATGGGGTGGCTCAAATGACGCGCACCACCGCCCTGGCCATCGACTTTGGCAAACCTCGCCCACCGCCATTGCGCCTGCTGGGATGGGCCTTGCTGCTGATCGCCACCGCCGTGGCGGCCTGGGTCGGCTGGCAATACGCCGATCTCCACCAGGCCCGTCAGCAAAGTCAGGCCGCCTGGTCGCGCCTGCAAGGCCAGGTATCCCGCCCGGTGGCGGCGGCTTCCCCCGAAGCCCAACAAAAGATGAAGGATGAATTGCGCCGGGCGGCCCAGGTGATTGATCGCATCGACGCTCCGTGGGACGGCCTCTTCAGCGCCGTGGAAAGCGCCTTCGACGAACGGGTAACGCTGCTGGCGGTGGAGCCGGATACCGAACGCAAGGAAGTGCGCCTCACCGCCGAGGCCAAGGATTTATCCGCCATGCTGGACTACCTGAAGCAGGTACGCACCTCGCCGATCCTGGTGGATGCCTATGTGGCCTCCCACCAGACCAATCTGCAAGATCCCCAGCGCCCGGTGCGTTTCGCCATCCTGGCGCGTTGGAACACTTTAATGCCAGCGGTAGCGCCACCTACAGCACCGGCAACGCCGTCGCCATCCGCCGCGCCCGCCTCCGCTGGAGGTCCGCCATGAACGGTCTGCACCGTTTGCTTTGGCAAGGGCGTCGTGTCTTCGCTTATTTGGGGTGGGCCGGCCTGGCGGGGCTGATCCTGTCGGCTGCCGCGGCCGCCTTCTACTGGCGGGTGCAATTGCCCCAGGAAGCCGCCTTGCTTAGCCTGGCCGATGCCTCGGCTGCCCTGCGCAGCCGGGTGGCCCAACGCCGCGCCGCCAGCCAAGGGGACATCAGCCCCGCAGCGCAACTAGAGCAGTTCTACCGCTTCTTCCCGAATGCCGAAGGCGATGCCCTGACCGAGGCCCTCGGCAAAATCTACGCCGCCGCCAGCGCAGAGAACCTCACCCTGGACCAGGGCGACTACCGCCTCAGCCCGGAAACCGTGGGCCATCTGGTGCGCTATGACATCACCCTGCCGGTCAAGGGCAGCTATCCGCACCTGCGCCGTTTCCTCGCTGCAGCCCTGAAGGACGTGCCCACCCTAGCTTTGGAAGGCATCAGCTTCAACCGCCAGGCCGCCGCGGACATCGGCATCAATGCCCAACTGCGGCTGACCCTGTATCTGCGCGGGACGGAGGCCGCGGGATCATGAAGCCCGGCCGCCGCCACATCGTGCTCTTCATCGCCCTGGCGGCGACCTTGAGCGCCAGCGCCTGGACCCATTGGCGCGAGCAGGCGGATGTTGCCATCGCGCCCGTCAGTGCGGCGGTGGAACGGACTACGGTCGCCACGGACAGTGCTACGGAAACCCCGGAGAGCGTCCCGCCCAAGTTGGCCCTGGCCCGCCTGGAACGCCCGGAGCATCAGGATGAGGAGACGCCCGGCGGATCGGGCATCGACCCCTTCCGCGCCAAGAACTGGTACGTGCCACCGCCCCCTCCGCCACCGGCTCCGCCGCCCAAGCCCACCGCGCCGGCCTTACCCTTCCAGTACATGGGTAAGCGGGAAGATGCCGGCGGCGACGGCAAGATCAAGGTGTACCTGACCCGGGGCGACGAGGTCTATACCGTCAGCCCCGGCGACACCTTCGCCACGAATTACCGATTCGAAAAAATCGACAAGGGCGCCCTGGTCTTCGAATACCTGCCCCTATCCACCCAACAACGGCTGCCCCTAGGAATATCGGAATGAATATCGGAATCCCTGTCGACACACGTCCTTTGCGCCTGTGGGCCATCATGACGTTGATCGCGGCGCTGGCCGTGACGCTGACCTTGGCCGGCTGCGCCGGACAAAAGCTGAACCGGGAAGGCAAGTCCCTGCTGGAAGCCGGCAAGGTCGAAGAGGGTTTGGATCGTCTGGCCAAGGCGGTGGAGGCGGAACCCAGCAACGCCGAGTTCCGCAAGGACCTGTATCTGAGCCAGAGCGCCCTGGTGACCCAATGGTTGGTTTCGGCGCAGCAGGCCCGGGCGGCGGGGCAGGGTGACGAAGCCGAGGCCTTGTACAAGCGGGTGCTGACCATAGACAAGGCCAATCTCCAAGCACGGGACGGCCTGACAGGCCTAGTACGGGATCGCCGCCATGGTGAAGCCGTGGCGGCTGCCAAGGAAGCACTGGCTGCCAGCGATGTGGAACGGGCTACGGCGCTTCTGCGTCCGGTGTTGGCGGAGAACCCCGACTTCGCTGCTGCCCGTGAGTTGAAGCGGGACATCGAGGAGCTCCAGCTCAAGCATCAGTCCCTGGAGCCTAGTCTGCGCAGCAGCAACAGCCGCCCGGTTAACCTGGAATTGCGCGATGCCAATGTGCGCATGATCTTCGATGTGCTGTCTCGGGATACCGGCATCAACTTCATCCTCGACAAGGATGTGCGCCCAGACCTGCGCACCACCATCTTTTTACGCAACGCTTTCATCGAGGACGCCATTGATCTGGTGCTGCAAACCAGCCAGCTCCAGAAGAAGATACTCAACAGCAAGACGGTGCTGATCTATCCCAACACCCCAGAAAAACAAAAGGAATACCAGGACCTGATGGTCAAGGCCTTTTATCTGCAGAACGCCGACGTCAAGCAAATCCAGACCACTCTCAAGACCCTCCTCAAAACCAAGGACATCGTCGTTGACGAAAAACTCAACCTCATCGTGATCCGAGATTCCCCCGAGGCCATCCGTCTGGCGGAGAAACTGGTGGCCCTACACGACATCGCCGAACCGGAAGTGATGCTGGAAGTGGAAGTACTGGAAGTGCAACGGGACGACCTGTTGAAACTGGGCATCCAATGGCCGAACCAGCTCACCCTATCGCCCCTGGCCGGAAGCGGCGGCTCCCTGACCCTGGATACCCTGCGCCATCTCAATTCCACCAAGATCGGCGCCACGATTTCCGCCACCACCATCAACCTGCGTCAGGACAACAACTTCACCAACCTCCTGGCCAATCCCCGCATCCGGGTGCGCAACCACGAGAAAGCCAAGATCATGATCGGCGACAAGGTGCCAGTCATCACCACCACCACCACCGCCACCGGCCTTGTCTCGGACAACGTCCAGTACCTGGATGTGGGCCTCAAGCTGAATGTGGAACCGGACATCCACCTGCAGGACGATGTGGCCATCAAGATCGGCCTGGAAGTGAGTTCCATCACCAGCCAGACCACCACCAACAACGGCACGGTGACCTACCAGATCGGCACCCGCAACGCCGATACCGTTCTTCGTCTCAGGGACGGGGAAACCCAGATTCTGGCGGGTCTCATTAACGACTCCGACCGCAAGGCGGCCAGTGGGGTGCCGGGACTGGCCAGCATGCCTGTGCTGGGCCGGCTCTTCTCCAGCCAGCAGGACCAGCGCACCAAGACCGAGATCGTGCTGTCCATCACGCCGCACCTTGTGCGGAATATCGTCCGTCCCGACGCCATGAGCGGCGAGTTTTGGTCAGGGACGGAAACCAATCTGCGCACCAAGCCCCTGAACCTGAATCCGCCCGCACCGAAGCCCAGTGATGCGAGCGCAGGCCCAGCCCCAGCCACTGGTGCCGATGGAGTAGGGGGGGGCAACGTCGATCCATCGGCCCCGGTAGGCCCTGCCAAGAACATTTCCCTCAACTGGCAAGGCCCCAAGGACGTGAAGCAGGGCGACACGGTCAAGCTGGTTTTACGTCTCAAGACCGACGGCAATATTCGCAGCCTGCCTTTCCAGGTGGGCTACGATCCGGCGGCCTTCCAGGTGGTGGAGATTAGCGAAGGCGGCTTCTTCAAGCAGGATGGCGGCACCACCAATTTCTCCAACAATGTGGACAGTGCCAGCGGCAAGTTCTTCGTCAGCGTGACCCGCACCGACGTGGCCGGCACCTCGGGCGAGGATGCCGTCGCGACAGTGACACTACGGGCCCTGGTGGCGAAGTCGCCGACAGAACTCAAGCTGCTCAATGCTGCCCCCATCGTGCAAGGGGAGGCCTCGCCCAGGGTGTTGTTGCCGCCGCCTTATGGGGTGACGATCAATCCATGAGGCTAGGTGGTCTGAGGCGTCTGCAGGGCTTCACCATCGTGGAACTGCTGGTGACCCTGGTCATCGTCGGCATCTTGGCCAGCTCGGTGATCCCCTTGGCCGAGGTGGCAGTGCAACGGGGGCGGGAGCAGGAACTGCGGGAGAGTTTGAGAACGATGCGCAAAGCCATCGACGCCTATAAGCAGGCGGTGGATGATGGACGCATCGAACGTAAGGCAGACGAAGCAGGCTATCCCCACTCACTTGACGAACTGGTGAAGGGCGTTCCGGATGCGAAGAACCCCAAGAACGGAACCCTGCGTTTCCTGCGCCAGATTCCCCGGGATCCCATGAAAGACGATAGTGGGGCAGGCAACGCAAAAGCCTGGGGTTTGCGTTGCTACGACTCCAGCCATGAAGAGCCCAAGGCAGGCAAGGATGTCTTTGACGTGTACTCTTTGGCCGCAGGCGATGGTCTGAACGGCGTTCCCTACAAGGACTGGTGACCGATGACCATGGCGCGCAAGGAACGAGGATTCACGCTGGTGGAATTATTGGTGGTGCTGGCCATCATCGCCACACTCTTGTCCTTGGCCGCCCCGCGCTATACCGGTAGCGTGGATAAGGCCAAGGAATCCGTGCTGCGGGAGAACCTGTTCACCCTGCGTTCCACCCTGGACAAATTCTATGGCGACAAAGGCACTTACCCCAGTACCCTGGATGACCTGGTGAAGCAGCGCTATCTGCGCAAGATCCCCATCGATCCCATCACCGACAGCGACACCACCTGGGTCATCGTGGCCCCTCCGGCACCTCAGAAAGGTGCTGTCTTCGATGTGAAGAGCGGGGCGACAGGGACGGCTCGGGATGGCACCGCCTACAAGGATTGGTAGGGTGGCATGGCACAGGAGCAAGGCAATGAAACGCCAAGGGAAGCTACAAGCAGGCTTCACCTATCTGGCCCTGTTGTTTGCCGTGGCCCTCAGCGGTGTCGCCCTGGCGGCAGTGGGCTCCTTGTGGTCCGTCGAGCGACAGCGAGAGAAGGAAGACGAACTGCTCACCATCGGCGACCAATTCCGGGCCGCCATCGCCAGCTATTACGAGCGCTCGCCGGGGTTGGTGAAACGCTACCCGGCCACGTTGGATGACTTGGCGAAGGACAACCGTTTCCTTAAAACGCAGCGGCACCTGCGTCAGGTATATCGCGATCCTCTGACAGGGCAGAATGTTTGGGGCCTCGTGTCGGCGCCGGAGGGCGGCATCATGGGGGTGTATAGCCTGAGTAAAGCAGCGCCCATGAAGCGCTCGGGGTTTGCCTTGGCGGACGCCGAGTTCAAAGGTAAGGAAAAGGTGGAGGATTGGCGGTTTGTGTATCGACCTGCGAAAGATTCGATGCCTGCTGCTGCAACACCTTCGAACAACCTCTTTAAGAAAACACCCAATGGCTGATCTATGTCTTTAGTCTAATTGACAGTCATCAGTGGATTCTTCAGTATGCGGCTCGGATTTTATTGCCCGTGTGCAGGAGTCCAATGGAACTGCAGACAAGCGCGGAGTACTACTGCGCGTCTCGCCTGCATCACAGGAAAACAGGGAGAGTCGGGTATGAAAAGAGTCCATCATGGACATGGTGCAGGATCAGTGGTGACGTGGTTATTGGGCGTATTGCTGCTTACCTCATTCCCCACGTTCGCCGGCCCCATGGACCTGGGCGGCCAGTTCTCGGTGAATGAAACCGGCGCTGCCACCTACACCGTCCCCATCCAAGTCCCCCCCGGCACCGCCGGCATCGAACCCAAACTCGCCCTCAGCTACAACAGCCAAACCGGCAACGGCCTCC
>RXJP01000123.1 GCA_003963315.1 Rhodocyclaceae bacterium | reverse complement strand
TGCGGCGGCGGCGCTGGCGATGCAGCAGTTGCGGACGCCGCGACCTTGATATTGGCGAAGACCGCAACCCCCCCCCGCCCCCCTTGTCAGGGGGGGAGTTCGAGTGGCGATGCTTTGGACAGTAGGTCCCTCCCCTGATAAGCCTGTCCTGAGCTTGGTCGAAGGGGGAGGACAGGAGGGGTTGCGGTTTTGGCTCGCGTGAAGGAAGCGTTTCTCCGCCGCGAAATAATCCGTGTTTCTCCAAACCCAGGGCCAGGGGCTGCTCACTCCGCCCGCAAGCCGCGCCAACCCTTGCCGGCCAGGCATTGCAGCAATGCGCCGCTGAGCCGGTAGCCGCCGCCGGATAGGGACTGCATGCCTTCTGTATCGTGCAGCGATTCGGCGCAGGCGGCCGCGTCGGCGTGCAGGCTGTCGCTGTTGCCGCCGATGCGCCACCAGGAGCCGACGCGGTAACTGGCCTTGGCGTCCACCGTGCCGCTGCGCAGGGTGGCGGGCCGGGGACCGGGGGTCTCGCCGCGGTTGTCGGGTTGGGGCGAGAGGGCCAGGTTCAGCTTCTCGTCGTCGGGTTTGTATACCGACCAGCCTTCCTTTTCCATGCAGCGTTCGTAGTCCGCCGCAACGGCGGCGCGGCAGCGCTGGCGGGCGCCGTCGAAGCTGCTCTCGTCGGCGCCGCGCTTGTAGGCCACCTCCACGCAGGCGCTCTGCATGAGCAGGAAAAAAACCGCCGCGCCGGCAGGAACTGCGCGGACGCGGCGCTGAATTGTCGTCGTCGTGCTCATGGTCGGCATGGTGGCCAAATCCCTGCACCCTGCCTATACGCCAACTGACGTATTTCGGCGCAGCCACCCCCTCTCTATGCTGCGGCCGTTGCCTGTATGACGAAAAGGTGGCGTCTGCGCCCGCCCCTTGGCCGATACAGCGGCGTTCCTCCCATAACAAACCCTCAACCCCAACCCACTTTCATCAATCCTTTTCCCGATCCCTCGGGCAAGCCTAGGAGCCAACCATGAAGTCACGCCGTCATCCTTCCCTCAAGCCGTCCCTGCTCAATTCCGCCGTCGCCCTGGCCTGTTTTTCGGCCTTCGGCGCCCACGCCGGCGGCACCATCAGCTTCGGCGAGGACAAATCCGTCAGCATCGGCCTCGGCATGCGCGCCAGCTATTCCAGCGTGGAGAACGGCGCCCCCAACGGCACTTCCCGTTCTTCCGATTTCAACCTGGACAGCATCCGCCTCTACACCAGCGCGTCCCTCAACAAGATCGTCAAGGGCACCTTCAATACCGAGAAGACCGCCGACAACAGCGTGCAGGTGCTGGATGCCATCGCCCGCTTTGAGTTCTCCGACGGCTTCAACGTCTGGATGGGCCGCATGCTGCCGCCCAGCGACCGGGCCAACCTGGACGGTCCCTACTACCTGAACACCTGGTCCTATCCCATGGTCTCCCAATACCCCGCCAAGTTCGCCGGCCGCGACGATGGCCTCACCGTGTGGGGCAAGTTGCCCGACAAGAAGTTCGTCTATTCCGCCGGTATGTTCCAGGGCCACAACAAGATCGCCGGAGCCTCCAATGATTCCGGCAGCCTGCTCTATGCCGGCCGCCTGCAATACAACTTCTGGGATGCCGAACCCAACCCCGCCTACTACACCAGCAGCACCTACTACGGTGGCGCGGAAGTGCTGGCCCTGGGCTTGTCGGCCCAGTATCAGAAGGACGGCGTGGGCACCAATCTGCTCAAGGGCGACTACAAGGCCTGGAGCCTGGATGCCCTGATGGAAAAGAAGGTGGGTATCGGCGTGCTGACCCTGGAAGGGGCGTACTACAAGTACGACACCAACAACGTCACCGACGTGGCTGCTGGCTTCGGTGGCGCAGGTGTTACCGCCAACGTGGGCGGCATCACCCAGGGCAAGGCCCATCTGCTGGGCGCGGCCTACCTTTTCCCCGATACCGTGGGTTGGGGCAAGTTCCAGCCGGTGCTGCGTTACCAAAAGTTCGACGCCGATCTCACCAGCGTGATTTCCAAGCAGACCGACCTCGGCCTGAATTACATCATCGATGGCCACAACGCCCGCATCAGCGCCACCTATTCCAAGAACCAGGTGACTTCCGCCGCCGACGTGAACCGCATCATCATCGGCACCCAGTTGCAGTTCTAAGCCTTTCCCTCCCCGCCGCCGCTTTCGCCCCTACTGCGCGGGGTGCGGAAGCGGTGGCGGTTTTGGTTCGGCAGGTGATTTAGGGAAAGCCCGATTAGGGCTCCACCGTTCGGGCTGAGCTTGACGAAGTGGCCCTGCATTGCTGGGGTATGGGTTTCGACAGGCTCAACGCGAACGGAATCAATCAGACCTTCCTTAGCTGCCCGCTCAGCCCTTGGCCGGATGGCGCAAATCCCGCAGCCGGGTGATGGCCAGGTTGGCCGCCGCAGTGCGGGTTTCCACGCCCAGCTTTTCGAACACGTGCTCCAGGTGCTTGTTCACCGTGCGCGGGCTGCTGCCGAGGATGTCGCCGATGTCCTTGCTGGTCTTGCCCCGGGCCACCCAGTAGAGCACTTCGCCTTCCTTCTGGGTCAGGCGGAAGGCGCCCATCAGGGCGTCCACTTCGATGCCGTCGTTTTCCTCCCAGAGGGCGATCAGCCATTCTTCCGCCCGCTCCGGTTGCGGATGAAGGGAGGCCAGCAATCGCCGCGATCCTTCCGTCGCCACCGGACCGGGGGCCGCGCCTTGGCCGCTACGGGCCGCTTCCGCCTCGCGCATCCACGCCAGCAGGCGCAGCGGCGTGTCGTCGCCGCAATCGGGGAAGTAGTCCCCCAGCAGCTTGCGGGCGAGGGCGGTTTGCCACACCAGATGACCGTCTTCGCTGCGCATGGACAAGGTGGCCTGGCCGAAGGCGTCCAGGGCGCGCTTGGCCTGCTTGATCTGACGGGCGTTCTGCATGTGGGCGGCGATGCGGGCCAGCACCTCCGGCGGGCGCAGGGGCTTGGTGACGTAGTCGGCGCCGCCGGCGGAGAAGGCCGCCACCACGTGTTCGGTTTCGGTGAGGCCGGTCATGAACACCAGGGGGATGTGCTGGGTGGAGAAATCGGCCTTCAGCCGCCGCGCCACTTCGAAGCCGTCCATGCCCGGCATCAACGCATCGAGCAGGATCACGTCGGGCAGGCTTTGCCGCGCCCTTTGCAGGGCGCTCTCGCCGTTGGTGGCCACCAGCACGGTGTAGCCGGCTTCGTCCAGGGCGTCGTGGAGCACGGCCAGGTTCTCCGGCGCATCGTCCACGATGAGGACGATGTCGGCGGTGAGGCGGTCGATGGGGGCGCCCAGGTGTTTCATGGGGCGTTCCTGGCGGCGGCCCGGTGCAGCAGATCGTTCATGGCCTCGAACTGGAACTGGCGCGCCAGGTGGCGCAGGGAGGCGCAGAAGCCGGCGAGGCCGGGATGTTCCCCTTCGATTTCCGCCAACTTGCCGATGATGCCGCGCACATAGCCCAGGTCGATGAGGTTTTGCAGTTCCCGCGCCAGGGCGGTGGGGACTGCCGTATCGTCGTAGGCGGCGGCCGGCGGGGGCGGCGTCGGCACCGAGCCTTCGGCGCTCACCCACTGGATGTGCAACTTGAGGGCGATCCAGTCCAGCAGTTCGTCGATACGCACCGGCTTGAGGATGAAGTCCTCCGCCGGCAAGCCCGATTTGCGGCCGTTGTCCGGCAAGCCCTTTTCGAAGGCGTTGGCGGAGATCACGGCGATGGGGGCATCGCTCAGGCCTTCGCTGCGGATACGGTGGATGGTCTCCCAGCCGTCGATGCCGGGCATGGCCAGGTCCATCAGGATCAAATGGGGCAGGAAGCGGGGAATCACCTGCAAGGCCTCCAGGCCGGAGGCGGCCTGTTCCATCTGGAAGCCGAGGGGCGCGAGGACGTTCACCAGCAGTTCCCTGTCCACCCGTTCGTTGTCCACCACCAGGATACGGCGACGGATGCCGCTGTAACCCACCGGCATGGCGCTGCGCGGCTTGGCCAGGGCCGCCGGGCCGTGCACCTGGGGCAGGAAGACGCGGATGCGGAACAGGCTGCCCTGGCCCTGCACGCTTTCCACCGCCAACTCGCCGCCCATCACATCCACCAGCATCTTGCTGATGGTGAGGCCGATGCCGGCGCCACCCACGGCGATGGCCTCGCCGCCGCCCTGGGCGAAGGGCTCGAAGATGCGTTCCACATCCTCCGCGGCAATGCCGGGGCCGGTGTCGGCGATCTCGAAGGTGGCCATCTCCCGCTGGTAGCGCAGGCGCAGGGTGACGCTGCCGGCCTCGGTGAACTTCACCGCGTTGCCGAGGATGTTGATGAGGATCTGGCGCAGCCGGCGTTCGTCGGTGCGCACCACGGTGGGCAGTTCCCCTTCCGGCTGGTAGTGGAAGCTGAGGCGCTTCTTGCGCGCCTGGAGGGCGAACATGTCCACGATCTGCTGCACGAAATCGGCGAAGGCCAGGGGTTGCACGTCCAGGGTGAGCTTGCCGCCCTCGATGCGGGCGATGTCCAGGGTGCCTTCGATCAGGGAGAGCAGGTGGTCGCCGCTCTTGCGGATCACGCCCACCGCCTGACGCCGGTGTTCGGGGATGGACGGGTCGCCGTCGAGGATTTGCGCGTAGCCGAGGATGCTGTTGAGGGGCGTGCGCAGTTCGTGGCTGATGGCGGTGATGTAGCGGCTCTTGGCCTGGTTGGCCAGGTCGGCGCTGTGCTTGGCCTTTTGCAGGGCTTCGTCGGTGCGGCGGTGGGATTCGATTTCGTGCATCAGCAGATGGGTCTGCCGGTTGGACTCTTCCTGGGCCACTTGCCGGCTCTTGTGGGTGAGCACCAGCCACCAGCCGGCAATGCCGGAAACGAGCAGCAAGGCGGAGAACGCCTTGACGAAGGTCTGCTGCAAATGGGGCACCAGCACCTGCTGATCGGGGCGCAGGGAAATCAGCTCCTGGTAGTAGAGCAGGCCCAGCAGCAAGCAGAGGCCGGGCACCACGGCGGACATCAGCAGCAGGTAATGGCCGAGGCCGGTGTCCAGCAGGGGCAGCACCTGCTTCGGCAGCAATTGCGCCAGCAGGGCCGCCCACTGGCTGGAGAGGCGGCCCTGGGGCTTGCACAGGTCGTTGCAGCGGGCATCGAGGGAACAGCAGAGGGAACAGATCGGCCCCTGGTAGGCGGGGCAGTGGGCCATGTCGTCGCCCTCGTATTCCCGCTCGCAGATGCAGCAGGTGTGGCTGCGTCCGGCATCGGCCTTCTCCGGCGTGCGTGCCAGGTAGTAGCGGCCCTGGGTGGCCCAGGCGATCAGGGGTGACACCGCCAGGGCCGTGGCCAGGGCGATGAAGGAGGCGTAGGGCTTCACTTCTGTGCCGAACACGCCGAGGAAGGCGGCGATGGACAGGGCCGAGGCGACGCCCATGGCGCCCACGCCCACCGGATTGATGTCGTAGAGATGGGCGCGCTTGAACTCGATGCCCGGCGGCGAAAGGCCCAGGGGCTTGTTGATGACCAGGTCGGCCACCACCGCCACCATCCAGGAGATGGCCACGTTGGAATACAGGCCCAGCACCTGGCCCAGGGCCTGGAACAGGTCCAGCTCCATCAGCATCAGCGCGATCAGGGTGTTGAACACCATCCACACCACCCGGCCGGGATGGCTGTGGGTGAGGCGGGCAAAAAAGTTGGACCAGGCCAGGGAACCGGCGTAGGCGTTGGTGACATTGATCTTGAGCTGGGAGATGACCACGAACACCACCGTCACCGCCACCGCCACGGTGCCATGGTCGAACACCTGGGAGAAGCCCGCCAGGTACATGCGGTTGGGGTCCACCGCCTTGTCGGCGGCCACGCCGCTACGCAGCACCAGCCAGGCCAGCAGCGCGCCGCCCAGCATCTTCACCACCCCCAGCAACACCCAACCCGGGCCGCCGATGATGACATTGAGCCACCAACTGCGGCGGTTGCCGGGGGTGGGCTCGGGCATGAAGCGCAGGTAGTCCACCTGCTCCCCCATCTGGGTGATGAGGGCGATGCCCACCGTCAGGGCCGCGCCGAACAGCGCCAGACTGAAGCCGCCGCCGTAGCCCCACAGGCCGGACAGCACCGCCGGCTCCCGGGTAAGGACGAAGAGGTAGGGCAGCACCAGCAGCACCAGCCAGAGGGGCTGGGTCAGGGTTTGCAGCTTGCTGATGGCGGTGACGCCGTGGGTGGCCAGGGGAATCACCACCAGGGCGCAGATCAGGTAGCCCATGGCCGGCGGAATGCCAAAGCCCAATTCCAGGGCATAGGCCATGATGGCCGCCTCGAGGGCGAAGAAGATGAAGGTGAAGGTGGCGTAGATCAGCGAGGTGATGGTGGAGCCGATATAGCCGAAACCCGCGCCCCGGGTCAGCAGGTCCATGTCCACCCCGTAGCGGGCGGCGTAAACGCTGATGGGCAGGCCGGTGAGGAAGATGATGAGGCCGGTGGCGAGGATGGCCCAGAAGGCGTTGATGAAGCCGTAGTTCACCAACAGCGTCGCGCCCACCGCCTCCAACACCAGGAAGGAAGCCGCGCCGAAAGCCGTATTGGCCACCCGGGTTTCCGACCACTTGCGGAAGCTGCGCGGGGTGAAGCGCAGGGCGTAATCCTCAAGGGTCTCCCGCGCCACCCAGGTGTTGTAGTCGCGGCGAACCTTGATGACGCGCTGGGGCGGGTTGTTGTCCTGTGGCTGCAAAACGGGTCCTGTCGTCGTTGGCTGAATCCGGCGATGCATTGTGCCAGTTTTGAAGGGGAACTGAGATGCACGACGTCAGGGGAAGAGGATGGCGATGATGTGCGCAGGACGGCAGGGTAAAAATGTAATGACAAAAGAATTCAATTCTTATGGGCGTTTGTTTAAGCGGGAATCGGGAACGTTGAAATGAAAAGGCAACCGGTCAAGCCTTCCATCGCCCCGCCCTGGGGGTATTTGCAAACCAGGGGAATTGGGCGCGCTCGTTGACGCGGCACCACGGTTCATCTTGGGGGCTCAGGCACAACCGCGGACAGGCGGCATCGCTATGCCATGCTGTTCAGGATTCAGGCCGCGAAAAACCGGGATCCGGGCGAAGAAAGTCGCCCAGTACCTGCAAGTGTTGGAACCTCACGAAAAGGTGTACCCCGGAGCCCCGCGTGTCGGCGACGGGTGTTCGACCGCATCGCCCTGGCTGCACTTCGTCCCCGCCCGTCTTGGCTAGTTCCCGCCCAGCTTCACCAGGGCTTGCCGGCCCGAGAGCAGGTGATCGTGCATGCGTTGGGCGGCCAGGGCCGGGTCTTTCTTGCGCAGGGCGGCCATGATTTCCCGGTGTTCGACCAGGGACTGCTCCACCCGGCCTTCCAGTTGCAGGGAGTGGCGGCGGGTGAGTTTGATCACCTTGCGGGTATCGTCGATCAGGTGCTTGAGCCAACCGTTGCCGGCGATGTCCTGTAGCGCGCTGTGGAAGGCATCGTTGGCGACGAAGAACTTGTCGGCATCGCCGGCCGCTGCGTGTTTTTCCAGCTCGTCGTGCAGGGCGTCCAGCCGGACGATATCGGCATCGGTGGCCTTGCTGGCCGCTTCAAAGGCGCAGCGGCCCTCCAGCAGGGCCATGACGGGGAAAACTTCGTCCAGGTCCTGTTCCGAGAGCTGGGCCACATAACAGCCCCGGCGCGGCTTGAGCACCACCAGTCCTTCGGAAGCCAGCACCTTGAGGGCTTCCCGCATGGGGGTGCGGGAGATGCCCAGGCCGTCGGCGATGGTCTGCTCGTCGATCCAGCTTCCCGGCGCCAGTTCGTGGGCGAAGATGCGGGTGCGCAGCAGCTCGGCCACTTCCTCGTAGAGCGCGACGCGGGCGAGGGGTTGAGGGTTCATGGAGGGACTTCCTTGGCTGTCTCTTGCATTCATAATTATGGATAACGTATTATGTATGGGTGCCTGATGTCAAGAAGTAAGTCGAATTGACCCGAATTCAACCATCGGACACCCCAAAACCATCACAATCAGCAACGCGGCCCAGGCTGCGCTTCACCGACTTAACAAGGCAGGGCCGAACATGAGCAAGCACCCTCAAGTGGATATTCCTTCCCTCGACGCCTGGAACAAGGCAGCCGCCAAGTCCGCCCCCGGCGGCGACGTGAGCGCCCTCAACTGGATCACCCCCGAGGGCTTGACCGTGAAACCGCTGTACACCGCGGAGGATATCAAGGGTCTGCCCTACGCCGACACACTTCCCGGCTTCGCCCCCTACCAGCGTGGCCCCCAGGCCACCATGTACGCTGCCCGGCCCTGGACCATCCGCCAGTATGCCGGCTTCTCCACCGCCGAAGCCTCCAATGCCTTCTACCGCAAAGCCCTGGCGGCCGGCGGCCAGGGTGTTTCCGTGGCCTTCGACCTGGCCACCCACCGCGGCTACGACTCGGACAATGCCCGCGTCGTCGGCGACGTGGGCAAAGCCGGGGTGGCCATCGACTCCGTGGAGGACATGAAGATCCTGTTCGATGGCATCCCCCTCGACAAGATTTCCGTCTCCATGACCATGAACGGCGCCGTGCTGCCCATCCTGGCGGGCTACATCGTCGCCGCCGAGGAACAGGGCGTGGCCCAGGAGCAACTCTCCGGCACCATCCAGAACGACATCCTCAAAGAGTTCATGGTGCGGAATACCTACATCTATCCGCCCAAGCCCTCGATGAAGATCATCGCGGACATCTTCGCCTACACGGCGGAGAAGATGCCCAAGTTCAACTCCATCTCTATTTCCGGTTACCACATCCAGGAAGCCGGGGCCAACCAGGCCATCGAACTGGCCTTCACCCTGGCCGACGGCATGGAATACGTGCGCACTGGCGTCGCCTCCGGCATGGATGTGGACACCTTCGCCGGTCGCCTGTCCTTCTTCTGGGCGGTGGGCATGAATTTCTACCTGGAAATCGCCAAGATGCGCGCCGCCCGCCAGTTGTGGTGGCGGATCATGCAGGGCTTCAACGCCAAGAGCCCCAAGTCCATGATGCTGCGTACCCACAGCCAGACCTCGGGCTGGTCCCTGACCGAGCAGGATCCCTACAACAACGTGGTGCGCACCACCATCGAAGCCATGGCAGCCGTGTTTGGCGGCACCCAGTCCCTGCACACCAACGCCCTGGACGAAGCCATCGCCCTGCCCACCGAGTTCTCCTCCCGCATCGCCCGCAATACCCAGCTCATCATCCAGGAAGAGACCCACATCTGTAACGTGGTGGATCCCTGGGCCGGTTCCTACATGATGGAAAAGCTGACCCAGGACATGGCCGACAAGGCCTGGGCCATCATCGAGGAAATCGAAGCCATGGGCGGCATGACCAAGGCCGTGGAATCCGGCTGGGCCAAGATGCAGGTGGAAACCTGCGCCGCCGACAAGCAGGCCCGCATCGACTCGGGCAAGGACGTGATCGTCGGCGTGAACAAATACAAGCTGGCCAAGGAAGACGCCATCGATATCCTGGATATCGACAACCACGCCGTGCGCGAGTCCCAGATCGCCCGCCTCAAGAGCATCCGTGCCAGCCGCGACAGCGCCGCCGTCAATGCCGCCCTCGACGCGCTGACGAAGGCCGCCGAAAGCGGCGAGGGCAATCTGCTCGACCTTACCGTCAAGGCCATCCGTCTTCGTGCTACCGTGGGCGAGGTTTCTGATGCGCTGGAAAAGATCTTCGGCCGTTTCCGCGCCAACAACCAAACCATTTCGGGTGTGTACGGAGGTGTCGTGGAAGGTCAGGACAACTGGGAAGGACTCAAGGCCGACGTGGCCAAGTTCGCCGAGGAAGAAGGACGCCGTCCCCGCATCATGATCGCCAAGTTGGGCCAGGACGGCCATGACCGGGGCGCCAAGGTGGTGGCCACGGCCTACGCCGACCTCGGTTTCGACATCGACATGGGCCCCCTGTTCCAGACCCCGGAAGAAGCCGCCCGCCAGGCCATCGAGAACGACGTCCATGCCGTCGGCGTATCCTCCCTGGCCGCCGGCCACAAGACTTTGTTGCCGGCCCTGGTCAAGGCCCTCAAGGACCAAGGCGGCGACGACATCATCGTTTTCGCCGGCGGTGTGATTCCCGCCCAGGACTACGACTTCCTCTTCAAGGCAGGCGCCAAGGCCGTGTTCGGCCCCGGCACCCGGATCGAGGATTCCGCCGCCAAGGTGCTGGAAGAAATCCGCAAGGCCCGCGGCTGATCGCTGGCCGCGCAGGAAAAGCCAAGGCAAGCCCATGGTCCAGGCCAATCTGCTCGACCCAGCCGACCAGACACTGGTAGACGGTGTCCTGGCCGGCCAGCGCCGGGCATTGGCCAAGGCCATCACGCTGGTGGAGTCCACCCGGCCAGACCATCAGGAGCGGGCCCAGCATGTCCTGGCCGCCTTGTTGCCCCATGCTGGAAATGCCATCCGCATCGGCATCTCCGGTGTGCCAGGCGCCGGCAAGTCCACTTTCATCGAAGCCCTCGGCGTCTGGTTGATCGAGCAGGGCAAGCGCCTGGCGGTGCTGGCCATTGATCCTTCCTCCTCGGTGAACGGCGGCTCCATCCTGGGCGACAAAACCCGCATGGAACTGCTCTCCCAAAGGGAGGAAGCCTTCATCCGACCCAGCCCGTCGTCGGGCTCCCTGGGCGGCGTCGCAGAGAAGACGCGGGAAGCCATGCTGCTCTGCGAAGCTTCGGGCTACGACGTCATCATCATCGAAACCGTGGGTGTCGGCCAATCCGAAACCACCGTGGCCGGCATGGTGGACATGTTCTGCCTGTTGCAGTTGCCCAATGCCGGCGACGACCTGCAAGCCATCAAGAAAGGCATCGTCGAGATCGCCGACCTGGTGGTGATCAACAAGGCCGACATCGATCCCCAGGCCACCGCAGTGGCCCGGGCGCAGTGGAAGAACGCCCTGCACATGCTGCGCCCCGCCTCGCCCCACTGGACCCCGCCGGTGGTGGCGCTGTCCGCCCTGCACAAGCAGGGCATCACTGACTTTTGGGCCCAGGTGGAGGCCTACCAGGCCGCCCTCAAGCCCACGGGAGAGTTTGCCGCCAAGCGCCAACACCAGTCCCTGGCCTGGATGTGGCAGCTCATCGAAAGCGGCCTGCACCAGCATTTCCGCCGCCACCCCCGTGTGCAGGAAAACCTGCCCGCGCTTATCCGTTCCGTCGAGGAGGGCCGCACCACGCCGGCCGCCGCCGCTCACGCCCTGCTCGACTGTTTGAACCATTGATTCACCAAAATGAAATTCGCCGCCTTTTAAAGGGAGTCTCCTATGCATGACATCATTCACCAGCTCGACGAAAAACGCGAAAGGGCCCGCCTCGGCGGCGGCCAGAAGCGTATCGACAGCCAGCACGCCAAAGGCAAGCTGACCGCCCGCGAACGCATCGAACTGCTGCTCGATCCGGGCACCTTCGAAGAATGGGACATGTTCAAGGAGCACCGCTGCACCGACTTCGGCATGGCCGACCAGCAGATCCCCGGCGATGGCGTGGTGACCGGCTATGGCACCATCAACGGCCGCATGGTCTTCGTCTTCTCCCAGGACTTCACCGTCTATGGCGGCGCCCTGTCCGAGACCCATGCCGAGAAGATCTGCAAGGTCATGGAAAAGGCCATGCAGGTGGGCGCGCCCGTGATCGGCCTCAACGATTCCGGCGGTGCGCGGATCCAGGAAGGCGTGGCCGCCCTGGGCGGCTATGCCGACGTGTTCCAGCTCAATGTGCTGGCCTCCGGCGTGGTGCCGCAGATTTCCATGATCATGGGCCCCTGCGCCGGCGGCGCGGTGTACAGCCCAGCCATGACCGACTTCATCTTCATGGTGAAGGACACCTCCTACATGTTCGTCACCGGCCCGGAAGTGGTGAAGACGGTGACCCACGAGGAAGTCACCGCCGAGGAACTGGGCGGCGCCGTGACCCATACCGGCAAGTCCGGCGTGGCCGACCTGGCCTTCGAAAACGACGTGGAAGCCCTGGTGATGCTGCGCCGGTTCTTCAGCTACCTGCCCTTGAACAACAAGGAAAAGGCGCCCATCCATCCCACCGACGATCCGGCGGATCGCCTGGATTACAGCCTGGACACCCTGGTGCCGGATAACGCCAACAAGCCCTACGACATCAAGGAACTCATCATCAAGATGGTGGACGATTGCGACTTCTTCGAGTTGCAACCCGACCACGCCAAGAACATCGTGATCGGCTTCGCCCGCATGGAAGGCCAGACCGTCGGCATCGTCGCCAACCAGCCCATGGTGCTGGCCGGCTGCCTGGACATCAAG
>RXJP01000001.1:49430-53115 GCA_003963315.1 Rhodocyclaceae bacterium | reverse complement strand
CTGACCCAGGGCCTGACGACAACCTTGTTCGTGGAAGCCGCACCGGGAGAATTCGTCCGCCGTCCGGTCAAAGTGCTGCGCCAGGACAGGGAATACGTGTATCTGGCCGAAGACAGCAATATCAAGGCCGGCGACCGCATTGTGGTCAAGGGAGCCATGCTCCTGGCATCCGAACTGGCGGGGGCTGAATAAGTGCTGGCGAAATTAGCCAATTTCGTCATCCGCCAGCGCCTGTTCGTACTGGTGATGGTGGCCGCCATGGCGGTGGTGGGCCTGCGCGCCTTCCAGGATCTGCCGGTGGAAGCCTTCCCCGATGTGCAGGACGTGCAGGTGCAGGTGGTGACCCAATACCCCGGGCAGTCGCCGGAGGAAGTGGAGCGGGCCGTCAGCATTCCCGTGGAGCGGGAAATGAGCGGCGTGCCCCGGGCCACCAATGTGCGCTCGGTATCCATCACCGGGCTCTCGGTGGTAACGCTCACCTTCGCCGACGGCACCAACGACTACTTCGCCCGCAACCAGGTGATGGAAAAGTTGCAGAACGTGAACTTTCCCCCGGGCATTACGCCTCAGCTCGGCCCCCTGGCCACGGCGGTGGGGGAGATCTACCGCTACGTGATCCAGACGCCGGAAGGCATGCCGCCGCGGGAAGTGCGCGCCGTACAGGATTGGGTGATAAGGCCCGCGCTGCGCCGCGTGGCGGGCGTAGCCGACGTCACCAGCTTCGGCGGTGCGGTGAAGGAAATCCAGGTTCAGGTGGATCCGCGCCGCCTGGCCCGTTACAACGTGACCCTGGATCAGTTGCAGCAGGCCCTGGCCAACAACAACCAGAATGCTTCCGGCGGCTTGCTGCGCCGGGGCGACGAAGGCCTGGTGGTGCGTCTGGGCGGCCTGTTCCATAACATCGACGATGTGCGCCTAGCCACCTTGCTGGCCAAGGACGGCAAGACCGTCACCGTGGGCGACGTGGCGACGGTGACGGAAGGGGATCGTCCCCTGTCTGGCATCGTTTCCGTGAACGAGCAGGATTCCGTGGTGGAAGGCATCGTGCTGATGGCCAAGGGAGAAGATCCTTCCAAGGTGGTGCTGGCGGTGCGCGCCGCGGTGGAGGCCCTCAACCATGGCGGCCTGGCCAAGGGCCTGCAAATCAAGCCGGTGTATGAGCGGACAGAGCTGGTGAGCCACACGGTGCATACCGTGAGCGAGAACCTCTTCGTCGGCGCCTTGCTGGTGGTGTCGGTGTTGGTGATCTTCCTGCGGGAATGGCGCGCCGCCCTGGTGGTGGCCACCATCATTCCGCTGACCCTGTTGTTCGCCTTCCTGCTGATGGATCTCAAGGGCGTGCCGGCCAACCTGATCTCCCTCGGTGCGGTGGACTTCGGCATCATCATCGACAGCGCGGTGGTGCTGGTGGAAGCGCTGATGGTGCGCCTGGCCCTGCATCATGCGGAAGGCCGCCCGGAGTACGTAACCGGCCGCCGCCTGGAGGTGCTGCGCTCCACCACCGCCAGCCTGGCCAAGCCCATCCTCTTCTCCAAGGCCATCATCATCCTCGCCTTCCTGCCCATCTTCACCTTTCAGCGGGTGGAGGGCCGCATCTTCTCGCCGGTGGCGCTGACGCTCTCCTTCTCCTTGCTCGGCGCTGTCTTGCTGACCCTGACCCTGGCGCCCACCCTGCTTTCCTACGCTGTGGTGCGTAGCGACCTGCGGGAGCGCCATCTGCACTGGTTGGCGCGCCTGCAGCAGCGATACCGCGCCCTGCTCGAACGCCTGTCCCGGGACAATAAGCCCGCCCTCACCACGGCGGCGGCGGTGCTGGCCCTGGCCCTGGCGGTGATGCTGTCCCTCGGCAGCGAGTTCCTGCCCAAGCTGGATGAAGGCAATCTGTGGCTCACCATCTCGCTGCCGCCCGGTTCCTCCCTGGAATACAGCAAGGAAGTGGAGCGTTCGGTACGGGGCATCCTGCGCGGCTATCCGGAAGTGAAGACGGTGATGAGCCACGTCGGCCGCCCCGACGACGGCACCGATCCCAAGGGGCCCAACAACATCGAGATCCTGGCCGACCTGCAACCCAGGAGCGAATGGCGCTTCAAGGAAAAGGATGCGCTGGTGGAGGACATGGCCCACAAGATGGACGTGATTCCCGGCCTGCCCACCAACTTCTCCCAGGTGATCCAGGACAACGTGGAGGAATCCCTCTCCGGCGTGAAAGGCGAAATCGCGGTGAAGGTGTTCGGCCCCGACCTGGACATCCTCCAGGACAAGGCCCAGCAGATCGCCGCCATCCTCAAGGACACCGAGGGCAGCCGCGATGTGGCAGCCGTACTGCCCGGTGGCCAGCCCGAAGTGGTGGTGACGCCGGACCGCGTCAAACTCGGTCGCCTGGGCCTATCGGTCAACGATGTGGGCAATGTGGTGCAAACAGCCCTGGGTGGCAACGCCGTGGGCGGCTATTACGAAGGCGAACGGCGCTTCGACATCTCGGTGCGCCTGGCCGCCGATTTCCGCCAGAGCGCCGAGGATATCGCCGCCCTGCCCCTGGCCTTGCCCGGCAGCGGCAGCACCATCCGTATCGGCGACGTGGCGACGGTGGAAGTGCGGGAAGGCGCTTCCCGCATCGCCCGGGAATCCGGCGGCCGCCTGGTGGCGGTGAAGGCCAACCTGCAGGGCCGCGACCAGGGCAGTTTCGTTGCCGAGGCCATGGCCCGGGTGGCCGCGGAAGTGAAGCTCCAGGAGGGTTACCACGTTGTCTGGGGCGGCCAATTCGAGAACCAGCAGCGGGCCATGAAGCGCCTGGCAGTGATCGTGCCCGCTTCCCTGTTGGGCATTTTCGCCCTGCTGTTCTGGGCCTTCCGCTCCATGCGCTTCGCCGGCATGGTGCTCCTGCTGCTCCCCTTCAATATCACCGGCGGCCTGTTCGCCCTGGGCCTCACCGGCTTGCATCTGTCCGTCTCCGCCGCAGTGGGCTTCATCGCCGTGGCCGGCATCTCCGTGCAGAACGGGGTAATCCTGTTGGAGGAAATCATCAGTCAGGTGGACAACGGCAAGGGCATGTTTCTGGCGGTGATGGACGGCGCTGTGTCGCGCCTGCGGCCCATCCTGATGACGGCCCTGATGGCCGGGCTGGGCCTGCTGCCGGCGGCCCTTTCCCACGGCATCGGCGCCGAGACGCAGCGCCCCTTCGCGGTCGTGATCGTCGGCGGGGTCATTACCGCCACCGTATTCACCCTGATACTGCTACCCCTGCTGGCCCTTCGCGCCTTGCGCGGGAATGCGGATAATGTGAGCGGCGACGATGTGATCCCCGAGTGAACAAATGAAAGGAATGCCATGCGCATCCTGGTGGTGGAAGACGACGACACGGTAGCGGCCGGCCTGATGGAAGGATTGGGAGGCGCGGGATTCACGGTGGACCGGGCGGTGGCGGCAGAGCCGGCGGAATCCGCCCTGGCCCATACCGCCTACGATCTGGCCCTGGTGGACATCGGGCTGCCGGGCATGGATGGGCTGGAGCTGATCCGCCGCCTGCGCCGCCGCGGCGTGGAGGTGCCGGTACTGGTACTCACCGCCCGGGATGCCATGGAAGACCGGGTCACGGGTCTCGATATCGGCGCAGACGACTACATGACAAAACCCTTCCTGCTGCCGGAGCTGCTGGCCCGGATTCGGGCGCTGATCCGACGCAGCC
>RXJP01000001.1:12822-49380 GCA_003963315.1 Rhodocyclaceae bacterium | reverse complement strand
CCACCAGTTCCTTGCTGGAGCTGGGCAACCTGACCCTGGACCTTTCCGCCCGCACGGCCACCCTGGACAGGAAATCCATCGAACTCACCGGGCGCGAATGGGACATCCTTGAACAACTGATGCTGGCCGCGCCCAAGGTGGTCAGCAAGCAGAAGCTGGTGGAAAGCCTGTCCCGCTGGGATAACGAGCTGACCCCCAACGCCGTGGAAATCTACGTCTCCCGCCTGCGGGCGAAGCTGGAAGCAGGAACAAACGGCTCCGGCGGCGTCAGTATCCGCACCGTGCGTGGCATCGGCTACCGCATTGACGATCTTGGCCAGCAATAAAGGCGACGCCTTGAGAAGTTCGGCCAGCCTGCGCAGCCGGCTGCTGCGCTTTCTCCTGCTACCCCTGTTGTCGGTGGTGGCGATTTCGGTATGGTCGGACTACCGCTCCAACCTGTCCCAATCCAACAATGCCTACGATCACGCCCTCGCCAGTTCCGCCGTGGCCCTGGCGGCCCTGGTGGGGCAGCACCAGGGCAAAGTGAAGGTGGACCTCCCCCCTTCGGCGGAAGCCTTGTTGCGCACCGATCCCTTCGATCACATTTTCTTTGCCATCTACGACAACGAAGGGCGCCGCGTTGCCGGCGACGCGGACTTGCACGCCGCGGCGAACGAGGAGATGCCGGCGGAAGGCGGCACATCCTTCCAAGACGCGGTGCTGCGCGGCCAAAATGTCCGGGTCGCCACCTATCGCGCCCCGGGGCCCGAGGAAACCATCCTCATCGTGGTCGCAGAAACCGTACACAAACGCGAGGACGCCGCCACCCGCGCCGTCGTCATCACGGCGGTGGCCGATCTGCTGCTGGTGGCGGCCACCCTGCTGGTCGTCTACTTCGGCGTCCGCCTCGCCTTGGCCCCGCTGGTGGGCCTCAGGGAGACCATTTCCCGGCGCGGCCCCGGCGACCTCAGGCCTCTTCCCGAGAACGACGTGCCCGCTGAAGTCGTGCCGCTGATTGCCGCCATCAACGGACATATGGAAAACCTGCGCCGCGCCCACGAGGCGCAGCAGGCCTTCATCAGCAACGCCGCCCATCAATTGCGCACGCCCATCGCCGCGCTGCAAACCCAACTGGAACTGGCGGCGGAAAACCTGCCGGAAGACGTGCGGCCGCGCCTGGCGAAATTGCGGGATGCTTTCCGTCGCCTGTCCCACATGACCCACCAAATGCTGGCCCTGGCCCGCTCCCTGCCGGAGGCGGACCTTGCCCACGAATTCCAGACCATCGATTTGAGCAAGCTGTGCGAGGAGGCCGCTTCGGAGTTCCTCGACGATGCGCTGGCCAAACATATCGACCTGGGCTTCGAAACCGAGAAGGCCGAGGTGACAGGGTCGCCCTGGCTGCTGCGGGAACTGCTGGCCAACCTGATCGACAACGCCATCGTCTACACCTTGGCTGGCGGGCACATCACCGTGCGTTGCGGAACGGAGGAAGGGAAAGGCGGGTATTTGGAAGTGGAGGACAACGGCCCCGGCATTCCTCCGGAATTACGCGACCGCATCTTCGAACGCTTTTTCCGCGGCCCCCCTGCCAATGCAGGCATACCCGGTACCGGCCTGGGCTTGGCCATCGTGCAGGAAGTGGCGCAACGCCATGGCGCCCACATTGATATCGTCTCGCCCCAACAGGGGCAGGGTGTGTGCTTTCGGGTCAATTTCCCCCGCATCGATTAGCGCGGGCTTCCCGGTGGCGGTAACCGCCACCGGCAGGGGAAGAACCTTATCGACGATAGTCGTCGCGATCCCGCTCATGGTGCTCGTGTTCCCGCTCTTCATGTTCCCGTTCCTTGTGTTCGCGGTACTCCTGCTCATGTCGTTCTTCCCGACGTTCCTCCTTGCGCATGGCTTGCCAGCGCCCGGGTTCAAAGTGCCATTGCTCGCCATGGCGCTCCCAGCGGCCAGGTGCATAGGCATAACCGGGACGTTCATGCTCCCAATAGCCTTCTTGCCAGACGTGGCGATGACCGTCCCATCCCCAGAAACCGGGAACCCAGACATAGCCGCTGCGGGGCGGGGGCACGACTTCCACCCGCATGGGGGGAGGCGGCGTACCGATATCCACGCCAATGGAAAAGTCACCGCTGTTAACACGGAAGTCTACGCTGTCCGCATGGGCGAGGGTGCTCAGGCAAGCTGATGCCGCGAAGGCGGTGGCCAGTAATAGATGTAATCGTCTCGTTCTCATGGTGCTACTCCTTGTCTTTCTTTTTCCGGGCAAGCGTGTCATAGCAAGCATCGGACAACGCTTGCTGGTGCTCCATCAAACAGCGCACGATGCGGCCGCCACCCGGCTGTGTTCCTCGGCAAAGGGATTCCGCATCGGTCTTGCATGCCTGGAATCCCTGTTGCTGTTGCAGATGCTGCTTCAAGGTGTCGTAGCAGGCGTCCGATACTTCCTGCTGGTGGTCCAGCAGACAATCCATGGTGGCCTTGCCCGCTCCCGATTGGGCACAAAAGCGCTGAGTATCCGCGGCACAACCTCCGACATCACCTGGAGGGGCGGCAAAGGCAGCGCTGGTGAAGAGCAATACAAAGGGGATCAGGAATCTCATCAGTGCATCCTTTTTGCAAGCGGCGGGCGATCCAGCCGCCCGCCATCAGCGTCACGAGGAATTACCGACGGTGCTCGCGATGTTCGCGGCGCTCCTGGTGGTCCTGATGCAGATCGCGGCGATCCTCGCGACGATCCCCCCGGTCTTCGTGGCGTTCCCGCTGATCCTGGTGCAGATCGCGGCGGTCTTCACGGCGTTCGTGCATGTCGTGCCCCATGGCTTGGCGATCCTGGCGCACATTGGCATTGTCACCATGGAGGGCGGCGCGGTCGTTGGCGACGGCCTGGGTATTGCCGGCCCGCTCATCGCTGCGCAGGGTCCGCAGATCCTGGCGACGCTGGCCTTCCGCCTGGTTCAGCGCCCCGCGATCCTGGCCCACAGCCTGGTTGTCCTGGCGCAAATCGGCACGGTCGTTGCGGATGTCGCGGTTGTCCTGGCGGATATCCCGATTGTCGCGGCGTAAGTCGGCGCGATCGTTGCGGATGTCCTGGCCAACGGGGCCGGGAGCCGGCGGCGGTGAGGATTGGGCAAAGGCGGAGGAAACGGCGAGGGAAGCGATGGCAATGGCGATCAGTTTCTTGGACAGCATGGCATTTCTCCTTGTCTGGTTTATCAGTGCTACCAAAGATGAAGCTGGCAAGGAGATTAACGCCGGAACATGCCGTTCCAGGGACTTCAAAATGTAAGGCTTTGTGTCGCTGTTACAAAGCCTGAGCCGGGTCAGGGCACTTCCGAATATTGCATGCGCCCCAGTACCAACTCGGTACGGGCGTTGAGGAAAGGCGAATAGGGATTCTTTTCGAAGCGGCGCGGCGCGGGCAGCATCACCGCCAGGCGGGCCGCCTGTTCCGGCCCCAGGGCTGCCGCCGTGGTGCCGTAATAGCGCTTGGCGGCAGCTTCGGCGCCGAAGATGCCTTCGCCCCATTCCACCGAGTTGAGGTACACCTCGAGAATGCGGCGTTTGTCCCAGAGCATTTCCAGCTCAAGGGTGATGATGGCTTCCTGGGCCTTGCGCCAGGGCGTCTTGTCGGCGGAGAGCAACAGATTCTTGGCCAGTTGTTGCGAAATGGTGGAACCGCCGGCCACCACCTTGCCCTTCTTCTGGTTCTTCTCGATGGCCTTCTGCATGCCTTCCCAGTCGAAGCCTTCGTGGTCCACGAACTTGTCGTCTTCCGAGGCGATCACCGCCTGCTTGAGATGCGCGGAGATTTTTTCGTAGGGCACCCAGGTGTGCTTGAGTTGGGCCTTGGGATCCTTTTCCCGCAACTCCTCCAGGCGATGGGCCATGAAGGCGGTCGTGCCGGGATTGAACATCTTCCACCACATCACCCAGCCCAGATACCAACCCTGCCACAGCAGGAATAGCAGCAGAAGCAAGGCCACGCCCAGCTTGAAACGATGGAGCAATACCATCACAACATCCGTCCTTCTGGCGGCGACGGGGTTTCAGTCATTGCGTACCGTGGCCAAGACCGAATCGGTCTCTGGGCGCACGCCGCGCCAGAGAGCGAAGGATTCCGCCGCCTGTTCCACCAGCATGCCCAGGCCGTCCATGCACTTTGCGCCGGCGGCCCGGGCTTGGCGCAGGAAGGGGGTTTCCTTGCCGTACATCATGTCGTAGGCCAGGCAGCCGGCGGCAAAGAGGCCCGGGGGCAGGGGCAGTTCGTCGTTGGACAAACCGGTAGAGGTGGCATTGATGATGACATCGAAATGCTGTCCGGCCAGCTCGGCAAAGCCGCAGCCGCTCACCGCATTGCCGAAAGTATCGGCCAGGGCTTGCGCCTTTTCCGCCGTGCGGTTGGCCACCACCAGACAGGCAGGCTGGCGTTCCAGCAGGGGCTGGATCACACCGCGGGAAGCACCGCCGGCGCCGATCAGCAGCACGCGCTTGGCCGTGACGGTGAAACCCGGGTCCCGCTCGATGTCCGCCAACAGCCCGGCACCGTCGGTGTTGTCGCCGAGGATTTCATCACCATTAAACACCAGGGTGTTCACCGCTTCGGCCACCTGGGCGCGGGGCGTCAAGCGGGTGCACAGGCGGTACGCCTCTTCCTTGAAAGGCACGGTGACATTGGCGCCCCGCCCGCCTTCGGCCCGCAGGGCATGCACCTCGGGGGTGAAGCCGTCGAGGGGCGCCAGGCGATGGGTATAGACCATGTCCTGCCCCGTTTGTTGGGCGAACAGCATCTGGATGCGGGGCGATTTGGAATGGGCCACCGGATTGCCGAATACGACGTATTTATCTGTCATCGGTTTTTCTATTGGGATTGGAATTGATCCGACTGGGAGAAGGTCCAGGTCCGCGCAAAGGCCAGCACGTCGAATTGTTGGCGCATCTCGGCGGAGAATTTTCCGTAGGGTGCCGCCAGGCGCAGGATGCGCAGGGCGGCTTCATCCAGCACCTTCTGCCCGGAAGAGCGCTGCACTTCCGCCCGCAGCAACTCGCCGTTCTGGTTGATCTCGATATACACCACCAGGCTGCCATAGAGCTTGCCCCGGGCGGCCTCGGGATAGTTGAGGTTGCCGACCCGCTCCACCTTCAAGCGCCAATCCTCGATGTACTGGGCGGGCAGGTATTCCTCGGTGCGGGCGCCGACGAATTTCTTGCGGGGGCGCTTGTTGTAGTCGTCCATCTGCCGGTCGATCTGCGCTTCCAGACGAGCCACGGCCATGGCCCGGTTCACCAGGTCGAAGCCGGAGACGGTGGGCTGCACCGGCAGCTTGTCTTCCTGGCGCGCATCGCTGCGCACACGTTGGTCGCTATTCAAGCGGGTCATCATCTGCCGTTGCTGGGCCTCCAGCTCGGCCACCCGCTGTTGCGCGGCCACCAGGTCGTTGCCTTCCTTGACCTGTTCGGAGGGCGGCAGCGGCGTGGTGGCGCGGCGATCCTGGTCGGTATTGCCGCCGCCGTCCAGATTGGCCTGGGCCTTGGCTTGGGCCTGGTCGGGGCGGCGGTTGTGTTTGGCGTTCACCAGCACCACGTCCAGGGCACGTTCCTTGGCTCGGGCCAGCGCATCCGGATAGGTGAAATGCACCGCCAGCAGCAGGGCGTGGAAGACGAAGGAAACGCCCAGGGCCAGGGTCAGGTTGCGCTCGCTCGGCCGCATGCCGGCCAGGAGGGCAGGCATGGGAGGATGGGGGGAAAGCGTGCGCGGCGCGGACATGGCCGGCAATTTTACTCGCCGGCCCCCTCTTCCTCTTCTTCGCTTAAAGCCGCATCAGGCGCGGGGGTTGCCAGCAATTCAAGGTATCGGGCCTGGCCTTCCGCTTCCAGCAAATCCACCGCACCAATTTCCAGGCGTACCGCCACGCCCCGATCCAAGGCCGGTAGGGACGGCACCTTGAGCACCAGGGGAACATCGTCCAGCCGCACCAGGCTTTCCTTGATCACCGTGGCGGTGGCTTGGCGCACCCCTTCCTGGGCCAGCCAACGCAGGCACCAGTAGCGTTCCATGGCGCGCTGGAAGTCGGCGTAGGCGGCATAGGTGATCTCGAAATCCCGCATGGCCGCCATCAGCTCGGCGGACTTGGGCGGGAACACCGGCGCCTCGCCGCGCAAATTGGAAATGAGTTGCCACTGGTTCACCAGGTCCACATAGCGACGCAGGGGCGATGAGGACCAGGCATAGCAATCCACGCCCAGACCCTCATGGGGTGCGGCGACGGTGCTCATGCGCACCTTGCCTCCGGTCTGTACCCGATACAGCCCGGGAATGCCGGCCTCGGCCAGGCGCTTGCCCCAGGTGGCGTTGGCGACGATCATCAGCTCCGCCACCAGGGTATCCAGGGGCGAACCCCGGGAGCGTTGGCCGATCTCGATGTGGCCGGGGCCGAAGGCGGTGTCGCGCCCCCAGTCCACCACGAAGTTGTAGTCCTTGCGATTCTGTTGCCCCGCCGCGCCGCGACCGGCTTCCAGCACCGTGGCCAATTCCCACAGGCGTTTGAGTTCCGCACTGAAGGGGAAGTCGCCCAGACCCGCCGCCAGGGTTTCTTCGTTGAATACCGGTTCGATGTCGTGGTGGCGCAGATTGGCGGCAATGGCCACCATTTCCAGCCGGGTTTCGTGGCTGAGGATGCGCAGGTCGGCGGCCACGTCGAGATAGAGGGACAGGGCGGGCACGGTGCGGCCGGCGGCGAGGGTGAAGCACTCCACCACGGCGTCGGGCAGCATGGTGATCTTGCGCCCGGGCATGTACACCGTGGACAGGCGGACGCGGGCCTCCTGGCCCAAGGCGGAGTCCGGCGTGATGCCCAGGCCCGGCGCGGCGATGTGGATGCCCACGGTCATGCCGCCGTCGGGCTTGAAGGCCACGGAGAAGGCGTCATCGATTTCCGTGGTGTGGGCGTCGTCGATGGAAAAGGCTTGGACTGCCGCCATGGGTAGGCCTTCAACAGTTGAAGGCACCTCCTCAGTCGGGTAATCGGTGCCCTTGGGGAAAAATTCGAAAAGGAATTTCCCGAGGTGGTAGTCGTGGGTGTCGTTCAAGGCGCCACATTGCTGTAGCAGCCTGGGTACGGATACGCCCAGTGCGCCGCAGGCCGCTTCCAGGGCCTTGGTTTCCAGGCGGTTGCGGTCGGGCTTGTAGAGCATCTGCGTGAGCAGGGGGGCAATCTCGGCGGGCAGTTGGCCGGCCTTGAGCTGCGCCACCATGCGCTCGGCGGCGGCGGCCTGCTGCTTCTTTTTTTCCAGGCCGGCCAGGGCGGCCTGGAGAATATCCGGCGGCGCCTTGCGGAAACGGCCCTTGCCCTTGCGGTGGAAATACATGGGGGCGGAATGCAGGCGCAGCAGCACTGCGGCGGACTCCGCGGGGGTCGGTTTGTGACCCTGGTATTCCTCGGCCAGGGCCTCGAAACCGAATTCGTCGTCGGGGCACACTTCCCACAGGAAATCGGCCTCGATCTCCTCCGCACCGGCCTCGGCCTTCGCCATCAATTCCGCGGGGGCGATGCCATCGAAACGCAGCAACACGTTGGCGGCCTTGACCTTGCTGCGCTTACCCGAGGGCAGCTCCACCTGGAGCGAGGTGGTCTGGTCGGCCAGCACGACACCGGCCTTGAAAGCGCCTTCTTCTTCAAACAGGACATTCATGGGGAAGCGGGATGGGGAACCCGAATGGGAAAGGGCGCGATTATCCCTGAAACCCCTATCCGCTGGCGAAACCGCAGGCCCGCCCGCGACGGAAATGGCGAAGAGCTAGGACGGCATCAGGTTCTCCCGCCCCAGCAGGGCAAGGAGCGCATCCCTCGCTACCGGCCGGCTGAACAGGTAGCCTTGCCCCTCCTCGCAGCCCAGGGCCTGCATGGCCTGCCATTGGTCCGTCTGTTCTATGCCTTCCACCACGACTTTCATCCCCATGGCGTGGGCCAGCACATTGATGGCGTTAACCACCACGATCTTTTCCGGCTTGTCTGCCAAATCGATGATGAAGGAGCGGTCCACCTTCAGCCGGTCAATGGGCAGGCGATGGAGCACGCTAAGGGACGAATAGCCGGTACCGAAGTCGTCGATGCTGACGGAAATGCCCTGGGCTTTGAGGGCGTTGAGGATGCTGACGCTGCGCTCCAACACCTGCAAGGTGCTTTCGGTGATTTCCAGTTCCAGGAATGCGGCGGGGAAA
This sequence comes from Rhodocyclaceae bacterium, assembly GCA_003963315.1. GTDB lineage: Bacteria > Pseudomonadota > Gammaproteobacteria > Burkholderiales > Rhodocyclaceae > AWTP1-18. Next base: position 41,168 of record RXJP01000001.1, on the reverse strand, counting down.
CCCGTTCTGGCCAGGATGTCGGTGACGGCGGCGACAAAGCCGTCGCTCATGAACTGTTTGGCCGATACGTTCACCGCCAGGCGCAATTGCCGTCCGGCGCCGTCGGTCAGGCCGACGACCTCACTGCAAGCCTTGTGCAGTACCCAGCGGCCCAACGCCTCGATCACGCCGCTTTCCTCGGCCACGGGAATAAAGCGGTCCGGGGGAATCATGCCTTGAGCCGGATGGGGCCAACGGGCCAGGGCCTCGACGCCGACGATGGCGGCGGTATTCAGCAACACCTGGGGCTGGTAATGCACGGCCAGCGCGTCCTCTTCGATGGCGCGGCGCAGGCCTTGTTCCATCTTCATGCGCTCGTCGGCGCGCTGGGTCATGTCTTCGGTATAGAACTGGAAGCGGTTGCGGCCGGCATTCTTGGCGGCGTACATGGCGATATCGGCGGCCCGCATCAGCAGGTGGCGGTCGCTGCCATGATCCGGATAAACCGAGATGCCGATGCTGGCGCCGACGGTAAGGCGCTCCCCGGCCAGGATCACGGGCTGTTTGAGGATGTCGAGGATCTTGGTCGCCAGATGGGCGGCATCATCCCCGCTGGGATTGTCGGACACCATGACGACGAATTCGTCCCCCCCCAACCGCGCCACGGTGTCGCTGCGACGAAGCACGCTGCGCAGGCGCAGGCTGACTTCCTGCAGCAATTGGTCGCCCACGGCATGGCCCAGGGTGTCGTTCACCACCTTGAAGCTATCCAGATCCACAAACAGGAGCAGCAAGGTCTGCTGCTGTCGCCGGGCCTGTTGGATGGCGTAGTCGAAGCGGTCCTCGAACATCAACCGGTTGGGCAGTCCGGTGAGGGCATCGTGGTGGGCGAGATGGTTGAGCTTTTCCTCGGCGGAATGGATGGCGGAAATATCGGAAAAGGCCGTGACGTAATGGGTGATCTGGCCGTCCGCATTACGTACCAGGCTGAGACTTTCCCAGGCCGGGAACTCCTCGCCGGTGCGGCGTTGACAGAACACTTCCCCTTGCCAGTATTCGGTCCCGCTGGCGGCCAGCAGAGGGAAAAAATGGTCGCTGTCGCGCAGGGTGTTGAGCAGCAGGTCGGGATCCTTGCCCAAGGCTTCGTGCTCACCGTAGCCGGTAATGCGGCTGAAGGAGGCGTTCACCGCCACCAGTCGCCGCTGGGTATCGGTGATCATGATGGCTTCCGCCGCCGTGTCGAACACCACGCTGGATTGACGCATGCGTTCTTCGGTGCGGCGGCGTTCCGTCACGTCCTGGAGAATGCCCACCACCCGCGATGGCACGTCCGGCGGCGGCGGATAAGCCTTGATGTGGGCCTCCAGGTAGCGGGTATCGTCGTCCTTATGGAGGCGATGGGGACGGAACGCCACCTTGGCTGCATGGCCGTCGCGGCAGGTGTTCTCCATGGCCGCGATGACCCGGGGCCGGTCCTCCTCGTGGATGCGGGCGATGAAGGTGTCGCTGTCTTCATCCAGGGTCACCATCCCGTCCGCCTGGATGGATTCCAGATAGCCCTCGCCCAGTAAACGCCGGGACCGCAGATTCCATTCCAATACGCCGAGGGAAGCGGCATCGATGGCCAGTTTGAGCCGGGCCTGGCTTTGCTCCACAGCCATTTCCACTTCCCGCCGGGCCAATGCCATCTGGATGGAGGCATGCAACTCCCGGCCTTCGCAGGGTTTGACCAGATAACCGAAGGGGCGGCTGCTGAGGGCGCGCTCCAGGGTTTCGTCCTCGGCGTAGGCGGTGAGGAAAATGACCGGAATACCTTGTCGGTGCTGGATTTCCCGCGCCGCCTCGATACCATCCATGACGCCTTCGAGATTGATGTCCATGAGGATCAGGTCATGGGCGCCGGCCTGGGCGCGCGCCACGGCCTGCTCACCGCTGGCCACGGTGGCGTCGATGCGGTAGCCGAAGGCCTGCAGTTGGTTTTTCAAGTCGAGGGCGACCAGGCGTTCATCTTCCACCAGCATGAGGCTGACGGGCGGTTTCATGATCGGGGCTCCTTGTTGTTCCTGAGCGGAAAGCGAACAGAAAAGCAGGTACCAACGGATTGTTCGGGCACGATGAGCGTGCCCAGAATTTGTTCCACCAGCAGGGGTACCAGTTGCAGGCCGAGGGACTTCACCTGCGTCATGTCGAACCCGAACGGCATGCCGACCCCGGTGTCCGCCACAGTAAGCAGAACCATGCCGTCAGGCTCCGCCGCCAGGGCGACGAATATCTCGCCGCCGGTGTCGCCGGGAAATGCATGCTTGAAAGCGTTGCTGACCAGTTCGTTCACCACCAGCCCGCAGGGAATGGCCCGTTCCAAGTCCAAATAGAGTTTTTCCTCCGACACCTGCAAGCGCAACTCCACCCGGCTACCGCCGCGATAGGAACTACGCAACAGGCTCGTCAATCTTTCCAGGTACTCCCCCAGATCAAGGCGGGAGAAGTCCTTGCGCTCGTAGAGCAACTGGTGGGTCAGCGCCATGGCACGAACGCGGTTCTGACTTTCGTCCAGGGCGGCTCTGACCAAGGGGTCGTTGAGAGACTGGGCTTGAAGGTTGAGCAGGCTGGACACCACCTGGAGATTGTTCTTGACCCGATGGTGCACCTCGTTGAGCAGCACTGTCTTTTCCTGCAAGGCGCGCTCCAGCCCCTGTTGCACCCGCTGCCTTTCCGTCAGGTCGACAATGGACGCGAGCACCATGGAACCCTCGCCGGTATCAATGGGGTTGAGGCCGATCTCCACCGGGAATTCGCTGCCGTCGTGGCGCCGGGCGAACAGGTCGCGGCCCATGCCCATGGGGCGTGCCTGGGGTTGTGAATGGAAACCATGGCGAAAGGCGCCGTGATGCTGACGAAAACGATCGGGCACCAACATCTCCACCGGTTGGCCCACCAGGTCATCACGGACATAGCCGAACAGGCGCTCGGCCTGGGCATTGACCATGGCGATCAAGCCGTCCTTGTCGACCAACACCATGGCGCTGGGGGCGTATTCCACCATGCGGCGGAAACGCTCTTCCTGGCGCTTGCGTTCGGTGATGTCCACAACGGCCACCAGGACCATGGGGCCGCTGTCCGTAGAGATGGGATTGAGGCCGATTTCCACCTGGAACTCGCTGCCATCCCGGTGCCGGGCGAACAGGTCGCGGCCGACACCCATGGGCCTCGGTTGGGGAGCCGCAGCGAAACTACGGCGGTCGTGGGGATGTTGTCCGCGAAAGCGTTCCGGTACCAACACTTCCACCGGCTGGCCGGCCAGTTCCGCGCTGGTATAGCCGAACAGGCGCTCGGCCTGGGCATTGCCAAGGACAATGCGGCCCTCCTGGTCCACCATAATCATGGCGCTGGGCGCCCATTCCACCGAACGCCGCAGGATTTCCTCCTGGGCCAACGATGGGGTCAGCGCTTGTGTCTCATCCGGCTTTTCGTCTTGCATGCTGGAACTCCCCGAACATGACAATCGATTCAAGACGGAATCTACACCAGAACCAATTCATTGATTTCAGTATGGTTTTAGTGACGCAAAGTATGCTGTTTGGAGAGGGATCAAACGCCACGATGGGAACGTACACCTCATGGCGCAATAGCGAGGGCGCACACTATGGCGACGGCTCTTAGCCTCTGCCCCCTTCGGGCGCCCCGCGGGAAAAAGCGATGATCTGGGGCAGATAGTCGACCCAACGGGTGAAACTGTGGTCGCCGCCAGGCAGTAGGGTCTGCTTCGCACCGGCGTAACGGGCCACGGCATGGCGGTAGTCCAGCACCTCGTCGCCTTCCTCCGCCAACAGCCAATAGCGTTCTGGGCGGGTGATGGCCGGCAGGTCCAGGGCGCGCAGTTCATCGATGTGCCGCTGGGTGAATTCGAAGGCCTCGCCGCTGTGGTAGTGGGTCTGAGGTCCGAGGAAAGGCTCCAGGGATAGATGGGCCAGCACAGCGGGGTTGACCAGTACCGCTTTGCAGCCATGGCGCTCCGCCAGCCAGGTGGCGTAATGGCCGCCGAGGGATGAACCGACCAGGGTCACCGCATTCCCGTTCGCGGCGATCAATGCTTCCAGTATGCCAACGGTTTCTGCGGCCGAGACCGCCAATTGCGGACAAGCGAAGGGAACGCCCTGGGCTTCGGCTATCGCTTTGAGCTGTTGCGCTTTTGCCGATTGGGGAGAGGATTTGAATCCATGCAGGTAAAGCAGCACGAACAGTCCATCCTCAGGATGCCGTCCAGTCCACCCAGCCGAAATGGGCGGTGGCGAGGACGACGATGCCGAAGGCGATGCGGTACCAGGCGAACAGTGTGAAGTCATGGCTGCTGATGTAACGCAGCAACCAGCGAACGCAGAGGAAGGCGGAGATGAAAGCGGCGACGAAACCGACGACCCACATGCCGATGTCGTCGGCATTGAGCAGGGCCCGCTCCTTGTAGAGCTGGTAGGCCGTAGCGGCCAGCAGGGTGGGAATGGCGAGGAAGAAGGAAAACTCCGTCGCCGCCCGGCGGGAAAGACCGAAGAACAGGCCGCCGATGATGGTGGCGCCGGAACGGGAGGTGCCGGGAATCAGCGCCAGCGCCTGGGCCAGGCCGAGTTTCAAGGCGTCCATCGGCCCTATTTCATCCACGCTTTCAAAACGGATGCGGTGCGTCCGTTTTTCCGCCCAAAGGATAAACAGGCCGCCGACGATGAAGGCCGTGGCGACGGTGTAGGGGTTGAACAGATGGGCTTTGATGGCCTTGCCGAAAGCCAGGCCGAGGACGGCCAGGGGCAAAAAGGCGATGCACAGATTGATGACCAGCTTCTGCGCGCCACGGTCGCTGCCGATACCGGACAGGACGTTGGCAATGCGTTGCCGGTATTCCCACATCACCGCCAGGATGGCGCCGGACTGGATGACGATTTCAAACAATTTCCCCTTATCGTCGTTGAAACCCAACAGGTCGCCGGCAAGGATCAGGTGGCCGGTGGAAGACACCGGCAGGAATTCGGTGAGCCCTTCGACGACGCCGAGGACGAGGGCATGAAAAAGGGAGAGCAGTTCCATGGGAGCGGGTGCGGGGAAAGAAAGGCCGGCGCAGTGTAGCACCGGGCTGGCCACCCGACGCCGCGGAAGAGGGCGTTACTGGGCGGAGCGTATCGGGGCTTCGCCGATCAGCCAGACACTGCGCGAGGCGCTGTTGCCCTCCATGCTGCTGCCGGAGATTTCCGCCCAGAACTGGCGGCCGTCGGCCCGTCGCATCCGATAGGCGCCGTGGTAAGAGCGGCCCTGCTGGAAGGCGATTTTACTTTCCGCCAGCAAGGTATCCATTTCGTCCGGGCTGGCGAAATGCTCCACCAGCGGCAGTGTCTGCAAATCGCCGAGGCGGCGTCCGAGCATCTCCCCCAAGCGCTGGTTGGCTTTGACCACGGAACGATCCTGAATCACAGCGATGCCCATGGTTGCGGATTCGAAAATGGCCTGCTGTTCCGCCAACAGGGTTTCGCTTTCGATGCGGCGTCTCAGGTTCTCGAGCATGGTCTTGCGGTGGACGATCTGCACCACGGCCACCATCCCCAGGCAGCCGCCGCATAGCAGCCAGGCATAGGGCGAATAGCGGCCGAAGTCGTTCAGAAAGCGCCACATCGCGGGCACCAGGGTGGGCAGCGTCATCAACCAGAAGGAGCCGCAACTGAGCCCGACGAACACCGTGCCGGCGAAGCTGACGGCCACCGCCATCAACACGATCACGTAACCGCCGAAGTCGTTGTTTTCGGGGAAGCCCGGACCGCTCAACCAACCCCAACCCAGCCCCATGAGCAAGACAGCGAAGGCATAGGCCCATTCCCAGCGGCGGATGTTCCCGTTTTCCAAGGTCTGCTTATTGAAGGAGTACCAGAGCCAGCCGCGCAATCCCAACACGGAAAGCATGTAGGCCGTCCAGGCCTTGGCGACATCCACGCCCTCCGCTTCCAATAGCAGGAGGAAGATCAGGAATACCGCGAACAGGCCGGACACGATACCCGCGGGTGAACGCTGATAGAGCAGGCGCAATCTGCTGACAGCGAGCAATCGTTTCAAGGCGTCGGGGGACAGGCCGGGCATTGGAATATGAATGTTTGTGTAAGCCGGAATGCGATACTAGCCGATTGTATTCGATGCATTCCACCCTCATTCCATTCCATGGTCCAGTCATTACGCCGATACCGTGGTCGATTCGCCCCCAGCCCCACCGGCCCGTTGCATTTCGGTTCGGTGGCGGCGGCGCTGGGCAGTTGCCTGGAGGCCCGCCGACAAGGCGGCGAATGGCTGTTACGGATGGAGGACGTGGACGAGCCCCGCTGCCAACCCGGCGCCGCCCTGGATATTCTGCGCACGCTGGAAGCCCTGGGGTTTACCTGGGATGGCCCGGTGCTCTACCAGAGCCGGCGCAAAGCGCGCTACCAGGAAGCCCTGGAAACGCTGAAAAACGCGGGCTTGGCCTATCCCTGCGCCTGTAGCCGCAAGGACCTGGCCGGGGCGGCGACCGCACTTGATGGCGGGCCGTTGTACCCCGGCACCTGTCGTCATGGCCTGGCGCCCGGGGCGGTATCGCGTGCCTGGCGTTTCGCCGTGGATGACCGGTCCATCGCCTTCACCGACGCTGTCCAAGGGCATTACGAGCAACACCTGGCACGGGATGTGGGGGACTTTGTATTGCTGCGCGCCGACGGTTATTTCGCTTATCAACTGGCGGTCGTAGTGGACGATGCCGACCAGGGCATCACCCATATCGTCCGTGGCGCGGATTTGCTCGATTCGACACCGCGCCAGATCGCCCTGCAACAGGCCCTGGGATTCCCCCCGGCGGATTACATGCATCTGCCGGTGGCAGTGAACGCTGCGGGAGAAAAGCTTTCCAAACAGACCCTGGCCCCCGCGGCGGATACCGGCCAGCCGGTGGCCACATTGCTGGCCGCGTGGAAATTCCTCGGCCAGATTTGTCCGCCGGAACTTGGGGACGCATCCCTCGAAGACTTCTGGCGTTGGGCGCTGCGCGAATGGCAGTCGGAAAATATCCCCCGCCGCCGCACACGGATGCCGGCAGCAGCCTGACCCCTACTTATTCCCGGTATTCGGCGCCGCCGTAGCGGCTGACACCCACCGCCAAACGCACCAGGAAATAAGCCAGGGCGCTCGCCCACCGCTCCCACCGGGATTGTCTTTTCATGTCCTCCAGCAACACCGGCTGGGCGCCATCCGCCACGGCCCTCTCCAGGCTGGCGGTCATCAGGGCGGCAAACGTTCTGTCCTCCACCACCAAGTTGGCTTCCCGGGCCAGCAACAGGCTGAAGGGATCGATATTGGAAGACCCCACCGTGGCCCAATGGCCGTCAACCACCGCCACTTTGGCATGGAGAAAACTGCGTTGGTATTCATGGATGCGGATGCCCGCCGCCAACAGGCGGCGGTAAAGGGAACGGGTGGCATAGTGTTGCAACAGGTATTCCACGCGGCCCTGCACCAGCAGGGTGACACGCACGCCGCGGCTGGCGGCATCCATCAGGGTCTGACGAAACCGCCGGCCGGGAAGGAAGTAGGCATTGGCGATGAGGATGTCCCGCTCGGCGCCGTTGATGGCGGCCAGATAGGCATCCTCGATATCGCGCCGGTGTCGTAGGTTGTCCCGTATCAACAGGGCGCAGGCGGTTTGTCCCGCGGGCTGGGGCAGGGGGCAGTGGCTTTCCCTGCCGGCGCCCCGGCGGCGCAATTGCGACCAGCGCACCAAGTGCCATAGGTGCGCCATGGTTTGCCGGACCTGCGCCACCATGGGGCCTTCCACCATCGCCGCATAGTCGAAGCGGGGCGGCACCTGGGCGGCTTGATGTAGGTTGTCCCAATCGTCCACGATGTTGATGCCGCCGATGAAGGCGATTTCGTTGTCCATCACCGCCAGTTTGCGGTGCAGGCGGCGCAGGCGGTGGCGGCGAAAGCGCAGGCGGGCCACTTCTGGCCGATACACCGCCACTTCGACGCCGTCCGCCCTCAGCATGGCACCGAGGCCGGCGGTGAAATCCCGGGCGCCGAAGCCGTCCACCAATACCCTCACCGTCACGCCCCGTTGCGCCGCCCGCGCCAGGGCGGCAGCCACGCTGCGGCCGACTTCATCGTCGGCGAAGATATAGGTTTCCAGGTGGATTTCCCGCTCCGCGCCTTCGATGGCGGCCAGCAGGGCGGGGAAGAAATCGGCGCCGTTTTCCAGCAAGCGCACCCGGTTGCCGGAAATAAAGGCGGTCATGGCGCGGTCAATTCCACCACCAGCGGCGCGTGGTCGGAAATCCGCGACCAGGGCGCGCCCTTCAATACCTCGCAGGACCGCACGCGCACGCCGCGCAGATACACCCGGTCAAGGCGCATCAGGGGCAGCACGGCGGGGAAGCTGCGCGCCGGCTTGCCGGTGTCGCTGAAGGCTTCCGCCAATCCCAATCGGCGCGCCAGAAGTTCGTCGGCCTGGTTGCGCCAGTCGTTGAAATCCCCCGCCACGATCAGCGGCGCATCCTTGGGCACCAGGCGTTCCAAACGCTGGGAGAGGGCGTCCAACTGGAAACGGCGCGACCCGGCGAACAAAGACAGATGGGCGCAGACGCAATGCAAGGGCTGCTCCAGGCCGGGCACTTCCACCGTGCCATGGAGCAAGCCGCGGCGTTCGAAATGCAGGTGGGTGACATCCTGGTTGTGGCTGTGCAGGATGGCATGGCGGGAGAGGATGGCGTTGCCGTGGTGGCCATGGTCGTACACCACGTTGTGCCCATAGGCCGATTGCCACAACCCGCCGGCCAGGAACTCGTGTTGGGGTTGCGCAGGCCAGTCGGCATGCCGTGCGCCGTGGCCCAGGTGTAGCCCCTGCACTTCCTGAAGAAAGACCAGATCCGGCCCCAGGCCATGGAGGGAATCCCGCAGTTCGTGCACCGTCAAGCGGCGGTTGAAGGAGGAGAAACCCTTGTGAATGTTCCAGGTGACGAGGCGCAAGTTCATGCGCGGATTGTACGTCCCGGGAAACCCGCCGGCCCCTGGCGACTATGGCCTTCCCTGGGCCTTACCCGGCCAGGGCGCGCAGGCGGGCTACCCGTTCCTCCGTGGCCGGATGGGTGCGGAACAAACCGGCAAGGCCGCCGCCGGAAAGGGGGTTCATGATCATCATCTGCGCCGTTTCGGGGTGGGCCTCGGCGCTCATCATGGGAATTCCTTTGGCATAGGCTTCGATCTTGAGCAGGGCATCGGCCAGGGCACCGGGGTCACGGCTGATTTCGGCGCCGCCCCGGTCGGCTTCGAATTCCCGGGCGCGGGAAATGGCCATCTGGATCAGCGTCGCGGCCAAGGGGGCCAGGATCGCCACCAGGATGCCGGCCAGGGGATTGACCGCACGGCCATGCTCATCGCGACCGCCGAAGAACATGGCGAAATTGGCCAGGGCGGATATGGCGCCGGCCATGGTGGCGGCGATGGTGGAGATCAGGATGTCCCGATGCTGCACATGGGCCAGTTCGTGGGCCATGACACCGCGCAGCTCCCGGGCGCTGAGCATGCGCAGGATGCCGGAAGTGGCCGCCACGGCGGCGTGTTCGGGATTGCGTCCGGTGGCGAAGGCGTTGGGTTGGTCCTCGTTGATGATGTACACCCGGGGCATGGGCAGGCCGGCATTGGCGGCCAGTTCCTTGACCATGTTGTAGAGGTAGGGGCTGGAGGCCTCATCCACCTCTTGGGCGTTGTACATGGACAACACCATCTTGTCCGAGAACCAGTAGGAAAACAGGTTCATGCCGCCGCCCAGCACCAGCGCCAGCAGCATGCCACCCTGGCCGCCAATCATGCCGCCAATGACGCCGAACAGGGCGGTGATGGCCGCCATCAGCAGTGCCGTCTTGAACCAGTTGAACATGCGCATTGCCTCCTTGGAGAAAGTATTGCCTCATAGGATGGGGGCGGAATGTCAAAGTTCAACCGCCAGCGGCGATATGGAGATGGTCTGGCGCCAAACCCAGCCGCTGCCGTTCAGCCATGGCGAGGTAGGCCGCTTCCAGATGACGGGTGAAGCGAGCGGTGTCGAATAAAGGCGCATCAGCACGCTGCCGGGCCATGGCAGCCTTAATTTTCGCCAAGCGTTCTGGACTGCGGGCCAGGTCCAGGGCCCGGGCCAAATAGGTGGGGAGGGAATCAACCACCAGTTCGCGCTGTCCCAGGGCGAGAAGAAGGCTGGCGCTCATGCGACCGGCGAAGGTCTCCCCTAACAGGGTAAGCACCGGGGTGCCTACCCAAAGGGCGTCGCTAGTAGTGGTACCGCCACCGAAAGGCATGGTATCCAGGGCCAGGTCGGCGTGGCGGTAGCGGGCCAGATGCCGATCGTAGGGTAGATGGTTGGCGAACACCAGACGCTCGCTAGCAACCCCCTCCGCCTCCGCCCGGGCGCGCAAGCGAGCCATCTGGCTGTCGCTTGACCGTAGCAGCCACAGCACGCTGCTCGGGATCTCGCGCAACAATTCCAGCCAAACCGAGAACAGCTCGGGGCCAAGCTTGTAACTATTACAGAACGAACAAAAGACGAAGCCGTCCTCAGGCAAGCCATGGTCCCGCCGGCTGCGGGGATCGCCGATGACCCGCTTATCGTCATTGGCCTGAAAGCAGTGGGGCAGATAGGCGATCTTTTCGCTATAGCCGTCCCTATGGTTGGGCGGAATGAGCACGGTGTCACCGATCAGATAATCGATGAAGGAGGCGCCCATGGTGCCCGGGAAGCCAAGATAGTTCACCTGTATCGGTGCGATGCGAGCAGCGAACAACTCGGTGCGGTTGCCGTCGGTATGTCCATTGAGGTCAACGGCAATGTCGAGCTCCAGGGCACGCAGCGCAGCAACGGCCTGCTCCCGGTCCAGGGATGCCAGGTCCACGAAACGGTCGCAGGCGGTGATCACGCGGGAGCGCATAAGATCTGTCGCCGCAGTTGCAAGCCCGACACCGACGATTTCAAAGCGGGCCCGGTCATGGTGTTCGTAGATTCCGGCAGTCAAGAAGGAAACGGCATGCTCGCGGAAGTCCGACGAAAGATAGGCGATGCGCAGGGGACGAGAACTTTCCTTCACGGGCCAGAGGGGCTGCGAAGCCGGGGTGGGGAAACGTTCCGTCACGTAGGCATGGGTCGATGCCAGCAGGCGCTCCCGCGATGTGGTGAGGGAAAGCAGCGGGAAGGGGTAACTCTTCCCGGTAGCGCTATCCATAACGCTGGCCGTAAGTTCGACCAGTCCATCCCAATCGCACAGGGTTCTTTTGACGAAAGCTATAAAACCCGGCAGTGAAGGAGTCTCGGGATTCAGGGAGAAGGCCTGCTGATAAGCCGCCAACGCTTCGTCATAACGCTTGAGGTCTCCCAGCAGGGTGCCGCGGTTAACCCAAGCATCAACGCAATCGGGCCGAGCAGCGAGGGCCTTGTCGTAACAAACCATAGCAGCCTCATGCCGACCGGCCTGATGCTGCAGCACGCCCCAATTGGACCAAGCTTCGGCGAAGGCCGGGGCCATGGTCGCCGCTTGTTCATAGGAGGCCATGGCTTGGCCTGTGCGGCCCAATTCCTCCAATGCACGAGCCTTGTTGAAATAGGCGATGGCGGCATCGGGAGCGAGCGCAATAGCGCGGTCAAAGCAGGCAACGGCGTCCATGCACTGGCCGCTGCGGGACAGGGCAATGCCCAGTTCGTGCAAAATTTCAAAAATCTCGCCCGCCCGGTCCAAGGCGGCCCGCAGGGCGGATACGGCCTCCGTGTACTGCCCTTCAGCCAGCAGCAAAGTGCCCAGGGCATAACAGGCCTGAGCCGAGGCATCGGCACAGGTAAGGCTTTGTCGCAACCAGTGCACACAGGTCACGCTATCGCCTTGACCGTCGGCGATGTAGGCAAGTAGCTCATAGACCCTTGCGGGCACCGGGCTCTTGGTCAGCATTTGGCGCAGCAAACCTTCCGCCATGGGCTGATTGCCGCTGGCAAGCGCCGCCTCTGCCATCTGCACTTGCTTCACAATAACGGACTGCATGGGAAATTCAGGCAAAGCGTGCGCCGGGCGTCAGGGGCTGCCCGCGGAGGAAATCTGCCGCCGGGGTACGTTTGCCACCGGGTTTTTGCAGTTCGGTTACACACAGCGCCCCGTCCCCGCAGGCCACCAGGATGCCATCTTCTCCTGCGGCAAGGATCTCGCCAGGATCGCCCTGGCCCGCCACTGGATGAGCCTGCCAGAGCTTGAGAACCTGGTCCCCATGCTTGGTCGTTGCGCCGGGAAAGGGATTGAAGGCGCGGATGCGACGGGCCAATTGCGCGGCAGGCATGGTCCAGTCTAGGGCCGCCTCGGCTTTTTCGATCTTGTGGGCGTAGGTGACTCCGGCCTCGGGCTGGGGAACTGCCCGCAGTTCCGACAAGCGCCCCAGGGCATCCACGATCAGGCGCGCACCAAGGGCGGCCAGCTTGTCGTGCAGCGTTGCGGCGGTGTCGTCGTCGGCTATGGGTAGGGCTTCGGTGAGCAACATGGGGCCGGTGTCGAGCCCAGCCTCCATCTGCATGATGACGATGCCGCTTTCCTTGTCGCCGGCCTCGATGGCCCGTTGGATGGGCGCCGCACCGCGCCAGCGGGGCAGCAGGGAACCATGGATATTGAGGCAACCGTGGCAGGGAATATCCAGCACCGCCTGGGGCAGGATCAGGCCGTAGGCGGCCACCACCATCACGTCCGCGTCGGCCTCGACGATGGGGATATGGGTTGCCGGATCCTTGAGCCGCTCCGGTTGGTGCACGGGGATGCCATGGGCCAGCGCCACTTGCTTCACCGGGCTGGGCTGCAGCTTCTGCCCCCGACCGGCGGGACGATCCGGCTGGGTCAACACCAGGGGCACCTCATGGCCGGCGGCAATGATGGCGCGCAGGGCCTGGGCGGCGAATTCCGGCGTACCGGCGAAGATGACTTTCATCAATGGATTCCGAAGGCTGATTTCGTCACCTCCCTCGCTCGGCGAGGGAGGTTGGGAGGGAGTGTTTTAGCGTTGGCCAAGGGCCAAGAAAGCCCGTATCACGCAGTGATACGGGCTTTCTTGGCCAGTTTCCCTTTGATGCGGTTCTGCTTGAGGACTGACAAGTACTGGACGAACACCTTACCCATCAGGTGATCCATTTCGTGTTGGATGCACACCGCCAGCAGGCCGTCGGCCTCCATTTCAAAGGGTTTGCCGTCCAGGCCCAGGGCGCGGATCTTGACCCGTTCTGCGCGCTTTACCGTTTCGTAGATGCCGGGCACCGAGAGGCAGCCTTCCTCCCCTTCGCACGCCCCGGCACTGGAAAGCAACTCAGGGTTGATAAGGGTCAGCAAACTGTTTCTTTCCTCGGAAACATCGATCACGATCAGCCGCTGGTGCACATTCACCTGGGTGGCGGCCAGGCCGATGCCCGGCGCTTCGTACATGGTCTCCGCCATATCGGCCGCCAATTGGCGGATCGCGTCGTCCACCTCGGCCACCGGTGTGGCGATGGTGTGCAAGCGAGGATCGGGATAGCGGAGGATGGGAAGTAAAGCCATAAAAAGTGTTAGGAACTACCGGAACTAATGTTGATGCCAGAAGGATTTACGGGCAGAATCGAAAGAACCGCCTGAGGAGATGCATCCATGTCGCCGAGAATTATAGCCGCCCTGCTAATCGCCCTTTCAAGCAATCTGGCCGTCGCCCAGACGCCTGTGCCCCAATCCGTGGCACCCAAAGCCGTCCCGGAGTTGGCGGAAAACGCCCCCGACCGGCATGTGGTGGTGCCCGGCGACACCCTGTGGGGCATTGCGTCGAAATTCCTCAAGGATCCCGCCCGCTGGAGCGAAGTGTGGAAGCTCAACAGCGAGCAGGTGAAAAACCCCCACCGTATCTATCCAGGACAGGTGATCGTACTGAATCGCAGCGGCAATGGTCCCACACTGAGCCTGGAACCTCCGGTGGAAAAGCTGCTGCCCCGCGTCCGGGAGGAAAGCCTGGCCCAAGCGATTCCCACCATTCCCACGGCCGCCATCGAGTCCTTCCTCACCCGCCCTCTGCTCATGGATGACTCTGTGCTGGAGTCTACTTTACGTGTGGTGGGCATTCAGGATGGGCACGCCAATGCCGCCCCCGGTGACAATATTTATGCTGTTGGTAATCTGAAGGACTCACTGGATTGGGTGATTTACCGCCCGGGCAAAGCATTGACTGACCCTGATACGAAGGAAGTATTGGGCAAAGAAGTTGTGATGCTGGGGACGGCCCGCTTGATTACAAAAGGGGATCCCGCCACATTCAAGGTGGCCTCGTCTCAAGTTGAAATCAACAGCGGCGATCGATTGATGCCCAAACCCAGGGCAGATATTCAGAGTTATCCGCAGCATCGACCGAACAGCCCCATTGCCGCGAAGATTCTCAATCTGGCGGGGGATGCGCCTGACACGGGGCCCCTCGGTGTTGTATCTATCTCCAAAGGCAAAAAAGACGGCCTGGAAGTTGGGCATGTTCTAACCCTCTATCGCCCCGGCGACCGTTTCAAGGATCGTTACAAAGGCGAAGCCAAAGAAGTATCCATGCCCGAAGAGAAGGTCGGACAGATTTACCTGTTCCGCGTCTTCGATCGGGTGTCCTACGCCCTGATCATGACGGCCAACCGTCCGGTCACCGCCGGCGACGTGGTACGCGCGCCCTGACCAAGCGCCCTCTCCATGGCGGCTGATCCCGGGCTGGCCGATTGGATTCGGCTGGCCGCAGTCCCCGGCATCGGCGGCCGAACCCAACGCCTGCTTCTTCAGCATTTTGGCCTGCCCAAGGAGGTTTTCTCCGCCTCGGGCAGTGCCCTGCGCGGGGTGATCGGCCCAGAGCTGGCCACCGCCCTCCACGCCCATGACAGTAATGCGGAAATAGCAGCAGCCCTGGCCTGGGCGGAAGAGCCGGGCAACCATCTGCTCACCCTGGCGGATACCGCCTATCCCGCCGCCCTGCTGGACGGCGACGACCCACCCATCCTGCTCTACGCCAAGGGCCGTATTGCGCTGCTGAACCGCCCCGCTGTCGCCCTGGTGGGCAGCCGCAACGCCACCCACCAGGGCATACAGAACGCCGAAGCCTTCGCCGCCGTACTGTCCAGAGCCGGCCTGGGCGTGGTCAGCGGCCTGGCCCTGGGCATTGATGCCGCCGCCCATCGGGGCGGGCTGCAAGGGCCGGGCGGCACCATCGCGGTGGTGGGCACGGGGCTGGACCGTATCTATCCTGCCCGTAACGCCTCCCTGGCCCGGGAAATCGCCGAAAGCGGCGTCATCATCAGCGAATTCCCCCTGGGTACGCCGCCCCTGGCTGCCAACTTCCCCCGCCGCAACCGCATCATCGCCGGCCTGGCCCTGGGTTGCTTGGTGGTGGAGGCTGCCGAGCGCAGCGGTTCCCTGATCACCGCCCGCCTGGCCGCCGAAGCCGGCCGGGAAGTGTTCGCCATCCCCGGCTCCATCCATTCCCCCTTGTCCAAGGGCTGCCACAAGCTCATCAAACAGGGGGCGAAGTTGGTGGAATCGGCGCAGGACATTCTGGAAGAACTCCGTGTAATCAACACCCTGGAGCGTAGCGAACCCATCAACACCCCCTCCTCTGTGGCGGTGGATGGGGAAGGGCAAACAATGTGCGAAAGCCATGGCAGCGAGGCCGCAGTCCTCGCTGCCATGGCTTTCGACCCCGTTACCCTCGACACCCTCTCCGCACGTACCGGCTTGACGGCGGACACCCTTCTTGCGATGCTGTTGCCGTTGGAACTGGACGGCCGGGTGGCGCTAATGCCTGGCGGCTTGTATCAGCAACTACGATAAGGGGCAGCCAAATGATTGATATTCTTGTATATCTTTTCGAAAACTACCTGCCCGACGCCTGCCCGGAGCCCACCATCCTGGCCCGCAAACTGTCCGCAGCAGGGTTTGAGCAGGACGAAATCTCCGAAGCCCTCAACTGGCTGGACGGGCTGGATCGTTCCGAGGCAGTCATGATCCGCCTGCGCCCGCAGGGTCAGGCCATCCGTCTCTACGACGAAGAGGAACAGGCGCGTCTGCCCATAGAATGCCGCAGCTTCCTGACTTTTCTGGAACAGGCCGACACCCTGGATCCGGAACTGCGGGAACTGGTCATCGAGAGGGCCATGGCCCTTTCGGACCGGGAAATCTCCCTGGCCAAGCTGAAAGTGATCGTGCTCACAGTAATGTGGAAACGCCAGTGCGAGTTCGATGCCCTGGTCCTGGAAGAACTGCTGACCGAATACGATGACGAGGACGGCGAGCGACTTTGTCACTGAGCCCGGATTGATCTCAAGCACAGGCGGCGCTTATCATGCGCCGCCTGTTTTTTATACTCCCCCGGTGGTTACAAAAAAATAAACACCATGAGCAAGCAACTCATCATTGCCGAAAAACCTTCCGTCGCCCAGGACATCGCCAAAGCCCTGGGTGGCTTCACCCGCACCGGAGACTATTTCGAGAGCGACGCCTATGTGCTCTCCTCCGCCGTGGGCCATCTGCTGGAACTCACCGTTCCCGAGGAATACGACGTCAAGCGGGGTAAATGGAGCTTCACCCATTTGCCGATGATTCCGCCGCATTTCGCCCTCAACCCCATAGAGAAGACGGCGGATCGGCTCAAGTTATTGACAAAACTCATCAAGCGCAAGGACGTCACCGGCCTCATCAATGCCTGTGACGCGGGGCGCGAAGGGGAGCTCATCTTCCGTTACGTGGCCCAGCATGCCATGGGCGAGAAACACCAGAAGCCGGTGCGCCGCCTTTGGCTGCAATCCATGACCGCCAATGCCATCCGGGAAGGCTTTGCCCATCTGCGTTCCGACGAGGAAATGCTGCCCCTGGCCGACGCCGCCCGCTGCCGCTCCGAAGCGGACTGGCTGATCGGCATCAACGGCACCCGGGCCATGACGGCCTTCAACTCCGCCGAAGGTGGCTTCTACAAAACGCCCATGGGTCGGGTGCAGACCCCCACCCTGGCCATCCTGGTGGAGCGGGAAAACCGCATCAAGCACTTCATTTCCCGGGATTACTGGGAAGTTGAGGCCGAATTCCAGGCAGTTGCCGGCACTTACCGTGGCCGCTGGTTCGACGAGAAGTTCAAGAAAGCCGAGGACGAGCACGCCAAGGCCGAGCGCCTGTGGGAGCAAGCCAAGGCCGAGGCCGTGCGCAAGAAATGCCTGGGCAAGCACGGCGAGGTGGAAGAGGAAATCAAGCCCAAGACCGAAGCCTGCCCCATGCTCTACGACCTGACCTCCCTGCAACGGGAAGCCAACGGCCGCTTCGGCTTTTCCGCCAAGAACACCCTGGGCCTGGCCCAGGCGCTATATGAAAAACACAAGGTCCTCACCTATCCGCGGACCGATGCAAGGCATCTGCCCGAGGACTACATTCCCACGGTCAAGGAAACCCTGGCCAACCTGACGGAAACCGCCTACGCGGGCCATGCGGCGAACATCCTGAAGAGCGGCTGGGTGCACCCCAACAAGCGCATCTTCAACAACGCCAAGATTTCGGACCACTTCGCCATCATTCCCACCGGCGTGGTGCCGAAGAATCTTTCGGAACCGGAACAAAAGCTTTACGACTTGGTGATGAAGCGCTTCCTGGGCATCTTCTTCCCCGCCGCCGAGTACAACATCACCACCCGCATCACCCGGGTCGAAGGCGAAGCCTTCAAGACCGAGGGGAAGGTGCTGGTCAATCCCGGCTGGTTGGCCGTCTACGGACGCGAGGCGCAAGGCGACGAGGAAACCCCCAGCCTGGTACCCCTGGACCCCAAGGAACGGGTCTGGGCCAACGATGTGGAAGTCAAGGGCAAGGCCACCCAGCCGCCGCCCCGATACTCGGAAGCGACCCTGCTTTCCGCCATGGAAGGTGCGGGCAAGCTGGTGGAAGATGAGGAATTGCGGGAAGCCATGTCCGAACGCGGCCTGGGCACCCCGGCTACCCGCGCCGCCACCATCGAAGGCCTGATCGCGGAAGAGTATGTCCACCGCAACGGCCGCGAACTGCAACCCACGCCCAAGGCATTCTCCCTGATCTTTGCCCTGGAAAAACTGGGGGTGGACGAAATCCGCTCACCGGAACTCACCGGGGAATGGGAATACAAACTCAAGCTGATGGAGCAGGGCAAGCTGGGGCGTGACGAGTTCATGAACCACATCACCGGCAAGACCCGGGAATTGGTGGACCGCATCAAGCACGGCGAACTGCCCGACGAAGCCTTCAGTACCCTGAAGACGCCCTGCCCCCGTTGCGGCGGCGCCATCAAGGAAGGCTACAAGAAGTTCGAATGCCAGGGCTGCGACTACAAGCTGTGGAAAGTGGTGGCCAGCCGCCAATGGGCGCCGGAAGAAATGGAAGAATTGCTGACCAAGGGCGTGGTCGGCCCCCTGCAGGGCTTCCGCAGCAAGATGGGGCGGGCCTTCGCCGCCATCATCAAGCTCAACGCGGACAAGATGCCGGAATTCGATTTCGGCCAGAACGACGATGCCGCCGCCGAAGCGGTGGACTTCTCCGGCCAGGAAGCCCTGGGCAAATGCCCCAAATGCGACGGCAAGGTGTACGAGCATGGCATGAGCTACATCTGCGACAAATCCACCGGCCCGGCCAAGAGTTGCGACTTCCGGTCCGGCAAGGTGATCCTGCAACAGGAAATCGCCCGGGGCGAGATGGAGAAACTGCTGAACGAAGGCCGTACCAGCCTGCTCAAGGGCTTCGTCTCCTCCCGTACCAAGCGCAAGTTCTCCGCTTTCCTGGTGCGGGGCGCCGACGGTAAGGTGAGTTTCGAGTTCGAAGCGCGGGTACCGAAGGCCGGAGCCAAGACAACAGCCAAGAGCAAGGCGGCAAAACCCGAAACTGAAGCCGCCGTGGCAGCACCTGTTGAAAAGGCCGTCAAGGCGACCAAAGCCCCCGCCAAGAAGCGCGCAGCGGCAAAGAAATAGCAGCGTGTTTCGCAATGAAAAACGGGAAGCCTGGGCTTCCCGTTTTTTATTCCACTACCTCAATCAATCAGCGATGACGTTGACCGTTGTGGTGAGCCGCGCCATCCCGCTGACCACGAGCGCCGCTACCGTTGCGGGATGCCCCTGGCGCGCCGCTGCGGGGGGCACCGGATCGGGCACCGTTACCGCCACCCGATCCCTGCCGACGAGGCTGGGGTTTTGCCTTGGCCGGCTCCCGCGGGGGATTGGCGCTGGGCTCGAAGCCGACGATGATGCTCTTGTCCAGGTCTTTCTTGATCAGGCGCTCGATATCGCGCAACTGGATGCGCTCATCGTGGGAAACCAGGGACAGGGCCTCGCCTTCGGAACCGGCACGGCCGGTGCGGCCGATACGGTGCACGTAGTCTTCCGGCACATTGGGCAATTCGAAGTTGATGACCCGGGGCAACTGGTCGATGTCGATGCCACGGGCGGCGATGTCGGTGGCCACTAGGGCTGCCAGCTTGCCGCTCTTGAAATCCGCCAAGGCGCGGGTACGGGCGCCTTGGGTCTTGTCGCCATGAATAGCGGCGGAACGGATGCCGGCCTGGTCCAGTTTGCGGGAGAGGGCATCGGCGCCGTGCTTGGTGCGGGTGAACACCAGGGTCTGGTGCCAGCCGTGGTTCTCGAAAAGATGGAGCAACAGTTCGCGCTTCTTGTCCTTGTCCACCGGGATCACGCTCTGGGTCACCAGTTCGATGGTGGTGTTGCGGCGGGCCACTTCCACCAGCACCGGGTTTCGCAGCACGGTATGGGCCAGTTCGCGCACTTCGGGGGCGAAGGTAGCGGAGAACATCAGGTTCTGCCGCTGCTTGGGCAGGCGCTCGATGATCTTGCGGATGTCGCGGATGAAGCCCATGTCGAGCATGCGGTCGGCTTCGTCCAGCACCAGGGTTTGTACGGCGCCCAGGTCAATGGTGCGCTGGGTGATATGGTCAAGCAGGCGGCCGGGGGTCGCCACCACAATATCCACGCCCCGGCGCAGGACGGTCACCTGGGGCTGCATGCCAACGCCGCCGAACACGGCCAGACTGCGGATGGCAACGTGCTTGCCGTAGGTGCGCACGCTTTCCTGCACCTGGGCGGCGAGTTCGCGGGTGGGCACCAGAATCAGGGCACGGGGACGGTTGCGGGAAACCCGTTCCAGGGGACTGTCCGTTTGGCTGGTGAGCTTTTGCAGGATGGGCAGCACGAAAGCTGCGGTCTTGCCGGTGCCGGTCTGGGCCAGGGCCTCGAGATCGCTGCCGGCGAGGACATGGGGAATGGCTTGGGCCTGAATGGGGGTGGGGGTATCGTAACCCTGCTCGCCAATGGCGCGCAGAAGCCCGGCGGAAAGGCCGAGATCAGTGAAATGCATAGGTGAAAAGCTCCTGGAGCCGACCACCTGCAGGTGTGCAGGCCAGTCCGGGCGGTGAATCCGTTGGGTATTACCAGAGAAGCGGAAATTCGCTTTCGGGGACGATGCGGGGACTGTAGCGGCATCGAGGGAGGCGCGACTGTATCACGGTGCGCCGCACAAAGCCATGAAAATCGTCCCGCGGTCTTTTTTTGCTTGCATCTTGCATTTCCTCCGTTTCACCGGAAGAATGGGGTATTACTTCAATCATGAAGTATCAAAAGAACGCCTCACGCGTCGGCAACGTCCCGGATATGTCCGGACTCTTAACTTTTGCGGAGGAAGCGTTGATGAAGTGGATCTACATTCTGTGGCCGTCGTTTGTCACTGCCGTGCTCGGTGAAATGGTGTTCTTCGCCTTGATCAATCCCAAGGAGCTGTATCTGCTGGGGCAGCCCGTGTATTGGAGCCCCATCGCCATTTATTCCGTCGGTTTCCTGATGTTCTGGGGCCTCACGGCCATAACCGCCAGTCTCTATTATTTTTTCCAGAAACCCGCTGAAGAGATCAATCATCTGGACGACAAACCTGCCTCCAAGATGCACCATTCCCATTCCCACTGATCCAGGTATCCAAGATCGCGAAGCGCCGTCAGGGCAAGGGAAGTCCTGACGGCGTTTAGCTCACACGAGTTTCAGTCTCGCGGTTAGCACCTGCTTTTCCTTGGCGGCTTCGCTGCCGATAAGGGCAAAACCCAGCAAATCCCCGGCGGCATTGAGATAGAGCGACCGCACACCCGGGTCCGTCTCCGTTTCCTGCCAATCACCCACCGTCCCAGGTGGGGGCGGGCATACCACCGCCGGCATCGCGGGGGTTTTCACCACCACGGGCATGGCGGGATAACGCACTGGTGTCGCCTCCCCGCACAAGGTCGCCGCCAGCGCCTTGGCCTGATGCATGATGGGCATGACGAAGGGCAGCACCATGCCAGCCACTTCGGCACAATCGCCGAGGGCAAACACATCCTCCGCGCTGGTGGCCAGCATGCCGTCGGTCATGATGCCGCGCCCCACCTTGATGCCAGCGGCAGCGGGCAAGGTAGTCTCGGGCTTCAAACCCACCGCGGAAACCACCAGGTCCGTTTCGGTGATGGCACCAGTACCGTCATGAAGGCGATAGCCCGAGGCGCCCCGCTCAATGCGTTGGACGCTGGTGCCGAAATGGAAACGAACGCCAGCGGCTTCCAATCCCAAACGATAGGCCTTGCCCGCAATATCCGGCAGCAGGCGACCCAAAGGCTGGGGCGCAATATCGAACACATCCACCTCTTTGCCCACGGTGCGCAGGTCATTGGCAAACTCGCAGCCGATCAGGCCGGCGCCCAACAGGGCGACCCGTTGCTTGTCCGCCAACTGCTCCCGGTAAATGGCGTAGTCATCCAGATGGTTGATGGACAACACATCGGCAGCGCCTTCTCCCTCGATAGGCAAGCGGATAGGGTGGGCCCCCAACGCGAGTACCAATCGACCATAGACCAAGGCTCCCTGATCCGTCAGCACCCGGTGTCCCCCCGTATCAACAGCAGTGACCCGGGTACGGGGCAGGATAGCCAGGTTCAACTGGGTAGCCAGCGCATCGCGCTGGGTCATCACCAGGCTGGCAGCAGTCTTGCTCGTCGCCAAGCCATTGGACAGCATGGGCTTGGAGTAGAAATGGCCATCATCCGCAGTGACCAGAGTGATGCCCACGGCGGCATCCCGCTTACGCAACTCGCGCATCAAGGTGATGGCGGCGAGTCCGGCCCCGACGATCAGAATATCGCTGCGTTCCATGATGGCCTCTCCAACCTTCTTAAACCGTCACCATTTCGAAGTCGCCCTTGGCCACGCCGCAATCGGGGCAGGACCAATCGTCGGGTACGTCTTCCCAGCGGGTTCCGGCCGCAATGCCGTGCTCGGGATCGCCCTTGGCTTCATCGTAGATATAACCGCACACCACACACATCCAGGTTTTCATGGTCGTTTCTCCTAGTTTCAATTCAATTGGGTTGGTCGTCTGGTTATCGGATATTCAAGCGGTCACTTTGGCGAGCTGGTCCTTGTAGTGACCGGCATGCCGCTCCTCCACCTTGGCCAGGGCGGCAAAGCGCTTAGCGGCCTTGGCCAAGGTGGCTGAGAACAGAGCCGCGTGTTCCTTGGATTCGGCGATCTGCTCGTCGATTTCCTTCACCGCGTCGCTGCGCCCTTCTTCTTCTGCCGCATGGCGGAAGGAGGGATACATCTCGGTGTATTCGTAAGTCTCGCCGGCAATGGCCATTTCCAGGCAGCGGGCGGGGTTCATCCCGGCGGCGGGATAGAGCAGGTCGAGGTGGCCGAAGGCGTGCATTACTTCCTGGTCGGCGGTTTCCTCGAATACCTTGGCGGTGGCCTCGTCACCAGCGGCGCGGCAGAGCTTGGCGAAGTAGCGATACTTGATGTGGGCCATCGACTCGCCGGCAAAGGCGGATTCGATGTTCTTGATGGTGATCGATTCGGTTTGGGTAGCCATCATGCGTCTCCTTGTATGAAGTTGCGTCGATAAGTACTGCTGACGCTTCGCATTGTGGCCTTGCCCATGCAATTGATCCAGACAATTAATTAAATTGTCTGGATAGCACTTTCCTATTTCGCTTGTTTGGTTCCCGGCAGTTTGCAATCGAGCAGGGCGCGGCGCACCACGTCGATGGCCTTGTGCCGGGGATAGCTGGCGCGCCACACCAAACCGACCCGACGGGTAGGCGTTGGATCGGTGAAAGGGCGCACCCGCAGCAGCGGATCCCGCGCGGTAATGCCGTCCACGGCGGAAGCCGGCATGACGGTGACGCCAACACCAGAGGCCACCATGTGGCGGATCGTTTCCAGGGAACTGCCTTCCAGGATATGGGAGGATTGGCCGGCTTCGTTGCTGGCCCGGGTACACAAATCCAGCACCTGGTCGCGGAAGCAGTTGCCCGGCCCGAGCATGAGCAGCTGGGTCTCGAGCAGCACGGCCGGTTCGATGGCCTTCAGCTTGGTCAGCTCATGGCCCACGGGGAGCAGCACCCGCAACTGTTCGTCATAAACAGGCTGGGCCACGAGGCCCGGCTCGTCGATGGGCAAGGCCAGTACAGCGATGTCCAGCTCGCCGCTCTTCACCTTCTCCAGCAGGCGATGGGTGAAGTTCTCCTCAATGAAGAGAGGCATGGTGGGCGCGCTTTCCTTGAGCAGCGGCACCAGGCGCGGCAACAGATAAGGGCCGATGGTGTAGATGCAGCCCAAGCGCAAGGGGCCGGCCAGGGGGTCCTTGCCGGCGGCGGCCAGTTCGGCCACCCGGGAAGCCTCGGCCAGCACCTTTTCCGCCTGCACGACAATGCGGTCGCCGATCTCGGTGACCCTCACCTCATTGGGCGCCCGTTCGAAGAGGGCAATACCCAATTCGTCTTCCAGTTTTTTCACGGCAACGGACAGGGTGGGCTGGGACACGGCGCATTTATCCGCGGCGCGGCCGAAATGTTTTTCCCTTGCCAGGGCGACGATATAGCGGAGTTCGGTCAGAGTCATGGCGTTATTTTCCCAGATACTTGAGATGGCCGCCGCATCCGTGACGGCAATCGCTGGCGCCGAAGCCGGGAACAGCAATGGCGCCGGGCATGCGTTGGTTGATGTCGCACTCCTCCTCACCATAGCGGCGCACACCGACAACGGCAACCCCGGCTGCGGCCAGCAGGTAGTCGATGTGCCAGCGCAGCTTCTTCTCCCGCCCCAGATGGCGGGTGATGCGGGCTTCGAAATTGCGTTTTGCGGACCCGGTGTAAACATAGCGCCCAGCCGCGAAGCGGCATGGCCCGAAGCGCCCCACCGGCACGGTCAGCGGCCGCACGACCTCAATCAGTAACTGGTAGGTGCAATGAGGTGCCATGGCATCAAGGAATGTAAGGCAAGGGAATTTCGTCGCTGCGGGTCACACCGGCGGTCATGGCACGGCAGGCGGCAAGGAAGGCGCGCAGGGTGGCGGTGTGGTACTTGTCTTTGTGCCAGACGAACTGGAAGCGGCGGCGCAGTTCCAGTTCCGGCGTCTTCAAGGGTACCAGACTGCCGCGACGGAAGGCCTCGCGCAAGGCCAAGCGGGAGATGCAGCCTATCCCCAAGCCTGACTCGACGGCGCGTTTGATGGCCTCGGTATGCTCCAACTCCAGCCGGACCACTGGTTCCAGGCCCAGGCGATGCACTGCCTGGTCGAACACCTCGCGAGTACCGGAGCCCCGCTCCCGCAACAACCAGGGTTCGGCCATGAGGGCTTGGAGGTCCACCTTGCGTTTGCGGGCGAAGGGATGACTCGGCGCACAAAACACCACCAACTCATCGTCCACCCAAGGTTCCACATGTAGATCCGGGTGATGGCAGGCGCCCTCCACCAGACCGATATCGAGACTGTAGCCGGCCACCTGCTCAACGATGGTGGCGGTGTTGTGCACCGTCAGCTGGATACGGGCCTCGCCATGCTTGTGCAGCAGATCGGCGACAATCAGGGCCGCCAGATAGTTGCCTATGGTCAGGGTCGCCCCGATATGCAACGGTCCCAGCCCGGCACGGCCGGCCAGCATGTCTTCCACCTCCGCCGCCCGGTCCAGCAATTCCACCACTTTGGGCAGCAATTGCTCCCCCTGGGTATTGAGGCGAAGGGCCTTGCCGATGCGGTCGAACAGGCGGCAATCATAGAGTCGCTCGAACTCGGCCAGGGCTGTGCTGGCGGCGGACTGGGAAAGCGACAGGGCGTCCGCCGCCTTGGTGACACTCCCCAGGCGGGCCACCGAAGCGAAAATCTCGGCTTGGCGTAGACTGAACCTCATATCTATTTAACCGAATAATTAAATCATAATTACCCATTTTACGGATAAGTGGCGAATTCCTACAATTCGTTCATTCCATCAGGCCACGTGAAATTCCGCCATGAGCAATCTCAACACCGAAACCGTCCTCAGCGTCCACCACTGGAACGACAGCCTGTTCAGCTTCCGCACCACCCGCGACCAGGGCCTGCGCTTTGAAAACGGCCAATTCGTCATGATAGGCTTGGAAGTGGAAGGCCGCCCCCTGCTGCGGGCCTACAGCATCGCCAGCCCCAACTATGAGGAGCATCTGGAGTTCTTCAGCATCAAGGTGCCCAACGGCCCGCTCACTTCCCGCCTGCAGCATCTGCAACCGGGACAGCAGATCAAGGTCAGCCGCAAGCCGACAGGCACCCTGGTGCTGCATGACCTGAAGCCGGGCAAGCATCTTTATCTGTTCGCCACCGGCACCGGCCTCGCCCCGTTCATGAGTGTGATCCAGGATCCGGAAGCCTACGAACGCTTCGACAAGATCGTGCTGATCCACGGCACCCGCACCGTGAGCGAAGTGGCCTACGCCGACTACATCCAGGACCATTTGCCGCAGAACGAATTCTTCGGCGATGACGTCAAGCGCAAGCTGATCTACTACCCCACGGTCACCCGGGAGCCCTTCCGCAACCAGGGGCGACTGACGGATCTGATCGAGAGCGGCAAGCTGTTCGCCGACATCGGCCTGCCCCCCCTGGATCCGGCCGTGGATCGGGTGATGATCTGCGGCAGCCCGGCCATGCTGGAAGACAGTTGCGCCCTGCTTGACCGCCGCGGCTTCGTTGTCTCGCCCCGCATCGGCACGCCGGGCGACTATGTGATCGAGCGGGCTTTCGTCGAGAAGTAAGGCAACCCAGTCCTACCGCCAGAAACAAAAACGCCCGGCATCAACCGGGCGTTTTTCCTTGGATGGCAGGCCGTACTCAGAGCTTGATGCCGGCCTGGGCCAGGGCCGCAGTGACGTTACCGACGCTGGCATCGGTCATGGGCACCAGGGGCAGGCGGATGCCTGCGGGAATCTTACCCATCTTGTTCAGCGCCCACTTGGCGGGAATCGGGTTGGGCTCGGCCAGCACGGCACGGTGCAGGGGCAGCAGCTTGAAATTGAACTGCACGGCCTTGTCCGTCTCGCGGGCGATGGCGGCGGCGCACATTTCATGCATCAGCTTAGGCGCGATGTTGGCAGTGATGGAGATGCAGCCCTTACCGCCGAACAACATCAGGGCGGCGGCGGTGGGATCGTCACCGCTATACACGGCGAATTCGGCCGGGGCCCGCAGTAGGAGGTCGCTACCCCGGTTGATGTCGCCGGTGGCGTCCTTGATGCCGATGATGTTGGGTACGGAGGCGAGGCGGATCGTGGTGTCGTTGTGCAAATCCGCCACGGTACGGCCGGGCACGTTGTAAAGAATCATGGGCAGTTCCACCGCTTCGGCAATAGCCTTGAAATGGCGGTACTGCCCCTCTTGGGTGGGCTTGTTGTAGTAGGGCACCACGGACAGGTGGGCATCGGCGCCGGCCTTCTTGGCGAAATGGGCCAGTTCGATGGCTTCGGCGGTGGAGTTGGCGCCGGTGCCGGCGATCACCGGGATGCGGCCATTGACCTGTTTGACCACAGTTTCGATCAGGGTGCAGTGCTCTTCCACATTCACCGTGGGCGATTCGCCCGTGGTGCCGACGACGACAATGCCATCGGTGCCTTCCGCGACGTGCCAATCCACCAGGGAACGCATGGCAGCGAGATCGAGACTGCCGTCCTCGGCCATGGGGGTGATGATGGCAACGATGGAACCCTGAATCATGGTGACTCCTGAGATTTGGTGGTGGTCACCGCACAGGGCATTGCGCGGCGACAGAAGCGGAAGTTTAGCATCGGCGGCATGGGCGCCAAAGCGCCGCAGCACACTGCGCCGGCCGCTTGTTTCCTGGCTACTACAAAATTATTGTTTCGTTGCGGCTTCCCTATCCGCCACGGTCACGCCCTCGATACCCCACTGGGTCTTGGGCAATTCGTTGAGCAGGACACGAATGCTGGAGCGCGGCGCGTTGAGGGCTTCCTGGATGGCGTCGGTGACCTTGGCGATGAGGATGCGTTTCTGGTCGTCGGTACGGCCTTCGAGCATATTGATCTGGGCGATGGGCATGGCGATTTTCCTGAAGGGGGAAGAAATAATCGATTTTTTTGGATTGTAGCTTCAATACATGTGAAAAGCCCCCGGCTGGCGGGGGCTTGGACAACGCTGCCAACGGTCTTCAGCTGGGATCGAAAACGGGCACTTTCTCGTTCTCGGCGGGCACCGGCACATCAATGTCCGGCGTGCAGTAGTTGAGGAAGCTGGCCGGCAGGGCGCCGCCCCAATAGACGCCGGTACCCCGCTCTTCCTCGTTCCAGGTCACGGTTTCGAAGTCCGGGGCGGTGACGATGAAGCTGCCCGAATAGATCTCGATGCGGTTGCCGCCCGGCTCATAGGAATAGAGGTAGAAGGCCTGGGAGTTGTTGTGCTTGGAGGGGCCGGCCTCGATGAAGATGTTGTTCTCGGCCAGGATGTCGGCGGCGCGCAGCACATCTTCCCGGTTGTCGATCCAGAACGACATGTGGTGCATGCGGCCCTGGGCGCCCTTGACGTCCAGCACATAGGCCATTTCGTGGTGGATTTGGCCCAGGCTCATCCAGGAACCGATTTCGGTCTGGCCTTTGTTGAAGATCACCTGCTCCCGCAGACGGAAGCCAAGGACGTCCATGGCGAACTCGCGGTTGGCGCTCACGTCCTTGGCGCACAAGGCCAGGTGGTCGATACGGCGTACATTGGCGCCCCGGGCGGTGAAGCGTTGGGGCAGGTTCTTCAGGGTGGAGCGCAGATGATCGGGGGCGCGGTACTTCTCTTCCTCGAAGTAGATGTCCATCTTGTGGCCATCGGGATCACGGAATTGGTAGAACTTGCCGCGGCCGCAATCGCCTTCCTTCCAACCGATGCCCAGACCGGCGGCCTCGATTTCCTTGACCCGGCGCTCCAGGGCCTGGGGGCTCACGCAACGCCAGGAAATGGCGCCGGGGCCGGCCTGGTTGGCGGCGGTCAGCT
>RXJP01000001.1:0-12734 GCA_003963315.1 Rhodocyclaceae bacterium | reverse complement strand
GAAATACCACAGGCTGCGGTCCAGCTTCGGGGTCAACAGTTCCATACGGCCCAGGTGGGCCACGTCCAGAATTGGTTCCTTGTATTCGCTCACAGTCTGTTCTCCTCGCATCCGTTGGTTGATTTGTAAAACCACAAGTGCAGTGTGCCTGTCCCTATGAAACGAATAAACAGATGATTTATCATTAGTTCCATGAGCGATTTCGATTACTTGTCCATGGATGGACGAGCCCTCTCGACTTTTCTGGCCGTGCTGGAAGAAGGTTCCGTCACCGCTGCGGCAGAACGGCTGGGGGTGACCCAATCGGCAGTGAGCCACACCCTAGACAAGTTGCGGGCCATCCTGCACGACCCCTTGTTCGTCAAATCCGGTCGAGGCATCGTCGCCACCGCCCACGCGCACGCGCTGGCGCCCCAGGCCCGGCAACTGCTGGAAGACATGAAGACCCTGTCGGCCGGCGCCAGCTTCGACCCCGCCGTGGCGACACTTGATCTCACGGTGGCCGCCAACGATTTCCAACGGGACTTGCTGCTGCCCGCCTTCCACCAACGGGTGAGCGCCCAGGTCAGGGAGTTGCGGCTGCGGGTGGTGCCGTCAGGGGTGCCCAGTGCGGAAATCCTGCGGGAGCGCCGTTGCGACCTGATCATCACGCCACGTCCGCCGGAAGGCACGGACATCCTGCAAAAACGCCTGCTGCGGGACCGCTACGCCTGCTTTTACGACGCCTCGGTGCGCCAGGCGCCGGCCACGTTGGCGGACTACGAACAGGCCCGCCACATCATGGTCACCTACGAACGCAATGAACGCCTGGAATTCGATCGGGCGGTGGAAGCCATGGGGATCAAGCGGCCCATGGCGGTGACGGTGTCCAGCTTCGCCGGGGTAGCTACCTTCCTGCGCGGCAGCGATCTCCTGGCCAGTCTGCCAGGGTTACTGCATATGGGCCTGATGGCGAATTTCGCCCGGGTCAAACTACCCTTCAAATATCCCGAGCTGCCCATGTACATGGTCTGGCACCGCCGCCATCAGGTCGACCCCGCCCATCGCTGGCTGCGGGGAGAGCTGGAGGCGGTGACTCAAGACATCCTGGCGGGACTGCCGGAATCGGAGACTCAGGTCAGGTAACCGAGGTTCACGGAGCCCCAGTGGCGGCCCTTGACATAGATGGGGGCCGAGATGCAGTGCATGACCTCGCCGGTGTCCCGGCGGTAGGTCTGCGCCAGATAAGGCAGGGTGTTGGCGCTGGCCCGTTTGAGGGTGGGATTGTCGCTGTAGAGTCGCTTGCTGCGGCTCTTGACCATATCCACCTTTTCATCCCCCGTGGGCGGGTCTGAAAACCGCTTGTTATGGGTGGGTGCATAGGCGTTGATATCGGTGCACAAAGCGAAGATGCAACCTTGGATCTTTTCCAGCCAAGCCTCCTGCACCGGCGGGAAAATCCGGTCGGTGAGGCTGTCGTATTTGGTGTGGTATTTCTGCGGCCGGGTGTTCGGGATCGGCACATAGTTGCTGTCAAACAAATCGTCCAGGTTGATCTGGCGGCTATCCACCGCCTGTTCCAACACCCGGGCGACGTCCCTGGCCATGGCCTGAACAGCATCGGGCATGGCGGCGTGGGCGCGCAGCGCAGCTTCACCAGCGGCCCCGAGTTTGAACACTTGGCCGATCTCATCCAGGTTGGTGGCCAGCACGTCAAGTTGGCTGGCTTCGGACAAGGTATCCCGGGCCCCCCGAGCATTGCGATCAGCTAAGGCGATGATGTCGTTGGCTTGCTGGGCGATGTGATGGGCCTGTTGGCTTTGACCGCTCATGGTGCCTGCAATGGTGCGCACCTTGGACAGGGTGTCCTCGGCGCCGCGATTGATTTCGGTCAGCGCTTCCGCCGCCTGCTCGGTCAGTGCGGCGCCATGGCGGGCCTGTACCGAACCTTCACGGATGGTGGCGATAGCGCTCTGGGTTTCGCTCTGGATGGCGGAAATCATGGCGCCGATTTCTGATGTGGCGGTAGTGGTCCGCTCCGCCAGTTTGCGCACCTCGTCCGCCACCACGGCGAAACCGCGGCCCTGCTCGCCGGCCCGGGCCGCTTCGATGGCGGCATTCAGCGCCAGGAGGTTGGTCTGGTCGGCGATTTCATGAATGGTCTGAACGATGGCGGAAATCGCCTCAGAGCGTTCTCCCAAGGCCGACACCACGCTGGCGGAATTTTCCACCGACTGGGCCAGGCGCTGAATTTCCGCCGAAGCCTGCTGCACGATGGCCGCCCCGCGGGAAGAATGGCCGCGGGCCTCCTCGGCGATACGGGCAGTTTGCTCCGTGTTATGCGCCACATCGGCAACCCCATTGGCCATGTCGGTAGCCGCATCCGCGGCGGAAGCAGCGGCACCATTCTGCTGCTCGGAACCGGCAACGGTATTCTTGGCTTCACCGATCAGTTTCTTCGCGACGGCTTCCACCTGGCGCGAATTGAAAATCACCCGGCCAATGATGCCTTGCAGGGCAAACATGAGTTTGTTGTATTCCTCGGCCACGGGTCCCAGGGAACCTTCCACCGGTGCCCGACGGGTCAGGTCGCCATCGGCGTAAGTGGCACGGATGGATTGCGCCAGACGATCCCGCGGGCCGGTCAGCGCAAGGCGGTAGTGTGTATTCGCCACCAGAGAGACGATCACAGCAAGAACCGCCGCCGCCCCCACCGCCGGCCAATCCAACTTGGCACCGGCCACCCAGGCGACCGCCAAGGCACCCAATCCGACCAGCAGGGCCAGGGAAACCGGGAACAGCATTCTCTTGAAGGCAGGAACCTGCCCATTGCCTGTCGCACTCATGGCCAACCTCCTCGTTTGCCTTATTGATGCGGACCTTGTTATCGACAGCGCTATTACTATCGTCAGGTCTTATATAAGACTTGAAGTTTAACAGTCTTGTCAAAAAGCTGCATCAACTCCTTCTGCAATGGCGTCACCCCCATTCTGCACCACCCTGGCCAAAGCACCAGCCTGGGGAGCCAGCTGGCCGAACCAGACGCGGACGACGGACAACAAGCCGGCCAGATAAGGCGAAGCATCCCCGCCGGCCTGCAAGCGCCGTGCAGCCAAGGCCAGCCGACCCATCTGCCAACTGCCGCAAACCGTGCCCAATTGATGCAGGAAGGGCACCGCCCCGGCCAACACCTGGTCGAGGCGCTCCCTGCCGTTGGCCAGCAACCAGTCAAGGGAAGCCTCCAGGTCGGAAGCGTCGGCCTCGAGCACTGCCCCCAACGCCGCCAGTTCGCTGTCTGCCCTAAGTTCGGCCGCCACCGCCCGGATGTCCACCAGCACTTCGCGCAGGGTGGCACCGTTTTCCCGCAGAATCTTGCGCCCCACCAGATCGTTGGCCTGGATACCGGTAGTGCCTTCGTAAATGGTGATGATCCGCGCATCGCGGAAAGGCTGGGCAATGCCGGTTTCTTCCACGAAACCCATGCCGCCGAACACCTGGATGGCATCGTCGCAGACATCATTGCCCACTTCGGTGCTCCACCCCTTGGCGAT
The DNA here is from genome assembly GCA_003963315.1 of Rhodocyclaceae bacterium. Classification (GTDB taxonomy): domain Bacteria; phylum Pseudomonadota; class Gammaproteobacteria; order Burkholderiales; family Rhodocyclaceae; genus AWTP1-18. Next base: position 9,204 of record RXJP01000001.1, on the reverse strand, counting down.
GGGCATCAGCAAATCGATGAAGCGGCGGTACTTGTCTGCCGCCGCCTGATCGGTACTGTGATGAGCCTGGTCGAACCAACCCGCCGCCGTGTAGAGCAGGCTACGCATGGCCAGGATGCGGGCCTTCATGGTGAGCAGCATGCGCTTCACATCGGGATGGTGGACGATGGGCTGGCCGCTTTCTCCTGTGACCGCATTGCGCCCCTGCACCCGCTCCCGGGCGTAGGCCAGGGCCTGCTGGTAAGCACGCTCCGCCAAGCCCAAGCCCTGGACACCGACACCGAAGCGGGCCTCGTTCATCATGATGAACATGTACTCCAACCCACGATTGGGTTCGCCCACCAGATGGCCGATGGCGCCGCCTTCGTCGCCGTAGCTCATGGTGCAGGTGGGGCTACCGTGGATGCCCATCTTGTGTTCGATGGAAATGCAGCGCACGTCGTTCCTCGCTCCCAGGCTGCCGTCTGGGTTCACCAGATATTTGGGCACCACGAACAGGGAAATGCCCTTGACGCCGGCGGGCGCGTCCGGCAAGCGGGCCAGCACCAGGTGCACGATGTTCTCGGTGATCTCGTGCTCGCCGTAGGAGATGAATATCTTCTGGCCGAACAAGCGGTAGCTGCCGTCAGCCCGGGGTTCCGCCCGGGTACGGGTCGCCGCCAAGTCGGAACCGGCCTGGGGTTCGGTCAAATTCATGGTGCTGCCCCACTCGCCGCTGACCACCTTGTGCAAATAGGTCTGCTTGAGTTCGTCGCTGGCGGCGGTCAGCAGGGCTTCGGCCTGGCCCACGTTGAGTTGGGGCAGCATGGAAAACGCCATGTTGGTGGACACCCACATTTCCCACACCGGGGTGGATACCAGCTTGGGCAAGCCCTGGCCGCCGAATTCCGGCGGCAAGGAAAGACCGATCCAACCGGACTCGCGGAACTGGTCGTAGGCTTCCTGCCAGCCATCGGGGCAGTTCACCTTGCCATTGTCGAATGTGCAGCCCTGAACGTCGCCCTGCTGATTGATGGGCGCCAGCACCCCGGCGCCGAACTTGCCGGCTTCTTCCAGAATGGCATCCACCAGGTCCGGACTGGCTTCTTCGCAACCGGGCAACTGGCCGATGGCGTCGAGGCCGGCCAGTTCCTTGAGGATGAATTGCATGTCGCGCAGGGGGGCGATGTAGTCGCTCATGGGGTGCTCCAAATTGATAACCGGTTAACCGCTTTCAACACAGAGGGCACAGAGACACAGGGGACACGGAGAAAGCCAAAGGCACAGCAACGAGACCACATCCGTGTTTTTCCTCTGTGCTCTCTGTGCCTCCTTGTTTTCTGTGTTGAAAGCGGTTGCTTTGCTGCTGGCTTAACGCGGGGCCAGACGAATGGCGCCGTCGAGGCGGATGGTTTCGCCATTGAGCATTTCGTTCTCGACAATGTGCTTGACCAGGGCGGCATACTCGTCGGGGCGGCCCAGGCGCGAGGGGAAGGGCACGGAAGCGGCAAGGGAATCCTGGATGTCCTGGGGCAGGGTGTGCATCAAGGGGGTCAGGAACAGGCCGGGGGCGATGGTGCAGACGCGGATGCCATATCGGGCCAGTTCGCGGGCAACGGGCAGGGTCATGCCCACCACGCCGGCTTTTGAGGCGGCATAGGCGGCTTGGCCGATCTGGCCATCGTAGGCAGCAACAGAAGCGGTGTTCACGATCACGCCGCGCTCGCCGCCGGCATTGGGCGCCTGTTTGCTCATCACGTCCGCCGCAAAGCGGATCATGTTGAAAGAGCCCACCAGGTTCACGTTGATGGCGCGACTGAAGGTGGACAACTTATGGGGGCCTTCCTTGCCCAGGATCTTTTCCGCCGGGCCGATGCCGGCGCAATTGATCAGGCCGTGTAGTCCGCCGAACTTGGCAACTGCGGCATCGACGCAGGCTTTCGCCGCCTCTTCATTGCTGATGTCGGTCGCCTGGAAGGCGATGCGGGCGCCCAGTTCGGCGGCAATGGCGTTGCCGCGCTCGGCATTCATGTCGGCGATCACCACATTGGCCCCGAGGCCGTGGAGGCTGCGCACCGTGGCTTCGCCCAAGCCGGAAGCACCGCCGGTAACGATGAAGGTGTTTTTTTCAAACTGCATGCTGTTCTCCTTATTTTCCGGACAGGCAAAACAACCGCCTTTGACACAGAGGGCACAGGGACATAGAGGACACGGAGAAAAACAAGTCGTCGCTAAAACCGAACTTATGTCTTCCTTCTGTGCGCTCTGTGGCTCCGTGTTCTCTGTGTTTAAAGAGGTTGGCTATGGATCAAGTCTGCGGGCCCTTGCCCTTGCGCTTGAGGAAGCCGCCGATGCGTTCGGCCACTTCCGGGCTGGTCTGGGTCAAAGCGGCGGTGAGGGATTCGGTGTAGAAGCCGTCGTCGCTGGCCATATTGTCGATGCGGGCGATGGCGGTGGACATGGCCCAATTGGACATGGGGGCGTTTTCGCTGATGCGCTTGGCCAGTTCCCAGGCCTTGTTCAAGCCTTCGCCCTTTTCCACCAGATAGTGGGCCAGGCCCAGGCGATAGCCGTCTTCGGCGTTGTAGATGCGGCCGGTGAGCATCATTTCCGCCATGCGGCCAGGGCCGATGATCTTGGCCACGCGCACCGACGCGCCGCCGCCGACGAAGATGCCGTGACGACCCTCCGGCAACTGGAAGATGGTGCTGGGTTCCGCCACGCGGACGTGGGTGGCCGAAGCCAGTTCCAGGCCGCCGCCGATAACGGCCCCATGGAGAGCAGCCACGACGGGAATGCCGCCGAACTGGATACGGTGGAAGATGCGGTGCCACCACTGGGAATGCTTCATCACGCCGAAGGGATCCCGGTGCTGGTGCTCGGCCAGGTCGAGACCGGCGCAGAAGTGGTCGCCCTCACCGGCGAGGATGATGACCCGGGTGTCTTCCGGCGTGGCATCGAAGGCCTTGTCCAGGGCGATCAGCAAGCGGTCGCTGACGGCATTGCGCTTGGCGGGCCGGTTCAGGGTGATGGTGTAGATGCTCTCCTTGAAGGAGGTGACGACCAGTTGTTCGTTCGCGGATGCAGTCATTGCATTTCCTTATTCCAGACAGATGACGCCGGGCTGAGCACCGGCGGTGTATAGCTTGGCCACCAGGTCAGCGCGACGGTTGAGCACCATGCGCTGGTTCAGGTAACCCTTTTCGGTAATTTCGCCATATTCGGCGGAAGGCGGTTCGGCCAGGAGGATGGCACGGCGGACCTTGGTCGAACTCGCCCCCTTGGCCAGGGCGGCAAAACCCTGCTTGACCCGGTCCACCACGGCGGGATGCGCCAGTACTTGCGATACCGGCGCGTCGGCTGCCAAGTCAGGACACAGGGTGCGGCATTCTGGTACGTTAGGGAAAATCAGGAAGCAGATTTCATCCCGGTCGTGGCCGGTGACCACGATGTCCTGGGCCACCGGGCTCATGGCGTCAATGCCGGCCACACGCACCGTGCCGACGTGGATCCAGGTGCCGGAAAGCAGCTTGAAATCCTCGCCGACGCGGCCGTCGAACAGCAGGCCCAACTCGGGGCGAGCCTCATCGACGAACTCAACGGCGTCGCCGATCATGTAGAAGCCTTCGTCGTCAAAGGACTTGGCGGTGATATCCGGCTGCTTCCAATAACCCGGCGTGACGTTGGGGCCGCGCACCCGCACTTCCAACTTGTCGGCGGAAGGCACCAGCTTGAGTTCGGTGCCGGGGACGGGGACACCGATGGTGCCGGACTTGGCCACTTCGAAATGACAATCGGTGCAAGCCGGCGCGGTTTCGGTGGAACCCCAGGAGGAGACCATCAACACCTTGGTACCGACTTCCGCCTCGGCCAGGCGCTCCAATTCATCCCAAAGGTGCTGAGGCAGGGCCGCGCCAGCATAGAAAATCAGTTGCAGACGGGAGAAGAAGCTTTTGCGCAAGGCTGCGTCGCTGCGCAAGGCCGGAACCAGCATGTCGTACCCCAGGGGCACGCTGAAATAAATACTGGGAGACACCTCTTTCAGGTTGCGCAGGGTCTTGTCCAGGCCCGCCGGGGTGGGCTTGCCTTCGTCGATGTACAGGGTGCCGCCGAAATGCAGCACCAGATTGAAATTGTGGTTGCCGCCGAAGACGTGGCTCCAGGGCAGCCAATCCAGGATCACCGGCGGCGTCTCCAGCAGGAAGGGCCAGATCTTGTCCTTCATGGCCATGTTGGAGCACAGCATGCGCTGGGTGATGGTCACAGCCTTGGGTGCGCCGACGGAACCCGAGGTGAAAATGAATTTGGCGATGGTGTCGTGGTCGATGGCATTGAAAGCCCGATCCACGGCGGCGCTATCTTCCTTTGCCAACAAGGTGGTGAAGGTGGTGGTGCCGGGCAATGCCGCGCCGCGGCTGCCCGCAACAATCACGCCATCGTGCAACGAAGCAATGGATTTCAGCGCGGCGTCGAAGCGGGAAATGTTATCGGCGTAAATGACGCCGGGACGCATCAGCTCGATGTTCGCCTTCAGCTTGAGATGGTCCTTGGACGCCAAGGAATAGCCGGTGGAGATGCTGCACACCGGCACACCCACATACATGGCGGCCAGGGACAACAAGGCATGTTCGATTCCGTTTTCCGACAAGACGACCACCGGCCGCTGGGCTGACAGATTCTGTCCGAGCAACCAGCTACTGATACGGCGTACCTGCCGGTGCGCTTCTGCGTAAGTCAGTTTCTCCCACGCACCGTCCAAACCTCTTTCCGCCAGGAACACCTGGTCGGGTTTCTGGCTGGCCCACTGGACCAGCCATTCCCCCATGCAACGACTATAGGTTTCAGGGAGGGCAACCCCTGAGCGCAGTATGCGGGAACCATCCGTCCGCTTTTCTATCAATACCGACGGCTCCGCGAACATCCGGGCCACATCCCGCACTACCTGGCTCATGGAATTCCCCTCCTTATCCTGCTTTACTTGACCAGCTTGTACTGGCCGTTTTCCACTTTGACGATCACGCGGCCACGGGCATCAAGACCGAAATGATCGCTGGGCGTCATGTTGAAGACACCATGCACGCCCACCACATCCTTCTCATTTTCGATGGCGTCGCGCATGGCCGAACGGAACTCGGGGGTACCGGGCTTCGCCTTTTTCAAGGCCACGGGCACAGCCCGTGAGATGACAGCGTAAGCATCCCAAATGTGGCCGCCCTGGGGCACCATGGAGCCGTCGCCATACTTCGCTTCATATTTCTTGTCATAGTCGGCGCCGGCCTTCTTGGAAGGGTGGCTATCCGGCAGTTGGTCCCACACCAGCAAGGGGCCAGCAACGGCAAAGCTGCCTTCCATGGCCTTGCCGCCTACACGCAAGGGGTCCTTACCCACCGCGCCGTGGGACTGATAGATGGAACCACGGTAGCCCCGCTCCACCAGGGTGGTCTGCGGCAGCACGGCCGGGGAGCCGGAGCCGGCGATGAACACCGCGTCGGGCTTGGCAGCCAACAGCTTGACGGCTTGGCCGGTCACCGACGTGTCGGCACGGTTGTAGCGCTCGGTGGCCACGATCTGAATGCCAGCGGCCTGCGCCGCAGCGGTCAGTTCCTTGAGCCAGCTATCGCCATAGGGATCGGCAAAGCCGATGAAGCCGACGGTTTTCACCTTATTGGCCGCCATGTGGTCGACCACTGCCTTCGCCATCAGGGAATTGTGCTGGGGCATGCGGAACACCCAAGTGCCCTTTTCCGGGGACAAGTCGATGGGCGCCAAGGATATCAGGGGGGTCTTGGAAGTATTGGCCACCTCAACCACCGCGTTCGTCGCCGCCACCGTGGAGGAGCCGACGATCACATCCGCTTTGTCCTCGCTGACGAACTTGTTGGCGTTCTTCGCCGCGTTGGTGGGATCGGTGCCGTCGTCCAGCACGACCCAGTTGATCTTCTCTCCGCCGATGGTGGTGGGGAACAAGGCTGCGGTGTTCTTTTGCGGCGCTCCCAATGCGGCAGCGGGGCCGGTGGCGGCAACTGTGACACCGATGGTGATGTCGGCCAGCACCGGCGCCGACAGGGCGGCCAGGGAAAGGGCCAAAGCAAGCTTGTGAACCTTCATTGTGCTCCTCCTTCATTTATTCACATGGATTTGGTGGATGTTGCGCGAGGCACGGGCCGCCCCTGTTTATGGATTTCAGGGATCGTCTTACCGACCTGGAATTGATTATAGTATGTAAACCTAAAATGTTTGATACAAACCTGTTTGAAGTCTATTAGTATGGGCAAAAATTATTTTTATAATGGTAGTCTCGCGGTTTCCAGCCCGAACCTTGTACATACCCGAATGCCCAGTCACGCCAAAAAGAATGTTTCCATGGGAGCCTTGGACGGCCTGATCGGCTTCCATCTGCGCATTGCGCAGATTCGCGTCTTCAAGGACTTTGAGGATGGCGTTGGCGAACTTGGGCTGACGCCGGCGGGCTTCTCGGTGATGGAGGTGCTGCGCCAGAATCCCGGCCTGACGCAATCCAAACTGGCGGCGGCCATCATGCTCGACCGTTCTTCGGTGGTACCCCTTCTGGACAAGCTGGAGAAAAAGGGGCTACTGTCCCGCCAGTCCTCAACCACGGACCGGCGCAACAATCACCTGTTTCTGAGCGAAGAAGGCATCAAGGTGCTGGAGGCCTCGAAGGCCCTGGTGAAAAAACATGAAAGCCGGATCGCCAAGGCCTTAAGCAAAGAGGAATCCCAGCAACTGATCGGACTGCTCTCGCGGCTCGCGGTCTAAGCCTGGCGCAGTGTCAGCGGCGGACGGCTTTGCCGACCCGCCCTTGCGCGGCTTTCTTTTCGGCGCTTTCTTCTTCCACCCGCTGACGCAGCAGCACCAGCACGTTGGCGGCAGTGCGTTCCACGTGCTGCTTCAGGAGTTCCGTAGCCTTTTCCGTATTGCGCGCCAACGCCGCATCCATGATGCGGCGATGCTCCTCGTCCACACCACCATCAAAAGATCGGGTACGCAGCAGGATGCGGCGATAACGATCCGACAAGTCGTGCAGGGTGCCGCACATTTTCAACAACAGCGGCATGCGCGAAGCGCTGATCAAGGTGTTGTGGAACTCCCGGTGGGCCAACTCCCAGGCGTCAATGGGGGCACCATCCGTGCGCTGCCGTTCAAGCTTATGCAGCCGATGGAAGGCGCCCACCAGCGCGCTCTCCCAGGCATCGTCGCCGTTGGCGATGGATTTCTCCAAAGCCATGGATTCCAGCTCGATCCGCAGGCAGGTGATTTCCTCATAGTTTTCCAGGGACACCGGCGCAACGCGGTAACCCTTCTGTTCAGCCACCTCAATCAAACCATCCATGGACAGCCTGGACAAGGCCTCCCGCAGGGGGGAGAGGCTGACCTGGTACTGGCTGCGCAAGTCCTCCAGACGCAATTTGGCGCCCGGCGCCAGTTCGCCCTCCATGATGGCCATGCGCAACCGCGCCGCGATCGAACTGGCCAAGGTGGCGCCCGTGAAATCGGGCTTCAGATGATCCAGGGACAAGTCGCTCATAAACCGTCTTTCATGACAGGGCCTTTCCAGAGGTGCGCATCATACGCTCATACAAATAATCGATTATTTTAATTAATTCGATATTGACAAGCATATTCGATTATCCTCTAATACACCCTCGATTCCAATAAAAATCAGATTCGCCCCTAACCATTTTGGGTCGGGCTTCCGACCTGCCTTTAGAGATGAGGAGCATCACCATGGCCGGAGGTTTGATCGCCACCGTTGTCGCCGCCCACGCACCCCGCCTGGGTATCGAGGAAAAAGTGCAACCCTTCCAGCACGGCCTGATCCGCGGCCTCAAGGAAATGGGCCAAGCCATGCGCGACCTGAAGCCCGACCTGTTTGTACTCCAGAGCGCCCACTGGGTATCCACCTTCAACTGGTACGTCACGCGGCAAGCCATCCACCACGGCTATGCGGTGGCCGACGAAGCCCCCGACCTGCTGTCCGGCGCCCCCTACCATTACAAGGGCGATCCCGTTTTCGCCAATGCCCTGATGGATGCCATGAATGCCGCCGGCGTGCCCAGCCAGGGCAACGACTCCGAACACTTCGAGTGGGATTACGCCAGCTACGTGCCCCTGCACTACATGGACCCGGACGCCACGGTGCCGGTGGTCCTGATCCCCACGGTGATCTGCGGCTCCCATGAGGAATCCTTCAAGGTCGCCGCCGCCATCGAGGCCGCTGCCATCAAGACCGGCAAGAAGGTGGTGTTCATCGCCTCCAACGCCCTATCCCACGCTGTCGAGCGCGGCCCGGACAAATGGCCCACCCCCGAACGCATCGCCATGGACAAGCAACTGATCGCCCACATGGAAAAAGGGGAGGTGGATGCCCTGCTGCAATGGCTGCCCACCTTCACCAAGGAAGCCGTGGCCGAAATGGGCGGGAAAATTCTCGCCACCCTGTTCGCATCCGCCAAGGCCCTGGAACAACGCACCGGCCCGCTGAAGGGCACCATGTACGGCGACTACGCCCAATCTTCCGGATCCGGCAACGCCTGCGTTGCCATGGTTCCCGCTTCCGCCTGATTTTTCATTTTCATATCTTCTGAGGAGAAACCCCATGCTGCCACCCCGTCCCGATACCGAAATCGTCCGCGAACGCATTGGTGAATACGCCGACCCCGTCGCCTCCCTGGCCGAGCGCAATGCCATCTACAAGGATCTGATCGGTTTCGTTCCGCCCCGCATCGAGGCCCGCCTGGCGGTCACCGGCGCACTGAATCCGAAGTTGCTGGACCTCCAGGAACAGATCCGCGCCCATGCCATGTATCCCAAGAGTTTCGACGTGAAGACGGCGCAGATCATCCTCTTCTCCATCCTGCTGATGGACCTGAACGACGCCGCCCCCCTGCACTGCATCGCCGCCCGCCGTGCCGGTGCCACCTGGGAAGAACTGCAAGACGCGATCGGTTTGGTGTTCCTGTTCCGCGGCCTATCCGCCGCCAACCGTGGTGCCGAAATCCTCGCCAACGTGGCCAAACGCGAAGCGGAAGCCGAAGCAAAAGCCAAGGCCGAGTAAGAAGGAGAGCAAAAATGGCACTACAAAAAGACATTCTGAACTTCATCAACGGTGAATACGTTGCCACGGGCAAGTGGTTCGACGACCGCACCCCCACCACCAACGCCGTGATCGGCCGTGTCGCCGAAGCCGGCAAAGCCGAAGTGGAC
>RXJP01000104.1 GCA_003963315.1 Rhodocyclaceae bacterium | reverse complement strand
GGGCAGACGATTGATCCCCACATCAATCACGATGGCCCCGGTCTTGACGATCTGCGGCACGATCAGATTGGGCTTGCCCGCCGCCACGATCAGGATATCCGCCACCCTCTTTTTCATGGCGGGCGGCGCTCTGGGGGAAATAGACTGGCGCACGCCCTTCTCGGTCTATGTCGTCGCCTTGCTGTGGGCTGTTGCTGGTTTCATTGTTACACCTTAACTAGGTGTCCATGAAACCGGCAACAGCCCAGGCTGAACATCTTCGGATTGCAGCCAATCGCTTTCGCGTATAGAGCAACGGAACACTGATATTTGCTTTTGCATATAGATGCGTAGTCGATGCACTCTCGTATTCGAGTAGGATATCTGTCGCGGAGTGAGGACTCATAAATTGCGCACTTGGACGACTAGTTGCCGTATGGACCGTGCCGGTGGCACGTCATCGGTGGGAGTAAGTCTTCCCTAGGGTAGAAAGCCGACATTCGGTGCCAGAAGCCAAGAAATTTCCAGTATGTGGCCCTGAGCAGACGCTCGGCCAGATGTGACGACAGACAGCTTTGGCCGAGATACATGCCACTCATGTAGGACTTTAGAGCAATGTTGGCTCTAAAAATAAAAAAGGCCAACTGATTGAAAGTTGGCCTTTTTCTTAGATATATTGTTCGTGGGACTAAGGTTTTTGAAACTTTATTCTCCGTTTCGAAACTTTATTCATACGAAACAACTGAGGGGCGCTCAGGCGAAGTTGGCGCTGGCGAAATCCCAGTTGGCGAGGGAAGCCAGGAAGGTTTCCACGAACTTGGGACGGGCGTTGCGGTAGTCGATGTAGTAGGCGTGTTCCCACACGTCGATGGTCAGCAGGGGCTTGCCTTCGCCGCTCTTCAGCGGGTTGCCGGCGGCGCCGGTGTTGACGATGTCCACGGAGCCGTCGGCCTTCTTCACCAGCCAGGTCCAGCCGGAACCGAAGTTGCCCACGGCGGAAGCTTGGAAGGCCTTCTTGAATTCGTCGAAGGAACCCCATTTCTTGTTGATGGCGTCAGCCAGCGCACCGGTGGGGGCGCCGCCGCCAGCGGGCTTGAGGCAGGACCAGAAGAAGGTGTGATTCCACACCTGGGCGGCGTTGTTGTAGATGCCGCCGGCGGGAGCCTTCTTGAAGATTTCTTCGAGGGACAGGCCTTCGTATTCGGTGCCGGCGATCAGGTTGTTGAGGTTGGTCACGTAAGCCTGATGGTGCTTCTCGTGATGGTATTCGAAAGTCTCGGCGGACATGTGGGGGGCCAGGGCGTCCTTGGCGAAGGGCAGGGCGGGCAGGGTGAATGCCATGTTGTTCTCCTGTGAGTCTGTGTAAGTGAAACTGGGAAGCGGGAACGCGCGAGTGTAGTGCCATGCGGCGGGCAAGACAACAACATCGCGCCTATGGGAATGATGGAAAAATTCAATGGCCTTTCAATGTGTCTTCGGCATGGGGCGCATCTTGGTGCGTTTCCACGCTATCGATATGGCCGTGGGCACTGCCGCAGGCGAACTGCAATCGGACACCGACGCCCGGGGCAAGCTGGCCGGCGGAGGACACCACCTTGCCCGCTTCGTCGCGGACAATGCTGTAGCCCCGGGCCAGGGTGGCTTCCGGATTGAGGGCGGCGAGGCTGGCGGCAAGGCGTTCCAGGGTGCCCTGGCGCTGTTGCAGGCGGCTGTGAATGGCATTGTCCAGCCCCTGACCCAAGCGCGCCAATCGGGCGGCGGCGCTGGCCGTGTCAGGCCGTTGCCGGCTCAGACGCAGGCGCAGGTTGGCGAGTTGTTGTTCCGTTCCCCGCAATAAAGCGCGGCTGGCGGCGGAAAGGCGGGTACCCAGGTGGGCCAGGTGTTGGCGCGATTGGGCCAGGCGTTGGGCCGGATGGACTAATCGCCGTTGCAGCCAATCCAGTCGTTGGGCGCGTTGATTGAGCTGCCAATCCATGGCATCGCGGAGGCGACGGGCGAGATCGGCGCTTTCCCCGGCGGCCGCGTACCAGCCGGCGCTGGCCAGTTCCGCCGCGGCGGTGGGGGTAGCGGCGCGCAGGTCGGCGGCGAAATCGGCGATGGTGACATCGGTCTCGTGGCCGACGCCGCTCACCACGGGCATGGAGGCGACGACGATGGCCCGCGCCACGACTTCCTCATTGAAGGCCCACAGGTCTTCGATGCTGCCGCCGCCCCGGGCGACGATCAGCACATCGCATTCGGCGCGCTGATCTGCGGCGGCGATGGCCGCGGCGATCTTCGCCCCGGCACCTTCGCCCTGCACCGGCGTGGGATAGAGCATCACCGGCACATGGGGCGCGCGGCGCTTGAGGGCGGCCAGGACGTCGCGCAGGGCGGCGGCTTGGAGCGAGGTCACCACGCCGATAGCGCGGGGATATATCGGCAGCGGCCGCTTGCGTTCCGGTGCGAACAGGCCCTCCCGTTCCAGTTGCTCCTTGAGTCGCGCGTAGGCTTCGAACAAGCGCCCCAGGCCGCCGCGGCGCAAGGCTTCCACATTCAGTTGGAAATCGCCGCGGGGTTCGTACAGTCCGACCAAGGCCTGGGCTTCAACCTGCTGTCCGTTTTCCAGCTTCCAGGGCAGCAACTGGGCCCGGGAGCGGAACATCACGCAACGGGCCTGGGCGGCTTCATCCTTGAGGGTGAAGTACACATGGCCCGAGGCGGCCCGGGTCAGGTTGGACACTTCGCCGGACACCCAGCAAAGGGGAATGCCCCGTTCCAGGGTGACGCGGGCCAGCCGGTTGAGTTCGGAAACAGTAAGGACTTGGGCCATGACGGATCGATGCTTTGCAGAGCGGCGATTCTAGCTGTTACGGGCAGGCCGTCCGGGCGCGACTGCGGAGGAAAGAAGAATTAGGCCTAAAGTAATAGGCCGATGCTTGTCGGGCCTTGTGTCGGGCTTGCGCCAAAGTTTTCCACTGCAACAAAAAATCGATTTCATTACTTTGAAAACGGTTTCATGGCTTTTCGTGAAACCGGCTCCATTGGCGGCTAGTTGTGATAAACAATTGATTCCTTTGGGATATGAAAAGCTGCGCATTTTCAGGTCGGTTTGAGAAAAACCCAGTAGTGAGGCCGGTTTAGGCAATTCATTACGGCTCTATTCACACCTTTATCCACAGATTTTGTGGATAAAGCTACGGTTTTATTACACGCTGTTTTTCACCGTACATTTCTTCCCTATGTCCGCACTGGTTTCTCTCCATTCCTCCCTCGCCCTTGGTCTTTTGCGCGAGGCCCTCGACAGCCAATTGGTGGTCCGCGGCGCGGAGCGCGCCCTGGCCCTGCTCGGTCCCGAGGATGCCTTCTGGCGCGACCTGGCGGCCGGGGAACTGGAACGCATGGCGGAAGCCGGCAACGCCCGCGCCCAGGCCGAGCTGGCCTGGCGCTGCGCCAGCGGCCAAGGCGGCCAGCGGGGGAACCAGGGCCAGGCGGTGAATTGGGCGTCCCGCAGTGCCGAAGCGCAATGCGGCGCGGGTGAAGCGGTGTTGGGCTGGCTGCTGTACCACGGCCAAGGTTTGCCCAAGGATGCCCAGGAAGCCGCACGCCTGTTTCGCCAAGCGGCGGAGCGCAATGACCCCCGCGGCCAGACCTGGCTGGCCCTGTGCCTGTTGCGGGGGGAGGGCATGGAGGCCGATCCCGCCCGCGCCCAGGCCCTGCTGGAAGCGGTGGCCGCCAAGGGCATCCGCGAAGCCCAATACTGGTTGGGTCGGCTTTGGTATTTCGGCGAAGCCGGCAAGCAGGATTTCGCCGCCGCCGCGCGCTGGCTCAAGGCCGCCGCTGATCAGGGCGAGCCCTTGGCCTGGGACCTCCTTGCCCGTTGCCGCTTCTTCGGCCGCGGTGTCGCCGAAGACCGGGCCGAAGCCGCCCGTCTCTGGGGGTTGGCGGCCGAACAGGGCATTGACGCGGCCCGCTACTGCCTGGCCCTCTGCTTGTATTCCGGCGAAGGTGTGACCCAGGATGCCGGAGCCGCTGTGCGTCACTTTGCCGAAGCCGCCAAGGCGCGCATTCCCGGCGCCATGTTTTTCCTCGGCCAGTGCTACGCCCAGGGCCATGGCGTAGACAAGGACATGGACCTGGCCTTGGCCTGGTATCGCCGCGCCGCCGGTCGCGGCCACCGGGAAGCCCAATTCGCCCTGGGCGAAGCCCATGCCTTCGGCCACGGCGGCCTGCCCCAGGACATGGAGGAAGCCGTGCGCCACTACCGCGCCGCCGCCCGCCAGGGCCACGCCAAGGCCCAGCTCAAACTGGGTCATTGCTACCGCTGGGGCGAAGGCGTGGCCGAGAACAAGGACCAAGCCCTGAGCTGGTACCGCCGTGCCGCCGAGGCCGGCGACGTGGCCGCCCAGGTCTGGCTGGGGGATTGCCACGAACATGGCGAAGGCACCAAACAGGATGTGGCCGCCGCCGTGGAGTTCTACCGCACCGCCGCTGCCGCCGGCGACGTGCACGCCCAAGCCGAATTGGGCCGCTGTTATCTCCATGGCATCGGCACCCACATCAACCTGGCGCGGGGTGAGGAGCTGCTGCGGGCGGCTGCCGAGGCCGGCTGGAAGCCCGCCCTCGGTGAACTGGAACGCTACTGGTTCGCCCGTGCCGAAGCCTTCATGCAGGGCGACGGCGTGCCCCAGGACATGGAAAAGGCGGCGGTGCTCTACCGCAAGGCCGGAGAGTTGGGCCATAGGCGCGCCGCCTACAAACTGGGCGAGTGCTACCGCTACGGCTGGGGCACCGCCGTGGACCCGGCCCAGGCCGTGCTCTGGTTCCGTCGCGCCATCACCCTGTTCGATGCCAAGGTGGCCCTGGGCGATCTGTACTACGAAGGCCAGGGTGTGGAACAGAACAGCCGCGAAGCCTGGCGCTGGTACGAACAAGCCCTGGCCCAGCACGAGGACGCCTACGTGCTGTATTGCGTGGGTTTCTGCCTGCTCCACGGCCAGGGCGTCAAACGGGATGCCAAGGCCGCCGTCAAATACCTGCGCCGCGCCGCCCTGCAAGGGGAAGCCAACGCCCAATACGAACTGGGCAGCGCCTGCTATCGCGGCATAGGTAGCAGTGTGCCGCGCAATCCGCGTCTGGCCCTGCGCTGGCTACGCCAGGCGGCGGCCCTGGGCCATGAAGAGGCGAAAGCCTTCCTGGAACGGCTGGAACGGGGGGCGCAGTTGAATTGAATCCGGCGGATTCGAGGCCAGCGCAAACCATGTCCATCCCATTCCAGCTTCGTGAAGAGGAAATCGAGATCAGCGCCATCCGCGCCCAAGGCGCCGGCGGGCAGAACGTCAACAAGGTGTCCAATGCCGTGCATCTGCGCTTCGATATCCGCGCCTCGTCCCTGCCCGAAGCACTCAAGGATAGGCTGCTGCGCTTGCGCGACCAACGCATCACCGCGGATGGCGTGATCGTCATCAAGGCCCAGGAATTCCGCAGCCTGGAACGCAACACCGCCGCCGCTTTGGAACGTCTGCGCGTATTGATCGCCGAGGCGGCCTTTGTCGCCCGTCCGCGCCGGGCCACCAAGCCCACCCGCAATGCGCAGCGGCGGCGCATGGACAGCAAGACCCGGCGCGGCCAGGTGAAAGCCCTGCGCGGCCGGGTCAGCGAGGGTTGATGGCAGTGGGGGAAAGGGAACGCCGCCAAGATTCTGGCGAACCTATCCTTTCTTCAGTGCTCAAAGCACAACTTCCCATTTCGTTGCATCGTCTTTCATATGCAACCGTCAGCCGTTCTTTCCCGGAGTCGTCATGCGCATTCTGATTGTCCACGCCCATCATGAGCCCACCAGCTTCAACGGCGCAATGACCGGCGAAGCCACTGCCGCGCTGCTCGCCGCCGGGCACGAGGTGGTGGTTTCCGATTTGTATGCCATGGGTTTCGACCCCGTCTCGGACCGCCGAAATTTTTCCTCGGTGAAAGATCCCGAACGCCTGAAGCAGCAGGAGGAAGAATCCCACGCCAGCGCGTGCAACGGCTTCGTGCCAGCGCTCCAGACGGAGATGGACAAGCTGGCCTGGTGTGATGTGCTGATCTTCCAGTTCCCCATTTGGTGGCTGGGGCTGCCGGCCATCCTCAAGGGCTGGGTGGACCGCGTCTTCGCCGTGGGCCGCGCCTATGGTGGCGGCCGCTATTTCGACAAAGGCGTATTTCGGGGCAAGCGGGCCATGTGCTCCCTGACCGTCGGCGGGCCGCAGCCGGTGTATTCGGACATCGGCATCTATGGCCCTATCGACGCCATTCTCCATCCCATCCATCACGGCATTTTCGCCTTCGCCGGCTTCACCGTGATCGAGCCCTTCATCGTCTACGGCCCATCGCGGATCACCCAGGCGGAGCGCCTCGACGCCCTGGCGCGGTACAGGCAACGCGTACTCCAATTGGACACTGCGCCGACCCTGCCGCAGCTCAACAGCGACGACTACGACGGGCTGCTGTTGAAGCCGGCCTTGCGGGCCGACCGGGGCTAGGCGTCCCTAGGGCCGCCCGAGCTGCGTTTCCAGAAAGCGAACCTACTCATCCGAAATGATTTGGTTCAAGTTGTTGTCCACCACCACCGGGCAGTCAAGGTAGGTGACCGTCGCCTCGGTGCCGTATTTTTCGCGCACAAAGGTTTTCCAGCTCTCGGTGTACATGGCCTCCGCCTCGGCTTTGGATTTCCAAAGATAGATGCCGCCGAGGGTGTTTTCTTCCAGCGAAACGTAATAGACCTTTTGAATAAGGCCCGAGACGCCCAGGTATTTGGGCGCGGTGCTGAGAAAGATGTTGCGGGCTTCTTCCCGCGTAACGGGCTTGGGCATGCGGAACGCAGTGATCGCGGTAATCATTCGAACTTCCCTCCAAAATCCATGGTGATTGAAAACGACATCTAGGGTTTTGCCACTGTGCTGGCATCCTGGCCGAACAGCACTTTCTTCGACTCTTCGTCCACCACCGGTGCGGTACTGACCTCCTCGGCGCGGGCGTAAGCCCGTAGGGTGGCGGGGCGGGTGCGGATGCGTTCGAACCAGCCCGCCAGGTGGGGGAAATCCGCCAGTTCCTGTTGCTGCCGTTTGTGCGGCACGACCCAGGGATAGCAGGCCATGTCGGCAATGGAATAGTCACCGGCGATGTAGTCCCGCCCGTCGGACAGATGCTTGTTGAGTACGCCGTACAGACGGCCGGTTTCCTTGACATAGCGGTCGATGGCGTAGGGAATTTTCTCCGGGGCGTACTGTACGAAATGATGGTTCTGCCCGGCCATCGGGCCGAGCCCCGCCATCTGCCAGAACAGCCATTGCAGCGTCTCGTTGCGCCCGCGCAGATCGGCGGGAATGAAGCGGCCGATCTTGTCTGCCAGGTAGAGCAGGATCGCCCCGGACTCGAACAGGTGCAGCGGCGCGCCGCCGTCAGTGGGCTCCCGATCCACGATGGCGGGGATGCGGTTGTTGGGCGAGATGCGCAGGAACTCGGGCTTGAACTGTTCGCCCCGGCCGATGTTCACCGGGATCAGGGTGTAGGGCAGGCCGGCCTCCTCCAGGAAGAGGGTGATCTTGTGGCCGTTGGGGGTGGTCCAGTAGTAGAGGTCGATCATCGCGGGTTTCTCCTTCACGTTGGCAAGCATGCATTCTGCGGGAAGAGCACTTTGCGTGCATCGGTGTCCACTTCCGTCTTGAAGGTGTGGCGGGTCTTCAAGGCCTCGGCTCGCTGTGCCGCGGGGCGGGCGTTGATCTCGTCCAGCAGCCGTTTGACATTGGGCAGTTTGTCCCAGGCCTCCGCACCGAGGACGAAGGGCGCCACCCGGGCCCAGCCCCACACCGCCATGTCCACCAGGGTGTAGGTCTCGCCCAGCATGTAGCGCCCCTGGGCAAGGCGATCGTTAACGATGCCCCAATGCCGCCAGGCCTCGAAGTCGTAACGGTTGACGGCATAGGCGTTGTCGCCGGGGGCGTAGTGCTTGAAGTGCACCGCCTGGCCGCAATAGGGGCCGATGCCGGTGGCGACGAACATCAGCCAGGACAGCATTTCTGCCCGGGCCTCGGGCCTGTCCGAAGGGAGGAACTTGCCGGTCTTTTCCGCCAGGTAGAGCAGGATGGCATTGCTGTCGAACACCACCACGTCGTCATCCACCAGGGCGGGTGTCTTGGCATTGGGGTTGATGGCCTTGTAAGCCGCCGAGTGTTGCTCGCCCTTGCGCGTGTCGATGGGCATCAACTGGTAGGGCAGGCCGCTTTCCTCCAGGAACAGGGCCACCTTGGCTGGGTTGGGGGAGGGGTGGTAGTAGAACTGGATCAAGGATTATTCCTCCGGTCGAGACGATGGTCGACGGCGCATCCCGTGGCGCTTCACGAGGTAAGCGTCGGCGCGGGGGGAAAGTCCACCGGCACTTGGGTCGCGCCGTGGAGGTAATTGGCGATGGTCTTGGCCCCGATCACCAGGATCACGTCCACCAGATTGCCCTCGGTCCAGCCCGCTGCGAAAAAAGCCTGCACCAGCGAGGGATCGGCCATGCTGCGCTGCTGGGCCATGTTGTGCACCAGGCGGGCCAGGGCGTCCAGGCAAGGGTCGAAGTTGGCGCGGCCACGGCGGATTTCCAGGATCTGCGCATCGCTGAACCCCTGCATCTTGCCCACCACGGTATGGGCGGCAAGGCAGTAGGCGCAGTTGTTGGACTGGCTCACCACCAGATTGATGACTTCCTTCGCCTTCGGGCTGAGGGAGGTCTTGCCGTTTTGCAGGGCGACGTAGTTGCCCAGGGCCGTGTCCGAATGGGCGAAGGTGGCGTAGAGATTGGGCACAAAACCCAGGCTGGCCTTGAGTTTGTCGAAGATGGCCTGGTTGTCCGATGACACCTCCTCATAGACGGGGACGGCGATGGTTTTCATGAAAGGCTCCGTTGGGAATGGGGGCTTATTGCGCGGTGTAGGCACCGTCTACGGCGATGATCTGGCCGGTCAGATAGGGCGATTTGGTCGATGCCAGGAAGAGGATGGTCTCGGCGATCTCGTCCGGCGAGCCGCCCCGTTGGGCCGGGATCATGCCGAACAGGCCGGCCTTCGCCTCTTCGCTGCCGCCGGTGAAGCGGTTGAGCATGGGGGTCAGGATCGGCCCCGGTGCCACGGCGTTCACGCGGATGCCGAGGGGCGCCACTTCAAGCGCTGCCGACTTGGTGAGCCCTTCCACCGCATGTTTGCTGGCGGTATAGACCCCCGCACCGGCCATGCCCACCTGGCCCACGATGGAGGACAGGTTGATGATGGAACCGCTGGCCTGCTGGGTCATGGCCTTCAGTTCATGTTTCAGGCAGAGCAGGGTGCCGAGCACGTTGGTATCGAAGGTGGCGCGATAGTTGGCCTCGCTGTCGTCGGCCAGGGGGGCGGGGCGGCCCTCGGTCCCTGCGTTGTTGACGGCGACATCGAGGCGGCCGAAGCGGGACAGGGTAAAGGCCACCAGGGCCTCGACCTCGGCCTCGCGGGTCACGTCGGCACGCTGGAAGGCGGCTTCCGCCCCCAGGGCGGACAGTTCGTCGACCAAGGCCTGGCCGGCGGCCTCATTGCGGCCGGAGACAACGATGTGGGCACGGTCCCGGGCGAAGGCCAGGGCTGTGGCGCGGCCGATGCCTGTAAGGGCGCCGGTAATAAGAACGACAGAAGCGGACATGGGGTTTCCTTTAGGAGGGGCTGGATGAAAGCGGAGGGATGCATTGTGTTTAATGCCTTGGCGTTATGGCAGTCCGATAGCGGTACTATCATTCATTCCTTTATGGACTGAGCGGGGACGCCATGGATCGCTTGATGGCCATGCAAACCTTTGTCCGGGTGGTGGAGACCGGCAGTTTTTCCGCCGTGGCCCGGGAACAGAACACCACCCAGAGCGCCGTGAGCAAACAGGTGGCGGCCCTGGAGCGCCACCTTGGCGCCCGGCTGTTGAGCCGCACCACCCGCGCCCTGTCCCTGACCGACGATGGCGCCCGCTATTTCGAGGAGGCGCGGCGGCTGGTGGCGGAAGTGGCGGAGGCGGAAGGGCAGTTGCGCCAAGGGGAGCAGCAACTCAGCGGTTGGCTGCGGGTGGCTGCTTCGGTGGGTTTCAGCCTGCGGGTGCTGATGCCCCACATCAACAGCTTCCTCGCTGCCCATCCGGCGGTGAAGATCGATCTCAAGGTGAACGACAGCTTAGTGGATCTGGTGGAGCAGGGCATCGACGTGGCGGTGCGTATCGGCAACCTATCCGACAGCACCCTGGTGGCGCGTCGCATCGGCACCGTCCAACGCGCTGTGCTGGCCAGCCGCCGCTACCTCGCCGCGCTGCCGCCGGACCGGCCGCTACCGCGCATTCCCGACGATCTGCGGCAGCATGTCTGCCTCGTCTACACCGGGCTCAGCACTCGCAACCTGTGGGAGTTCAACACCGAGGACGGCTCCTCTGTTTCGGTGCGTGTCGAAGGCTGCTTCCAGACCGACAGCTCCGAGCTGGTACGGGCGGCAGTGCTCGACGGCCTGGGTATCACCTATTCACCCACCTGGCTGTTTCAGGATGCCCTGGCTTCAGGCGAAGTCCAGACCCTGCTGCCCGACTGGCGCACCCGCGCCCTGCCGGTGCACCTCGTCAGTCCGCCCCAACGCCGCTATGCAGCCAAGGTGCGGGCCTTTGCCGATCATTTGGCCAAGGCGCTGGCCAAGTAAGCACCCGTCGGCGGGAAAGCGTTCAGGCCGCCATCCGCTTGCGCGGCTTGCGGGCAGCCGGCGCTGGCGTCAACCGGGCATGGACTTCCTCGTCGATCAATTCGGTGGCGGTGATGGCCGCTTTGGAGAATTGGTTGGCCTGGTTCAGGCTGCCCTCGGCGGTTTCCTTCGCCGCGTTGATGAGCCAGAAGGTTTCCCAGGGCGATGCCTTGAGGCTGCGCGCGAAAAAATGGGAGAACAGGGTTTGCGCTTCCGACAATTGCGCCTCCGCCGTGCTCCAAAAATTCTCGTTGCGGGTCGCCGTCGTGTGCACCACCTCGGTGATGAAGGCGGGAACGTCCTCCTTGAGCACCTGGTGGTGCAGGTGGCCGATGTGTTCCGTCCAGGCCGTCAGGGAGACATCGCCCTGCAATTTTTTCAATTGCTGGCCGCTCCGCGTCAGCACACGTTGGGTCAGGCTGGCCCCCAGGTTCAGTTGGTCGCCGACGCTTTCCAAATAGCCCTGCGATAGCTTGTGGTAAAGCGCGATGGAATTCTGGCGGATGGAATGAATATCGGCAGCGGACAAATACACGACGCAACTCCCCAAGACGGACGAGCCGCCACTCTAGCCAAGGGCGATGACAGTCCGAAGGCGGATCCGTGACATTTCTGGGGCGGCAGCAACGGTGGGTTCAACCCGTCTGCGCTGTGTCCTGCCGGGAGTTGCCTGCCTTGGCTTCCAACAGGCGCAGATCGCAGGCCTTGAGCCGCTGGGCCATGACCTGCATGACGAAAATCGCGAATTTCGGCGTTTCGTTCACCAGGAAGAGGAAACGCTTCTTGTCCACGATGGCGAATTCGCAATCCGTGAGCGCCGTCACCGTGGCTGAGCGCGGGGAGCCGTCAATGACCGCCATTTCCCCAAGGATGGTGCCCGGCTCGCAGGTTTCCACCAGCATGCCGTCGATGGTGACTTCGGCTTCGCCCCGGATGAGCACATACATCACCTCGCCGGCATCGCCTTCCCGGAACAAGGTCTGTCCGGCTTTGACTTCCGTGAACTTGGGATCGTTGCGAAACAGGTCGAAGAAAAGCATATGCCCTCGCTGCCAAGGAAAACCGTGGCGGCAGTGTAACGAAAGACATAGCCCGCAAATGTGACAGTTCCATGAAAGAAGCGCTGATTAACTCCGTTCGCACTGAGCTTGTCGAAGTGCAAGTCATGGGGCACAAGGGTGGCTTCGACAAGCGCAGCCCGAACGGCGGGGACTGGTTCATCCTTAACGATGCACCAATGGCAACCGTTTTCGCGTCACCGCCCGGCGATCATCTTCCTGAAATGTTCCAGCCGGCGCGGATGGATCAGACCGTCCGCCACCGCCTGCTTCACCGCGCAGTCCGGCTCGGCCTCGTGGTGGCAATCGCGGAAGCTGCAGCGGCCCACGTGGGGGCGGAATTCCGGGAAGGCGTTTTCGATGTCGCCCACGGTGAGGTGGGCAAGGCCGAATTCCTGCAAGCCGGGGCTGTCGATCAGGGCGGATTCGTCGTCCAGCCGGTAGAGCCGGGCGTGAGTGGTGGTGTGCTTGCCCGAATCCAGGGCCTCGGAAATCTCCCGGGTGGCCGCCGCCGCGCCGGGAATGAGGGCGTTGATGAGGGTGGATTTGCCCATGCCCGATTGCCCCACCAG
>RXJP01000055.1 GCA_003963315.1 Rhodocyclaceae bacterium | reverse complement strand
CCGCAGTTACCCGATTTTTTTGGTGCGGTGGCGGAGCATGTGACGGTGGCGGCCCAGGTCGGCGGCGGGTTCGCCCTGAGCCTGGCGCGACCGCCTTCTCCCGAGGTGCGGGAGGCGTTGTTGTCCGTGCTGCCGACGAAAAAGGAGAAGGAGGCTTTTGCCGTGGCGCTGGACCGTTTCGAGTTCCGGCATCAGGCGTTGGCTGCGCCCTCGGCGCGGGGTATTCCGTTTCGTCCGTTGCCCTTGTTGTGTTTGCGCTTTGGCGACGATGGTCAGGCCGATCTGGATTTGGCGGAAAAGGAAACCCTGGTGGATTTGGCCGGGTTCAGCCTTGCTGCGCAATCGCCCGAGTTGCCGGCCTTTGTGCCGGACAAGGACCACAAGCCCTATCTGCTGGATGTGGACAAGGGGCATTTGCGCATAGAGCAGGAGCAGGCCGCCTACGGGGTGAATCTTGATCTGGTGCCGACGGATGTTACCGAGACCGATCTGATGCGTTGGCTTGATGAGCGTTTGCGCACCCAAGGCGTTACCCAATCCCAACGATTGACATGGTTGGGCGGTGTGTTGCGCTGGTTGCAGCGGGAGAAACAGTATTCCCTGACGGCTTTGGTGCGCCATCGCAATCAATTGGCGGATGCCCTGGCGGAACGCATGGCGGCGCTGCGAGGTGAGGCGCAGAAAACCGGTTTCCAGTTGGCTCTGCTGGGGGATGATCCGAAGGGCTGCATCAGTTCGGACTACACCTTCAACTTCGGGCCGGGCATGTATCCGGCGCAGCCGCCTTACTACCAGGGCCGCTATCGCTTTCTCAAGCATTACTACGGGGTTATCGGCGATCTGCAAGTGCCGACCGCGAGGCAGACCGACCACGAATACCATTGCGCGGTGGCGATAGACGAACACCCGGCCGTGCGCCACTGGGTGCGCAACCTGCCCAAGTCGCCGTTCTCTTTCAGCTTGCCCACTGCCGTGCAGAACTTCTATCCGGATTTTGTCTGCGAGCTGATGGACGGCCGCCATCTGGTGGTGGAGTACAAGGGCGAGGGCTACAAGAGCAACGACGATTCCCAGGCCAAGCGCTTGGTGGGCGAGTATTGGGCTAAGGTAAGCGGCAATCTGTTTTTGATGGCCGTGGAACGCGATGAGCAGGGCAGAGGGGTGCGGCAGCAGTTGGATGCAGTAATCGGCCATATCTCCTCTCCCCCTGCGTTTGCCGAGCATCAGCGGGTGCGTTTATGCCGCGACCTGGAGAGCGAGGGCTACCGTTTGCGCCGGGATATGGCGGGAACAGTGTTGTCCGTCTATGGTGATGGTGCTGCCTATGCGGTTGAGTTCGCCGATGTGGATGGCGCAATTGCGGTGGTGACCGTTGCCGCCAATGTCTTGGTTGGGGCCGCGGAGCAATGACCCATAAATTGCCCAATCCCGCTTGTGCCGAAGTGGAAGAAAAGAAGATCGTCGAATACTTGTTGAATCTCAGCCATGTTGATGGTGGTCCGAAGGCCAAGTTCTTTCAGGCGCGCGGTTTCAACATCGGGCAATGGATGACGATGCGTGATTCTTTGTTGGCCCAGGGTAGGGAGAATCTGGTGACGAAGACGACGCAGAACCAGTGGGGCGTTCGTTATCAGGTGGACTGCAACTGCCCCACACCGGATGGAACAAATCCTTGCATTCGATCCGTGTGGGAGATCAGTGTCGGCGCTGCAGGGCCGCGCTTGTTGACCGCTTATCCATTGACGAATTGAAGGACATGAAAAACGGCGCCGGGGTTTCCCTCGGCGCCGTTTTTAATTCAGCGTTCGTCCTTCGACTTCGGGCGGTGCCCTACGCTCAGGACGAACGGAGGGAGTTGCTTACTCCATCGCCTCGTACAGCGGCAGCGTCAGGAACTCGGGGTACTCGGGCGTCAGGCTCATCTTGTCGAAGATCACGGCGGCTTGGTCGTAAGTCGCGGTGTCTTCGCCCTGGGCGGTGACGGTGGCTTTTACCTTGGCCAGTTCTTCGGCAATCATGGGGCGCACCATCTCGGCGGTGACTTTGCGGCCGTCGTCCAGAATGCCCTTGGGCGAGACCACCCACTGCCACACTTGCGAACGGCTGATTTCGGCGGTGGCGGCATCTTCCATCAGGTTGTGGATGGGCACGCAGCCGTTACCGGCCAGCCAGCTACCCAGGTAGTGGATGCCGACGTTGATGTTGTTGCGCAGTCCGGTTTCGGTAATGGGTTGCTCGGGCTGGAAGTTGAGCCAGTCCTTGGGGCCGAAGGTGTCGGTGCGCTGCTTGTCCCACTGGTTGGGGCGGTCGCCCAGCACCTTTTGGAATTCTTCCTGGGCGATGGAGACCAGGCCGGGGTGGGCCACCCAGCCGCCGTCAAAGCCGTCGTTGGCGTCCCGGGTCTTGTCGTGACGGATGCCGGCGAGGGCCTTTTCATTGGCCACGGGGTCGCCCTTGATCGGGATCAGGGCGCTCATGCCGCCCATGGCGGGGGCGCCGCGCTTGTGGCAAGCCTTGACCAAGGCCAGGGCGTAGGCACGCATGAAGGGCACTTCCATGGTGATGGCGCCGCGCTGGGCCAGACAGAAATCCTTGTTCTTCTTGAACTTCTTGATGCAGCTGAAGATGTAGTCCCAACGACCGGCGTTCAGGCCGGCGGAGTGGTTGCGCAGCTCATACAGGATTTCTTCCATCTCGAAGGTGGCGAGCACGGTTTCCACCAGCACGGTGGCCTTGATGGTGCCCTGGGGCAGGCCGATGTGGTCCTGGGCCATGACGAAGATGTCGTTCCACAGACGGGCTTCCAGGTGGCTTTCCATCTTGGGCAGGTAGAAGAAGGGGCCAGCGCCACGGGCGATTTGTTCTTTGGCGTTGTGGAAGAACACCAGACCGAAGTCGAAGATGCCGCCGGACACGCGCTGGCCGTCCACGGTCACGTGCTTTTCGTCCAGGTGCCAGCCGCGGGGGCGGATTTGCAGGGTGGCGATTTTGTCGTTGAGTTTGTATTCCTTACCTGCTTCGTTCTTGAAGGAGAGTTCGCGGCGGATGGCCTTGTAGAGATTCACCTGGCCTTGGATCTGGTTGTCCCACTTGGGGCTGTTGGAATCCTCGAAGTCGGTCATGTAGCTGTCAGCGCCGGAGTTGAAGGCGTTGATGATCATCTTGGCTTCCACCGGGCCGGTGATTTCCACGCGGCGGTTTTCCAGGGCCTTGGGCAGGGGGGCGATTTTCCAATCGCCTTCGCGCACGGCCTTGGTTTCGGGCAGGAAGTCGGGCATTTCGCCGGCGTCGATGCGGGCCTGGCGGGCGATGCGGGCTTTCAGCAGTTCCTGGCGGCGGGGCTCGAAGGCACGGTGCAGCTTGGCGACGAATTCCAAGGCCTCCGTGGTGAGGATGGATTCCCATTCGGGCTTGATGGGGGCGGTGATCTGCATACCGGCGGGGAGGGTAATGGCCATGGACAGGCTCCTTGTGAAAGTGAAAAGGGAATGACGGCGATTTGCGATGGTTGGAGTTTATTCCTTGATTCTTGTGGTGATAAGCTTGGAATAAATCAATTCATCTTGTACTAAGGGTATCCAATGGATCGACTTACCCAGATCGAAGCGTTTGTCGCCACTGCTCTCAAGGGTAGCCTCAGCGCGGCGGCACGCCAGGAGGGGGTGACCCCCGCCATCATGGGCCGTCGCATCGATGCCCTGGAAGAGCGGTTGGGGGTGAAGCTGATGGTGCGCACCACCCGCAAGCTGAGCCTGACTCAGGAAGGCGCGGCTTTTCTGGAGGATTGTCAGCGCCTGTTGGCCGAGTTGGGCAATGCGGAGGCGTCGGTCAGCCTGGGGGCCATTCGCGCCAGCGGGCATTTGCGCATTTCCGCGCCGGCGGGCTTCGGCCGACGACACGTGGCGCCCAGGGTGGCGGAGTTCCTCGATGTCCATCCGGAGGTGACGGTGAGCCTGGACCTTTCCGACCGCACGGTGGATATCGTCAATGAAGGCATCGATTGCGCGGTGCGCATCGGCGGCCTGGCGGATTCCAATCTGATTTCCGTACTTCTCGGCGAAGTGACCCGGGCCGTGGTGGGTAGCCCGGACTATCTGGCTCGGCGCGGCACGCCGCAAACGCCGGAGGATCTGGCCGGGCACGAATGTCTGTCCCTGGTGCAGCAGGCGGGCTGGCTGTTCGCCGATGCCAACAGGAAGGGCGAAACCCGGCTGGTGAAGGTGGATGGTCGCCTGCATTGCAACGACGGTTCGGTACTGCACGAATGGGCGCTGGAGGGGCGCGGCCTGGCCTGGCGCTCCCTCTGGGAAGTGGGGGCGGATCTGCGCGCTGGTCGGCTGGTGGCAGTGTTGGAGGATTGCGCCGCGCCGCCCTTGGGTATCCGCGCCGTGTTTCCCCAGCGGCAGATGCCCCTGCGGCTGCGGTTGTTCATCGAGCATCTGAAGGCGGTGTACGGCGCACCGGGATATTGGGATGGCGAGTGCGTTTAGACGTGGCTGTCTTTAGGTGACGATCAGCCGCTGGCTGCTGGCATAGCGGTGCATGTCGAGAATGGTGTTGAGGCCAGTTTTCTGCCGAATGGCAGTCTGATAATTAAATACGGTCTTTTCGCTGAGACTGAGGCGGCGGGCAATGTCGGCGACATCCTTGCCCTGGGCCAGCAAGCGGAAAATTTCAAATTCCCTGGGAGACAGATTTTTGTCATGGGGCGTTTCCTGAGATGTGGTCTGGGCGGTTTGCGCCACGTCCTCCGAAAGCACCTGCTGTCCTTGTGCTACTTGCTTGACTGCGGCCACCAATGCCTCCGGTGGACTGCTCTTGGTCACATAGCCTGTGGCGCCGATTTGCAGGCATTGTCTGACGATGTCCTGTCCGTCATGCATGGAGAACACTAGCACGGGCAAGAAAAGGCCCCGGGCGCGGATGCGGCGAATGGTTTCCAGGCCGCCTCGGCCAGGCATGGAAATATCCATAATCAATACGTCCAGCGCATTGTGCAGCAACCATTGATAGGCCGCTTCGCCGTCTGCGAATTCAGCGATCACTTGCAGGTTGGGTTCCATTTCAAGCAGGCGGCGATATCCGCTGCGAACCACCGCATGGTCATCGGCAATGGCAATGCGGAGAACGTCTTCAACGCGATCGCGATTGCCGCTCATGATGGATCTTCCAGGGCAGGGGAAGTGGATGGCCGGTGTCGGAAACGGGCTGAAATCGTCAGCCCGCGTTCGCCTTTTCCAGCACCCATCTGGAGGTTCCCGCCATGGCTCCAGACTCTCTCCCTGAGTCCAGCCAAACCGTTCCCCCGTTGCAGGGCCTCTTCAGGCAATGGAATGCCGACACCATCGTCACTGACGCACCAACATAGTTGATCGTCTTCCAAAACGAGATGGATGGATACCTGTTTGGCGTCGGCATGACGGAAGGCATTGGTCAGGGCTTCTTGCGTCATGCGGTACAAGGCCAGGGCCAAGGAAGATGCAATCGCCCCATCCACGGCGTAGTGCAGGGTATAGGACGTCTCCTGGCCGGGCAGTTTTCGCCAACTCGCCAAAAGCCTGTCCAACAGATCGGCCAAAGGCACGGGCTCCTGGGCATCGCTGTTGCCTAAGGGGCGCAGTCGGTGCAGCAAATTGCGTAGGCCGCCATGGAGTTGCTGGCACTGGTCGGCCAGTTCCTGTGCCGCCGCTTGCGCCACCGGTTGCTGTGCGTTTGCTTTGACCAAATAGGCGGCGCTGGCCCGCATGGCGGTTAGGCTTTGGCCGAACTCATCGTGAAGTTCCTGCACCAACCGGGTTCTTTCTTCTTCCTGCACTGAAACCATTTTCAGGCTCAGGGCACGGCGTGAGGCCTCAGTCTTTTCCAGCGTATCGGCCAAATGGTTGACGGCCTGGCCGATTACGTCCATTTCTTTTACCGACAGGGTAGGCAGGCGGGTTGTGTAATTTTGTGACATGCAATTGGATATTTTTTCAACAATGCTTCTTAATGGCGCAAAGGCCTGATGCATGACAAGGGTGATACCGGCAACCAAGAGCACTGTGTAACCAACGCACCAGAGCAGGAGATCGAGCAAAGTTTGCAATGCCTCGGCGGCTTCGCTGGCGGGGCTGCTGCTCACGGTTACCCGCAACCGGCGACCATCGCCGCTGGTGATCCAGCTCGTGTGGCGGCCTTCATCGGTTTCCTTCGTACCGAAGAATCGTTCCGCCAGAGGATGTTCATCGGCCGGGGGGGCCGTCAGCACGGTGCCCGCTTCGTCAGTGACTTCAAGCCGTAAGTGACGCAGTGGTCCCAAGACACCGGGTCGGTTTAATGCCACCAGCCGTGCTTCCAGATCGGGGCCCCGGCTGTTTTGCAAATCAAGCAGGTGGGCAAAGATCGCCGCGGTTTCCTCTGCGCCCAATGATTCACTACGGATGTCGCTGCGGGCTTGCATCCAAAGACCAGGGAGCGCAAGCAGCAAGCTGCCCAGAGCGATCCAGACGGTTCGATGCAACAGCAGACGACGCAATTCGAGGGGTGGCTTCATCCTTGCACGAAGTTGAGTATTTGGACGAAAAGCTTACGCAGGTTCCATACCTGTCTTGGCATAAGATTTGGATTGGAATACGGGGTCATGGTAGCAAAGCGCCTGTCGGGAATTCTTCCTATATCCAAAGAAAGCGCGACTTTCTATAGTCTCGATACAAGACCTATTCCAATGAGGAAAAACTGTGTTCACCGAGCTTAGTCCCGATAATGTCAATACTCCCAATGCCGTATTTCCCCAAAGCAAGGCTTTGTACTGGGCGATATCCGTCGCCCTGTTGCCGTGTTGGGCGCAAGCGGAACAGCGCATCATGGAAGCCCCCACGGTGGAAGTGATCGGCGAAAGTTTTGTGCCTGGGCTGGGCGTTCCCAAGAGTCAGGTAGCGAGCAATGTGCAATCCTTCAGCGGTGAGGACATGCGCCATGCCCAAGCGCCCAACCTGCCGGCTTTCATGGCCGATACTTTGCCTTCCGTCTCCGCTAATAGCGTCACCGGCAATCCCCTCCAGGTGGATCTGGCCTACCGCGGCTTTTACGCCAGCCCCTTGATGGGCATGCCCCAGGGATTGTCTGTTTATCTTGATGGCATGCGTATGAATGAAAGCTTCGGCGATACCGTGCTGTGGGATTTGATTCCCCGCAACGCCGTTGCCGGGGCCAATCTCTTGGCCGGCGCCAATCCGGTGTTCGGCCTCAACGCCCTCGGCGGTGCGCTGAACATGGGCACCAAGTCTGGCGAAACCCATCCCGGCACCGAGGCGGAACTGACGACGGGCAGCCATGGCTATTCTTCAATGTCTGCTTCTCATGGCGGCGCGCAAGATGGTTATGGCTGGTTCATCGCTGCCAACACCTGGCGTGACGGCGGTTGGCGGGACTCGTCACCATCAAACCAGGACCAGGTGTTCGCTAAAGTGGGCAAGCAGGTGGAAGACGGTGATGTGGATCTTTCCTTCGCGCTTTCCCAAGCCAAACTCAGCGGCAATGGATTGACGCCGGATGAAATGCTCAGCGATCGGCGTGGGGCGGTGTACACCCACGGCGACGAAACCCGCAACCGGGCCTGGCACATCAACCTGCAGGCCAGCCGCGAATTGCGCGATGGTGTGTTCCTTAGCGGCAACGCCTATGTACGGCAAACCCGCATGGGCGGTATCAATCCCGACGTCAATCAGATCACCGACGACCGCTTTGGTATCCAACCTTACGAAGATACAGGCAATGCGGGCGAAGAGGCTTCCGTGAATCGGCAGCGGCTGGAACAGCAGATGGCGGGCCTCAATCTCCAAGCTACTTTGGAACGGGAAGAGGGGCGGCGCTATATCTTCGGCTACGCGTTGGAATCCGGACGAGCCGACTACAAGCGCAGTTACCAGCTTGGCAGTTTCGACGCAAGCCGCGGCGTGGTGCCTCTGGGGGTTGAAACAAATATCGTAGATGTGAGCGGCACCACCACTTCCCACGGCCTGTTTGCGGTATGGCACGAAACCCTGCGTCCGGGCTGGCAGATGACCGCGTCGGCGCGCTGGAACCAGACTCGGGTCAAAACGACGGACCATCTGTTTGATCCCGCTAATCCGGTGATTATCGGCTCCCAAGGCCTTGCCAACGACTTCACCTATCGCCGTCTCAATCCCGCTTTCGGGCTGACCTGGGAGGCTGCACCCGCGTTCACCGCCTACGGCTCTTTGGGCCAGACCAACCGCGCCCCTAGTCCTATCGAACTGGCCTGCGCCGATGCCAATGCACCGTGCACCTTACCCAATGCCATGCAATCCGATCCCTATCTGAAACAGGTGGTGACCACCAATCTGGAAGGTGGTCTGCGCGGGCGCTTCGGTGACAAGGGCCATTGGAACGCCGGCCTGTTCCGCGCAGACAACCGGGACGATATTCTCTTTGTCGCCACCACTACCAGCAGCGGTTATTTCCAAAACTTCGGGCGCACCCGCCGCCAGGGACTGGAACTGGGGCTGGATGCAGAGCAGGACAAGCTGGCTTGGAACGTAAATTACAGTCTGGTGGACGCCACCTACCAAAGCGAAGCCACCGTAGCCAGCCCGGCCAACAGCCAGGCCGATGCCAACGGCAATATCCAGGTGCGGGCCGGCAACACCATTCCTGGTATTCCACGCCATCAACTCAAACTGGGCGTGACCTGGAAACCCGCCGACGGCACGCGCCTGGGGCTGCAAGTGGTGGCTTTCTCCAGCCAGTACGCCCGGGGCAACGAGAACAACGCCCATCAGTCCGACGGCGTGAGCTGGTTCGGCCCCGGCGTGATACCGGGTTATACCGTGCTCAATCTCACTGGAGAAACGCCCCTGACCAAAGGGCTGACCCTTTTCGGCCGGGTGAACAACCTGTTTGACAAGCATTATGAAACCGCCGGCCAACTTGGAGAGAACGCTTTTGTCGGCGGCGCATTCAATCCGGTGTCCGCTGCCTGGCGCAACGAATCCTTCCTCGCCCCCGGGGCGCCGCGAACGGTGTTTGTTGGGCTGCGTTACAGGCTTTGAAGTCTCCTCTCCGGCCTTTGTTGCTGAAAGGTACGGTTCATGGCCGCAGGAATTTTTCTGCGGCCATTTTTTAGGGAATCGCTGATTAAGTCCGTTCGCGTTGAGCCCTTCGGCGAGCGCAGGACAGGTTTGTCGAAACGCAAGCCGCACCAACACTGGGCTTCGACAAGCTCAGCCCGAACGGATTGGGACTTATTCGCCGTTTCCTTAGATTTATCTGGGTTTGATGAACAGGCTTGCCAGAATGGAGCCGCCGAGCAAAACCCCCACTACAGCTAAAGAAGCGCCGACCGGAATCTTCACCCAGGGCACGATCAGCATCTTGCTGCCGATGAAGGCGAGGACAAAGGCGAGGCCCACCTTGAGCAGGTGGAAGCGGCTGGCCATGTCCGCCAGCAGGAAATAAAGCGCCCGCAGGCCCAACACGGCGAAGATGTTGGAGGTCATGACGATGAAGGGATCGGTGGTGACGGCGAAGATGGCGGGAATGCTGTCCACCGCGAACACCGCATCGGTAATGCCGATCAACGCCACCACCAGGAACAGGGGCGTGAACCAGCGCTTGCCGTCCTTGAGGAGGGTCAGGGCGTTGCCTGCGTAGCCCGGCGTGATGGACAGGTGGCCCCGCATCCAGCGCAGGATGGGGTTCTTCTCCAGGTCTGGTTCCTTCTCGGTGGAGACCAGCATGCGCAGGCCGGTGATCAGCAGGAAGGCGCCGAAGACGTAAAGCAGCCAATGGAAGCGGGCGATCAGCCAGGCGCCGATGAGGATCATGACGACGCGCAAGGCCACCGCGCCGATCACGCCGATGATGAGCGCCCGTTTCTGCAATTGCGCTGGCACGGCGAAGGCGGTGAACAGCAGCAGGAAGACGAAGATGTTGTCCACCGACAGGGATTTCTCGATCACATAGCCGGTAAGGAATTCGGCGGCTTTCTGGTTGGCGATCTCGCGGCCCCCATGCTGGTCCAGCCACCACCACAGCAGCAGGTTGAAGACGAGGGCCATGCCTACCCAGAGCAGGGACCAGCCGAGGGCTTCCTTCGCCGTGACCTGGTGGGCGCCCTTGCGTTCCAGGGCGAACAGATCCACCGCGATGGCGACGATGACGAACAGGGCGAAGCCGAGCCACAGGCCCGGGGTTGCAATGGTGTCGACCACGATGTGCTCCTTAGCGGGGTTCGTGGACGCGGCGGTATTCGCCGTCTATCACCCGGCCTTGGGTGCGCGCATCCTCTTGTCGTGCTGCGGTCTGCGTCATCAGCCGGCGGGCGAAGAACAGGGCCAGCAGCGCGGCCCCCAGGGCGGCAACGCGGCTGCGATGGATGCGCGCCGCAAGAAAGACAAAACTCTTGCGGACCAAAGTCGTGAAAAGGGAAACGCGGGGTGTGCGGGAGAAGTCAGCGTGTTTCATAAAGGCTCCATTCGTATCTGTTTGCACCGGTCCAGCCGAGCCGACAAGTCCGCAAACAAAAAAGACCTTTGCCGGGCGGCAAAGGTCTTGCTGCAACCCGACTGCTTGGGTTGCCCACGGCACCGGGATTCTTGCGAATCCGTCTTGACGACACCGTGGCGGAGCTACTCCCCTTTGTGAATCTGCAATCCATCCGCAGAAGCGCTGAAGGCCAAACTGTAAGAGAGCAAGGCTGCGGCGTCAACTGTTGTCGGATCAGGGTTTTTCCTCAACTTGCAGACGGGCCATAGTCGTTATCATGCAAGCCTGCCTTCACCTGCCACGCTCCATGCAAGCCCAAGCCAAGCCCCTGCGCGTCCTGTCGCTGATTCCGCCCATGACGCAGCTCAATACGCCGTATCCGTCCACCGCCTACCTGACGGGCTTTCTCCGTTCCCGGGGCGAGGCTGCGGTGCAGGAGGATCTGGCCCTGGCCCTGGTACTGCGGTTGTTTTCGCAGGAGGGCTTGCGTGCCGTCCGTGCGTGTGTGGATGCGGTGCCGGCGGCCAAGCGTTCCGCCAGCCTGCAAGCCTTTGTTGCCCAGTTCGACCGCTATCTCGCTACGGTGGGGGCTGCGGTGGCCTTTCTCCAGGGCCGCGATCCGACCCTGGCCAACCGCATCGCCGGCCGCAACTTCCTGCCCGAGGGGCCGCGCTTCGAGGCCCTGGAGGTGTATGTGGATCCGGACGATCCCGAAGGCGGCGATCCCCTGGCCTGGGCCTTCGGCGCCCTGGGCACCCACGATAGGGCGCGGCACCTGGCCACTCTCTATCTCAATGACCTGGCCGACGTGTTGCGGGAAGCCATCGATCCCCGTTTCGAGTTCGTCCGCTACGCCGAATCCTTGGCCCAGAGCCAGCCCACCTTCGACCCGTTGGCCAAGGCGCTGGCCGCCCCGCCCAATCTGGTGGATGAATATCTGCGGGCGTTGACCCTGGCCGCTATCCAGCGCCACGCACCGCAGGTGGTGTTGCTCTCCGTGCCTTTCCCCGGTTCGGTGTATGGCGCTTTCCGTATCGCCCAGGCGATCAAGGCCCACGATCCCCGGATCGTCACCGTGCTGGGGGGCGGCTTCGTCAACACGGAGTTGCGGGAATTGAAAGAGCCCCGGGTTTTCGACTACTTCGACTACGTGACCCTGGACGACGGCGAGCGGCCCGTGCTGGCCCTGCTGGAACACCTGCGCGGCGAGCGCGGCCAGGGGCGCCTGGTACGCACCTATCTGTGCCATGAGGGCGAAGTGAAATACCTCAATTTCCCCGAACCGGATATTCCCTTCGCCGAGGTGGGCACCCCCACCTGGGACGGCCTGCCCCTGGATGGTTATCTGTCGGTGCTGGACATGCTCAATCCCATGCACCGGCTCTGGTCCGATGGCCGCTGGAACAAGCTCACCGTGGCCCATGGCTGTTACTGGAAGAAGTGCAGCTTCTGCGACGTGAGCCTGGACTACATCGGCCGCTACGATGCCGCCTCCGCCGTCACCATCGTGGACCGTATCGAAGCGGTGGTCGCCGAGACGGGGCAGACCGGCTTTCACTTTGTCGACGAAGCTGCGCCGCCCAAGGCCCTCAAGGCCATGGCGGAGGAAATCCTGCGGCGCGGCCTGTCCATTTCCTGGTGGGGCAATATCCGCTTCGAAAAATCCTTCACGCCGGCGTTGTGCAACCTGCTGGCGGAAAGCGGCTGTATCGCGGTTTCCGGCGGGCTGGAGGTGGCGTCGGATCGCTTATTGAAGCTGATGAAAAAAGGCGTCTCGGTGGATCAGGTGGCCCAGGTTACCCATGCCTTCAGCAACGCCGGGGTGTTGGTCCATGCCTACCTGATGTACGGCTTTCCCACCCAGACGGTGCAG
>RXJP01000152.1 GCA_003963315.1 Rhodocyclaceae bacterium | reverse complement strand
GGCGCTTGCGGCGCTTCCGCTTCGGCGTACCAGGCGTGGCTGAGGTCTTCGCTGATCTGGCCGGGGTCGAGGGCGGACAAACCGCCGTCCCAAACACCCTGGGCGAACAGGTGGTCGCTGCCGTTGCCGCTGTTGCCACCATAGGCGCCGTAGCTGAGGAAGACATCCGTGGCGCGGCCCAGGGTGTGCAGTTGCAGATCGTCGGCGATGGCGAGGAAGCGGGCGAAATCGCCATCGCGGTGGGCGTCGCGCCAGGCGTCCAGAGCGGCTTCGCTATCAATGGCGGCGATGGCTTCCAGGCTGTCGCCGAACAGGGTGCTTTCGCAGAAGGCGCGGAACTCCCGCAACTGCCGGTAGAGGCGGATTTTTTCCGAGGCCTGCAAGGGGCAGGAGGAGCCGCCCGGTTGCAGCGAAAGGGTGTGCGGCCATTTCCCCGCCAACAGGCCCAGGGTGCGCATCAAATCGCTACGGGCGCTCAACACCGGGTCGGCGGCGCTGCCCACCTGGGCCTTGAAGCGGCCTTCGGCGGCGGCGAACCAGGGCCGGTCGCGGTAGGCGGCCCGGGCGAAATCCGGC
Organism: Rhodocyclaceae bacterium; assembly: GCA_003963315.1. Classification (GTDB taxonomy): domain Bacteria; phylum Pseudomonadota; class Gammaproteobacteria; order Burkholderiales; family Rhodocyclaceae; genus AWTP1-18. The sequence goes on along the minus strand of RXJP01000152.1, from coordinate 53,144 downwards.
ATGAAGAACAGGTAGAAATGGGTGAGGTGGTCCGCCAGGTTTTCCGCCCCCAGGGTGAGGTCGGCGGAGAGGCGGCCGTTGGCCGGCGGGGTGAGGCCCATGGCCGCGCCCAGGGCCTGGGCGGCGGCGGCGGACTGGGCCACGGAACAGATGCCGCAGATGCGCGGCACGAACACCATGGCATCCTCCGGCGCCTTGCCCTGGAGGATCTGCTCGAAGCCGCGGTAAAGGGGCGAGTTCACCTGGGCGGAACGCACCACGCCGTCGGCGATGTCGAGGCTCACTTCCAGGTCGCCTTCCACCCGGTTGAAGGGGCCGATGACTATGCGGCGGCTCATGGGGTTTTGCTTTCTTGCCATAACGCATCCTTCGACTTCGGTGCTTCGCACCTACGCTCAGGACGAACGGAATAGAAGTCGAAGGGCTCAGGACGAACGGTGAGGAAGTTTTGCCCCCGTTCGTCCTGAGCGTCCCACAGGGACTTCCGTTGGTCGTAGCGCAGCAGGCGCGAAGTCGAAGGATGAGTGCACACACCAAGTTCCTTCATGCCTTGCCTTTCACTTTCACCGACGGCGGCCGCACCACCCGGTCGGCGGTGGCGTTCTCCTTGACCCGGGCCGGGGTGGCGGATTTGGACAGGGCGGCGAGGGCGACGAACCATGCCTTGGGCATGTCGGAGGGCAGGCCGATGGGAATGCCCGCCACCTTGGGCGTCTTGGTGAAGGGGTGGCCCGGTTCCTCGAAATTCGGTTCGGTGCAGCGGATGCACGGATAGCCGCCGGTGAGGCAGGAGCCGCCGCCGTTCCAGGGCCGCACATTGCAATCGGCATGGGCCTGGGTGCCCTTGCAGCCCAGGTGCTCCATCATGCAGCCCTGGTCGGAAAGCTTTTCGGCGCTGGCTTTGAACTCGTAGTACTCGTTGCGGGAGCAGCCGTGGTGCACCAGCTTGTCGGCATAGAAGCGCGGCCGGCCCAGTTCGTCCAGGGCGGCGGCATCAAGGCTGCCCTGGGCCAGGCCGATCAGGGTTTCCGTCACCCAATCGGGATGGGTGGGACAGCCGGCGATATTGATGACGGACAAGCCGCTGGCACTGTGGAAATCCGCCCCCAGCAGGCCGCCGCGCAACTCGCCTTCGTATTGCAGGCCGCAGGCGTCGGTGGGGTTGCTGCCCGCCGCCGTCACGCCGCCGTAGGCCGCGCAGGTGCCCACCGCCACTACATGGTGGGCCCGGGCCGCCAGTTGCTTCACCCAGTCGATGGTGGGAATGCCGGTGCCCGCCAGCAAATGGAAGCGCCCCGTGCCCTTGGGACCGCGCAAGAGGGAGCCTTCCACGCAGAGGATGTCCAGGGCCTGGCGGCCGTCGGCGCAGCGGCGCAGGATGTCCAGGGCTTCGTTGCCCGTGGCTTCCGATAGGCTGGGATGCCAAAGGATGTCGATGTTCTCGTCGCGCAGGGTGGCGAACAGCGGCCCCATCTCGCTGCCCAGCCAGGACAGCGTGCAGCCGCCGCAGCCGCCGGATTGGAGCCAGAGCATGTTCATCGTCTACTCCGCCTTCTCCAGGCCGTAACGCGCCAGCTTGGAGCGCAGGCCGACGCGGGACAGTCCCAGTTCCTCGGCGGCGCGGGTCTTGTTCCAGCGCTGGCGCACCAGCACTTCCTTGATGACGCGGGCCTCTAGTTGATCCATGCGTTCCTTGAGGCTGCCCTTGAGCCCGGCCAGCAGGGAGAGGTCGCGCACCTGAGCCTCTTCTTCGGCTGCCTGCACCACCCGTGGGCTGAGCAGGTCGGCGTTGAGGACTTCGCTTTCCGTCAGGGCCACCATGCGCTGCACTTCGTTTTGCAGTTCCCGCACGTTGCCGGGCCAGCGATAGCGGGTGATGCAATCCATGGCTTCGGTGCTGAAGTTGCTGACGGTCTTGCCGAACTGGTTGGCGTTGCGCTCCATCAGGCCCTGGGCGATGAGGGGAATGTCCATGGGCCGGTCGCGCAGGGCGGGCAGGTGCAGGGTGCTGCCCGCCAGGCGATAGAACAGGTCTTCGCGGAAGCGGCCCTGGCGCACATCTTCTTCCAGGTTGCGGTTGGTGGCGGCGATCACCCGTACGTCGATGCTGATGGGGCGCGGGCTGCCCAGGGGGCGGATCTCGCCTTCCTGCAACACCCGCAGCAGCTTCACCTGGAAGGCCGGCGAGGTCTCGCCGATTTCGTCGAGGAAGATGGTGCCGCCATCGGCCTGCTGGAAGAGGCCGATGCGATCCTCGAAGGCGCCGGTGTAGGCCCCCTTCTTGGTGCCGAACAGCTCCGACTCCAGCAGTTGGTCGGGCAGGGCGCCGCAGTTTTCCATGACGAAGGCGTTGTCGGCGCGGGGGCTGGCGTAGTGCATGGCCCGCGCCAGGAGTTCCTTGCCGGTGCCGGATTCGCCGGTGATGAGCACCGAAAGATCGAAGCGCGCCAGCTTGCCGGCGTAGATACACAGGGTGTTCACCGGGCTGTGGGGCGCCCGCGCCAGGCGTTCGAAGCCGGCCCGGTCCCGCGCTTGCTGGCGCTTCTGCTGCACCCGTTGCTTGAGGGTGGTGGGACTGTCCCGTAATTCCAGGGAAAGGCGCTGGTTGTCCTGTTGTAAGTTCCACAGTTCCGCCGCGCCCTTCAGGGTCAGCAGCAGTTGTTCCGGTTGCCAGGGTTTCAGCAGGTACTGCCAGATGCCGGCGTCGTTGATGCCGGCGATGATGTCCTCGGCCTCGGTGTAGCCGGAGATGATGATGCGCACCGTGTCCGGCCAGGTCATGCGCACCTCGTGCAGGAACTCCACACCGGAGGTGCCGGGCATGCGCTGGTCGCACAGCAGGATTTGCACGAACTCCCGTTCCATGATGCGCCGCGCCTCGTCGGCGGAGCCGGCGGTGAACACGGTGAAGTCCTCGTCCAGGGTGCGGCGCAGCGCCTCCTGGGAGCGGATTTCATCGTCGATGATCAGTACGGCGGGCAATGTGCTCATCGTGAAAACCTTGATTGAACCACGGGGGACACGGGGAAAACCAGAAACGCGACAGCGACGATCCGGCTGCCCTGACGATATAGCAAAGCCTCCCCGTGTCCCCCGTGCTCCCCGTGGTGAACCGCTTTTTCAAAGTTCATCCTGGCACGCTCCAACCCGGGTTGCGATGAAGTGCCAAGTGCCGTGGTGTCCAGGAGGACGGCGACTTGCGGACGAAATGATAACGGGCCACGTGGTAGCTGGGGTCGAAACCGTAGAAGTTTCGCCGCATCTTCACCAGTTCTTCTTCGCGATAGTGGTTAAGCGGCTTGGCCGCTTCGTCGCGGCGGCGGCGTTCGGCCTTTTCCGCCAGCAGGCGCGGGCTGTCCGCCGCCAGTTCGGCGGCGCGGCAGGCCACATCCGCCCGGAAGGCGGCGGGCTCGCCGGCCAGGCGGGCGTCGGCGAAGCCGCATTGCACCGCGGCCAGGGCGGTGAGGGGCAGGCGGTTCTTCATGATGGCCGCCGCGCCTTCCTCGCCCACCCGGGGCGGCAGCAGATAGGTCCAGTATTCCGAACCGTAGAGGTTGCCCATGTTCTTGTAGTGGGGGTTGAGCAACATGCCGTCCCGCAGCCAGAGCCGGTCGCAGGCCCGGGCCAGGAAGCAGCCCCCGGCGCCGGCGTTACCCTGCATGGCCGCCACGGTGAAGTGGGATTCGCAGCGGATCACCGCTTCCGCCAGGTCGTCCATGGCGTTGATGTTGGCCCAGGATTCATCGGCGGGGCTGCCTTGGCTGTCCAGGGCGGCTTCGATCAGATTGAGATGGATGCCGTTGCTCCAGAAATCCGCCCCGCCCATCAACACCAGCACCTTGGTGGGCCGCGCGGTGGCCCAGCGGAAGGCTTCCAGCAGGCGGCGGCACTGGGCGGTGCCCATGGCGCCGTTGTAGAAATCGAAATCGAGGAAGCCCACGTCGTCCGCTTCCCGGTAGCGGATGTCCTGCCAGGTCTCGTCCTCCGCCGCCCACCCATCGGGCAGGGGCAATTCCGGCAGCGCGGCGGCCTGCTCAGGAAAGGCCAAGGCGGCGGGCAGTTTCACCACACCTTCCTGCCCTTGGCCGCTGCGCTTGACGTGGCCTATCCATACCGCGCCGTCCACGGTGGCGCGCAGCAGGGCCGTTTCGCGGCGGCCGATGATATCGCCGGGTTTCGTGTTTGGCCCGCCACGCAAAGTCCCTTCGGCGCGGCCGTCGAACAGGTGGCAGGCTTCGCCGAACATCAGGTCGGCCACACCGGGAAAGCCGTCGGCGGCGCGCAGCTTGGCCAGCACCTTGGCGCTGTTGTCCCGCTGCCAGTCGATGGCGCGGTCGGCCTGGCGCATCAGCGGCCGCAATGTGCCGCGGGCGTTAATGGCGTCGGACAGGGGCAGGGGAACGAAGCGGCCGTCTTGGACACGTTCCACCGCCGTCAGCACGGCGCGGCAGGCGGCCTCGGTGACTTCGTTGCGATAGAGGCTGGCCTTGGTGGCCTGGCGCATCGGGAAGGTTTCATCGGCCCAGATGGCGCCGGCATCCATCTCGCCGTTGGCCTGGATCACGGTGACGCCCCACTCGCTTTCATCTTCCAGGATCGCCCAGTCCAGGGCCGAGGGGCCGCGGTCGCCGACGATGCCCGGATGGACCACCAGGCACAGGTGTTTCTTCCAGATGGATTCGGGAATGGCGCGGCGCAGATAGGGGGCGAGGATCAGGTCGGGACGGAACAGGTCCACCGCCTCCTTGGCCACGGAATCGGCGATGTCGAACTCGACGGAAATCTCGTGACCCCGCGCCGTCAGTTCGGCATGGAGGCGTTGGGTCAGGCTGTTGAAGCTATGGGTGAGGAAGAGGATGCGCATGGGCAAGCCTTAACAGATACGCGGCAACTGTTCGCCGGAGAGCCAATCCACGATGCGCCGGCCGCCGAAGCCGGTGGTCATCTGCACGAAGTGTTGCGGGTCTTCATGCACCGCGCCGACCATGGCCGCGTTGCGCCCCAGGGGATGGGCGCGCAGGGCCGACAGTACCTTTTCCACATCGGTCTCGGCGACGATCAATACCAGCTTGCCTTCATTGGCGACGTAGAGCGGATCGAGGCCGAGGAATTCGCAGGCCGCGGCAACTTCGGGGTGCACCGGGATCGCCGGCTCCTGCAACATCATGCCGACGCCGGACTGCTTGGCGATTTCGTTCAGGGTGGTCGCCAGACCGCCCCGGGTGGGGTCGCGCAGTACGCGGATGTCAGCGCCGGTGGCCAGCACCTCGGCGATCAGGCCGTGCAGGGCTGCGGTATCGGAGACGATGGCCGAGGTGAAGCCCAGGCTCTCCCGTTGGGCCATGATGGCCATGCCGTGGTCGCCGAGATTGCCGGAAACCAGAATCCTGTCGCCGGGCCGCGCCCGGTCGCCGGAGAGTTCGATCCCTTCCGGCACCACGCCGACACCTGTGGTGGTGATGAAGACGCCGTCGCCCTTGCCCTGCTCCACCACCTTGGTGTCGCCGGTGACGATGGGCACGCCGGCCTCTTTCGCCGCCGCCGCCATGGACTGGACGATGCGTTGCAGGTCGGAGAGCGGAAAGCCTTCTTCGAGGATGAAGCCGGCGGAGAGGTAGAGCGGCTTCGCCCCCATCACTGCGACGTCGTTGATGGTGCCGTGCACGGACAGGCAACCGATGTCGCCGCCGGGAAAGAATAGCGGCGAGACCACATGGCTGTCGGTGGCCATCACCAGCTTGCCGGTGCCGGCTGCCGGCAGCAGCGCGCCGTCGTTGCCCTGGCGCAGGTAGTCGTTGTCGAAGGCGCGGGCGAACAGTTCTTCGATCAGTTGGGCCATGGCCCGGCCGCCGCTGCCGTGGCTCATGTCCACCCGGCCGTGCTTGATGTCGAGGGCGCGGACGTAGCCCTTCCTTACTTCGCTCATGGCACTACTCTCCCCCCAACCCCCTCCCCAAGGAAGGGGGTGACGCCGGTTCGCCGCTGTGCGGCTCGACGATATGGTTTGCGCCCCTGCAGGCGGCCGTGCGGGGCGCTCATGCGCTCACCACCGCGATGTCCTTGAAGCGCCCGTAGGTGTAATGGGCGGCGCAAGCCCCTTCCGAACTGACCATGCAGGAGCCCATCGGCGTCTCCGGTGTGCATACCGTGCCGAACAGCTTGCAATCCCAGGGCCGCTTGACGCCGCGCAGGATGGCGCCGCATTCGCAGGCCTTGTTGTCGGCCACCGTGCGATAGCCGAGGGGGAAACGTTTTTCCGCATCGAACTCGGCGAAGCCATCGCGGATGCGCAGGGCCGAGTAGGGCACCAAACCGAGGCCGCGCCACTCGAACTCGCGGCGCAGTTCGAAGACTTCCGCCACCAGGTTCTGCGCCTTGAGATTGCCGTCGCGGTTCACTGCCCGGGAGAATTCATTCTCCACCTCGCAGCGTCCTTGGTTCACCTGGCGCACCAGCATCAGGATCGCCTGCATCACGTCCAGGGGTTCGAAGCCGGCGATCACCACCGGCTTGCGATATTCCTCCGCGAAGAATTCGTAGGGTCGGCTGCCGATCACCGTGGACACGTGGGCCGGGCCGATGAAGCCGTCCAGGGGCACGGTGCCGTACTGGCGCACCTCTGGCGATTCGAGGATGTTGGCGATGGCCGAGGGCGTCAACACATGGCAGCAGAGCACCGAGAAATTCTTCAGGCCGAGGGCCTGGGCCTGCTTGATCACCACCGCCGTTGGCGGGGTGGTGGTCTCGAAGCCGATGGCGAAGAACACCACCTGCTTGTCCGGCTGCTGCTGGGCCAGGGCCAGCGCATCGGCGGCGGAATAGATCATGCGGATGTCGGCGCCCCGGGCCTTGGCCTTGAGTAGAGACAAATTGTCCGAGGCCGGAATGCGCACCGTATCGGCATAGGTGCACAGGATGACGCCGTGCGCCAGGGCCAATTCGATGGCCATGTCCACGCGGCCGATGGGCAGCACGCAGACCGGACAGCCGGGGCCGTGGATCATGCGCACATTGGCCGGCAACAGATCAGCGACGCCGTAGCGGGAGATGGCATGGGTATGGCCGCCGCAGAACTCCATGAAGCTGTAGCTACGGTCGGCATCGGCCTCGGCGGCAATGGAGGCGGCGAGGTTTTGGGCGAGGGCGCCGTCGCGGAATTCGTCGACGTATTTCATTGCAGCAGGGAATCCTGGGCGGACATTTCAGCAAACAGCGCCAGGGTCTTTTCCGCTTCCTCCGGATCGAGTTTGCTGAGGGCGTAGCCAACATGGACGATGACGTAGTCGTCGATGGCGACATCTTCCACCAGGGACAGGGAAATTTCCTTGCGGACACCGCCCATGTCCACCACGCCGTTATCGCCGTCAATGGCGACGATGCGCGCCGGGATTGCCAGACACATTTTTCAGAACTCCTTATTCAAGGCGACCCAGGCTTGGCCGAGGCTGATGCCGCCGTCGCCGGGGGGAATACGTTGCGCTTCCAGCACGCGCAGGCCGGCATCGTTGAGTTGGCTGCGCAGCTTGCTGGTGAGAATTTGATTGAGGAAGCAACCGCCGCCGAGGGCGATGGTCTTGATCTGTTCCCGTTCGGCGGCGGCGATGACCCATTCGGCCAGGGCCGCGGCCAGGGTGGTATGGAACAGCGCCGCGCCGCGCCGGGCGTCGTCCTCGTCGAACAGGGCCGCCAGCAGGGGGCATAGGTCCAGCGCGCCGGTTTCGGCGTTCACCCAGTTGGCTTCCAGCGGGGAGATGCACACACCTTCGGCGAGTCCTTCCAACAACATTGCCGCCTGGCCTTCGTAGGCGGCAATATCGCGCACGCCGAGCAGGCCGGCGGCAGCGTCGAACAAGCGGCCGGTGCTGCTGGTGAGCGGCGTGTTCAAGCGCCGCGCCAACATCTGCGCCACCGTCGGCGCAGCGGCCTGGTGGGCGAAGCGGCCGGCGATCTGGTCGTCGCGGCCGCAGACATGGAGCGCCGCGGCGGCCATGCGCCAGGGTTCCCGTGCGGCGCGGTCGCTGCCGGGCAGGGGGAGTTCATGCAGATGGCCGAGGCGGCGGAAGTCGCTGCCGTCCACCCGCAGTAGTTCGCCGCCCCAGGCGCCGCCGTCGCTGCCGTGGCCGATGCCGTCCAGGGCCAGGCCCAGTAGCGGGCCGCTGTGCTGATGTTCGGCGGCCACGGCGGCGATGTGGGCGTGGTGGTGCTGCACGCCAACCAGGGGCAGACCGTGGCGTTCGGCATAGGTGCCGGCGTAGCGGCTGCTGTGGAAATCCGGATGCAAATCCTGGGCGACGATCTCGGGCCGCACTTGCAGCACGTCCAGCAGGTGGGCCACGGTCTCCTCGAAAAAGCCGCAGGCAGCGGCGTTGTCCAGATCGCCTATGTGTTGGGAGACGAAGGCTTCATCGCCGCGGGTAACGCAGACGGTGTTCTTCAGGCCGCCGCCCACCGCCAGCACGCTGGGGCCGGCGGCGGCCAGCTTGATGGGGCGCGGCGTGTAGCCCCGGGCGCGGCGGATGAACTGGAAACTCGGTAGGGCGAGCCTCTCCTCTTCTTCCGTTCGCCCTGAGCTTGTCGAAGGGCCCTGGTGCGACTCCGTGGCCTGCCCTTCGACTTCGCCCTGCGCGCTACGCGCAGGGCGAACGGAGTCATCGATTACCCGCACCACGCTGTCGTCACAGCGGACGACGATGTCGCGGTCGTGGAGTAGGAAGGCGTCGGCGATGCCGGACAAGCGCACCAGGGCTTCGTCGTTATCCGTCACCAGGGGTTCGCCGCCGGGATTGGCGCTGGTCATCACCAGGGTCAGGGCTTGCGGGCCTTGCAGCCAGGCGGTGCCGGCGGGACGCCCTGCCGCTTCATGGAACAGCAGCCATTGCAGCGGCGTGTAGGGCAGCATGGCGCCCAGCCAGGCCAGGCCCGGGGCGACGCCGGGCAGGGCGGCGTCGGCGCAGGCGCGTTTCTTCAGTAGCACGATGGGGCGTTCGGGGGCGTGGAGCAAGGCTAAGGCGGCGGCGTCCAGCACCACCCGATCAGCCAGGGAGGCGACGTTGGCCGCCATGATCGCGAAGGGTTTTTCCTCCCGCTGCTTGCGTTGGCGCAGGCGGGCTACGGCGTCGCCGTTGCGGGCGTCGCAGACCAGGTGGAAGCCGCCCAGGCCCTTGATGGCGATGATGTCGCCCACCTTCAGCCGGCGCAGGGTTTCAGCGATAGGGTCGCCGGCCACGGCTTCGCCATGCCAGTCCAGCAGTCGCAACTGGGGGCCGCAGTTCGGACAGCAGGCCGTCTCGGCGTGGAAGCGGCGGTCGGCGGGATCGGCGTATTCCTTGCCGCAGTCAGCGCAGAGAGGAAAGCCGGCCATGCTGGTGCGGGCCCGGTCATAGGGCAGGCCGCGGCTCAGGGTATAGCGCGGGCCGCAGTGGGTGCAGGTGATGAAGGCGTGGCGCCAGCGGCGGCCGGCGGGATCGAACATTTCCGCCAGGCAGTGGTTGCAGATGCCGGTGTCGTGGCCGATGGCGGTGGTGGCCGCGCCGCCGCCGCTTTCGGCGATGACGAATTCGGCGCGTCCTTCAGGCTGGGCGGCGACAGCTTGTACATCCTCCACCCGGGCCAGGGGCGGGGCGTCGCTTTTGAGTCGGAGCAACAGGGATTGCAGATGCCGGGCATCGCCTTCGGCGGCGATCTCGACACCGCGGGCGTCGTTGCGCACCCAGCCCTTCAGCTCCAGCTCCTGGGCCAGGCGCCAGACGAAGGGGCGGAAGCCCACGCCTTGGACCAGGCCGGTGACGCGGATGCGTTGGGCGGCGTGCATGGTGATGGTTGCGGGGCCTATCCCGCCGCCAGCCGGGCTTCCAGTTCGGCCACCCGGCGCTGCAAGGCGGCCACCGTGGACAGGCGCTGGGCCTGGGCCGCGGCGGCGCCTTCTTCCAGCCAGGTCAGCCATTCCTCCATGCCTTCGCCGCTGGTGGCGGAGGTGCGGATCACGGTCAGGCCGGGGTTCACCTGGCGGGCGTAGGCGATGGCTTTGTGCACGTCGAAACTCAAGTGGGGCAGCAGGTCGCATTTGTTGAGCAGCATCAGGGAGGCGGCGCGGAACATGTCGGGATACTTGATGGGTTTGTCCTCGCCTTCGGTGACGGAGAGGATGGCCACCTTGTGGGCCTCGCCCAGGTCGAAGGCGGCGGGGCAGACCAGGTTGCCGACGTTCTCGATCATCAGCAGGGAGTCTTCCGCCAGGGCCAGTTTTTCCATGGCGTAGCCGACCATGTGGGCATCCAGGTGGCAGCCCTTGCCGGTGTTGACCTGGATCGCCGGCGCGCCGGTGGCGCGGATGCGTTCGGCGTCCTGGCTGGTTTGCTGGTCGCCTTCGATCACTGCTACTTTCTGGCGGCCGCGCAGCAGTTCGATGGTCTTGCACAGCAGCGTTGTCTTGCCGGAGCCGGGGCTGGACACCAGGTTCAGGGCGAAGATGCCGCGCTGGGCCAGGCCCTGGCGGTTGCGGTCGGCGTAGGCGTTGTTCTTGGCCAGGATGTCCTGCTCGATCTGCACCATGCGCTTCTGGCCCATGCCCGGCGCGTGGGACCGGGCCGGGGTGTAGGTATGGTTGTGGCCATGGGCGTGATCGTGTTCATGGTCGTGCTCGTGCTCATGGCCGTGGGCATGGGGATGTTCGTGGCCATGATCGTGTTCGTGTTCGTGTTCGTGATCGTGGACTTCTTCGCCTTCGATCTTAACGTTGTCGGGGCCGCAGCCGCAGGTAACGCACATGATGTTCTCTCCTCGTGGCGGGAAATGATTTTCCCTACTCTACTTCCAGTTCCTTGACCCGCATTTCGGTGCCGCCGGTGACCTGCACCTGGTGACTGCCGCATTGCGGACAGGCGCCCAGTTGTTCGCTCATGGCGACGGTCTGGCAGCACTTCAGACACCAGCCTTCGCCGGGCTGTTCGATGATTTCCAGGGTGGCCCCGTCGGCCACCGAGCCTCGGGTGACGGCGTCGAAGCAGAAGCGCAGGGCTTCCGGTTCCACCGACGACAGTTGGCCGATTTCCAGCCAGACGCCGCTGACGCGGCTGAATCCGTCCCGTCGGGCAGCGTCTTCAATCAGTTGCAATATGCCTTCGGCCAGGGACATTTCGTGCATGGGTGAAGTCTATTCCTATTCCGCTCAGGCGCCGCGGCCGCCCAGGAGGAAGCCGCGCCGGGTGAGGGGGGCGGCCTTGCCCGCCATCTGGGCCCGTTCCCGTTCTTCCGTCGCCTTCGCTTCGATGGCCACCTGGTCGGTTTCGCTGCGGAAAAGCTCGTCGAGAATGGCCTTGGCGGTATCCACTGCGGCGGTCTGGTCTTCGAATTCGAAAGCCGGCGAGAACAGGGAACAGAACTGGTAGATGCCGCACTCCGGTTCTTCGCCGCCCATGAACTCATAGGCGCCGGAGGGAAAGGCCCAGGTCTGGAAACGATCCAATGGCAGACGGGGCAGCACGCCGCCGGGGCGGGCCAGGGCCACCAGGTTCACCGCCCAGGGCGTGACCAAGACGCCAACACGGGCGTCTTGCCAGTCGCGGAATGCCACCGCCTCCACCGCCAGGACTGGGTTGCAGAAGGGCATGTCGGCCATGCGGGTGGCGGCGATGCGCTGGAAAGCCGCCACCAGGGTGGCTTCCGGGGCGTCCGCGGAAAGGGGCGGGAGGGTGGCCAGGGCGGCTTCGGTCATTCGGGCAGCACCATGAACTTGTCCTTCGGCGCATCGCAGTTGGGACACTTCCAGTGGCCGGCCAGGGCGGCGAAAGGCGTGCCGGGGGGCACCTGCCAGACCGGGTCGCCTTCCGCCGGATCGTAAACGTGCCAGCAGATGCCGCACTCGAAGCGGGCCATGTCGCCATCGTGCTCCGCGGCGGTTTCGCTGCCGATGCGTTCGAAGCTGCTCATAGGGTTTCCAGGGTGGAAATCCATTCCCGCAGGCGTTCGACGCTGTCCGCGTAATCCTCTTCGGCAGCCAGGGCCACTTCCGGCACGTCGCCCACTTCCAGGGTGTTGAGGATCAGTTGGTCCATGCTATTGAAGTACTGCACCCACCAGGTGTGGGGCAGCGCCGTGGCGGTGATGCGGCAATTGCCATAGCCCCGGGACAGGATGCTGACCGGGCCGCGGTCGAGGCAGACGCCCATGTATTCCAGGTCTTCCGGCGTCACCGGGAGCAGGGTGAGGTTCACCACATGGGCTTCCTTGCCGGGTTTGTGGCTGGCCGACTGGTCGCGCAATTCGGTGAGCAAGGCTGGCGCATTCATCAGGCCGGGAGGCTCCGCCACATCCTTGGGGGTGGTGTCGGGCCGTTGGGCCAGGGCGCGGATCACTGCTTGGGGCATGGAGCCGGCTTCTATTTCGTCCTGGGCCAGTCCGCCGTCCTCACGGTCGGCCTGGATGCGCCAGACGCCGGCGAAGGCGGTCTCCTGGACGCGCACTTTGCGGCCGCCCTCGATCAGGACGCTGACTTCGCCTTGGCCGAGCAGTTCGTTGATTTCCACCAGGGTGTCGGCGTCTTCGCCGAGCAGGCTCATATTGGGCGGCTTGGGGCTATCGAAGGGGGTTTCCTCCATCAGGTCCACCCAGCGGTTGAGGAAGCTGCGGGCCTTGGCCAGGGCTTCCGGGCTGGCTGGTTCGCGGTGGAGCACGGGGCGGCGGAACACTTCCATCGCGCCGGGGCTGCCGATGTAATTGACGATCTCGTCCTCCTCCGGTTGGGAGCCGGGGCCGAGCATGGGAACGACGGGTATCGGGAAGGGTTTCATGGAGGCTCCGATCAGTGGCAGGAAGAAGCGCCGCCGCCCACGGTGGCGACGGGGATGCCGATACCGGGGGGACGGCTGACGGGACGTTCGAGCATGGCCGGGATGTCGCGCATGAACACGCTCCAGTCACGCATGCCTTCGATGGCGCCGACATAGCCGCCGCCGCGGAAGAACACCAGGGCGGGCCAGACGCCGATGGCGTAGCGGCCGGCCAGGGCCAGGGCGTCGTCGGGCATCAGCAGGCCGATACGCAGGCGTCCGCCCGCTACCTTGGCCAGGTCGGGCAGCACAACGGCCACATCCCAGGTTTCCGGTACGCGCTTCGGGTCTTCGGCGAAGAACACCATGGCGTCGCCTTCGGCGGCGATGAAGTCGGCGAAGCTGGCTGTGGTCAGCCGGGTCATGGTGGCGGCATGGCGATCGAACACCTCGCTCAGCTTGTCCACGTCGGGGGTGGAAAGAAGAATATTCATGGACGATCCTTTCTGAGGAAATCGGGCAATTCGGGACTACGGTGAATCAGGTCGGCAAAGGCGTCGTCGATCCGGCTGGGGTCTCCCGCCAGGGCGGCTTCCAGGGCGTCCAGGGCATCGCCGACCTGGCGCGCCTGTTCGGCGCTGACGATCTCCCGCGCCGCGCCGAGGAAGGTGAGCAGCCACTGGCCCGGCGCGACGGCATCGACCAATTGCGTGTCGATGGGCTTTTCCGAGCCGTCCCGGTCCCGGCACCAGGCCAGGCTGCCTTCCACCCGCAGCACCTGCATGGGCGTAGCCATGCACATCAGTCGGTTTCCCGCAGGGACAGGAAGCGGTCGTCGCCCACCCGGCAGGCGGCATCGGCCGAGGGCCGGCCGGCTTCGTAGCCGTCCATGCCCAGGGGCGCGGCGTTCATGTCCACCGTGTCGTGCGCCGTGCGCGGTGTGAGGACGACGCCCCATTGCCGCAAGCGTTCCGCGGCGATGGCCACGGCTTCGGGGATGCGGGCCTTCACCGCGGGGCGCAGGCTGCCGCCGTAGTCTTCCAGTTCCACCGGCTGCACGCCCACCAGCAGCATTTCATCGGGGCAGCGGCCGGTGAGCCCGGCGGCGCAGATGACTTCCTGGAAGCCGGTCTGGTGCAGGCTCATTTTCTTCACCCCCATGAAGCGGGGCACCTGGTCGTTTTCCACCAGGCGCAGGGCGCCGGGTTCGAGGCCGTAGTCGATGGCGTCGAAGACGATCATGCGCTTGGCCTGCTGCACGTAGGGCAGCAGGTAGAGGCCTTGGGTGCCGCCGTCCATCACCAGCACTTCGGGGGGCAGTTGGTAGGCTTCGGCCAAGGCTTCCGCGCAGCGCACACCGAAGCCTTCATCGGCCCACAGCAGGTTGCCGATGCCCAAAACCAGAATCTCGTGTTTGAAATCTTCCATGCCCTGCTCCTGTAACGGATAGCGTTACAGTACAAGTGCCGTGCCAGCGCCAAAAAAATACTTCAGGCTTTAACAATCAGGCACTTGTTGCGGGGCCCGCAGTGAGCGGAGCGGCAGCATCCGTCCGGAACGGCGTTGTTAGCGGAAAGGATCTTTCCAGTGGCTGCTAAGGAGCTGTCTTAAAAATATCAGTAGGTAAACACCGCAACCCCCCCCCACCCCCCTTGTCAGGGGGGAGTTCGAGCGGCGATGCTTTATGCAGCAGGCCTCTCCCCTGATAAGGGGAGGACGGGAGGGGTTACGGTTTATAGCGAATCCATCGCCGGAATTTTGAAGCAGGGTTGAAAGAGTTAATCCCTGCATTCCTCGCCCCTGCCCATGGGCACGAAGCCATCCCCGCCCCCTTGATTGGGGGTGATGCACATCAGGACGCTGAAGGTGCCCATGGTCTTGCGGATGTCCGGCGGCAGGGCGGAGAAGGGGGAGGCCCGTTCCACCACGCTCTTGATGTAGGCGATTTCCACTTCCTGATCGGCCGCCCGCAGCACCTGATAGCTTTGCAGAGTGCCGTCGGCATTGAGGGTGATGCGGACCAGGGCCTTGCGCCGGCCATTGCCGCGGGGTTCGCGGTTGACGAAGGCGGCGCTGCGATTGAGCTTGCGAACGAAGGCGTCGAAATACATTTCCAGGCTGAAAGGATCGGCCTGCTTGCCTTGCACCGGCTGCCGCGGGACGTCGCCTTCCCGGTCGGTCTGGCGCCCCAGTTCCCGCGCCTGGGCCAGGGCCTGCTGGGCCAACTCATGGCCGCTGGGCGGGCGTGGCGGCGGCGACAGGCTGTTGAGGAAGTCGTTCATTTCATCCCGTTCGGCGCGGCTCCATTTGGGCTGGTTGGCGCCTTGCCGGGTGCCGCCGGGCAGGGCCAGCACGCGGGGGCTGGCGGCCGGCTTTTTCGGCGCGGAAGGACGCTTTTCCTGGGGTTGCACCCGGGGAGCCGGTGGGGCGAGGACAACGTTGAGGCCGGCGTTGGCCGGCGGGCTGGCTTTGCCGGACACCGCTTCCGGTTGGGAGAGATGGACGAACAGCACTGCCCCGTGCAACGCGAGGGAGAGGATGATGGCCAGGCGGAGCGACATCCTCGCGCGTGCATTGCGTAATTCCATGCCCAAGATTTTAGGGGCTTATCGCGGCAGGCACGGCGGTGGGGCGATATTCCCGGGAAAAAATCCCCCCGGCTTTCAATCCACTGACAAAACAGGCTCAGCGGGCCGGGTCCTCGCGGAAGCGCGGTTCGGCGGCAACGTGGCCCTGATGCCAGGCGCGCCAGGCCAGGTAGTTGTCCCAGGCCTGTTGCAGGCCGAGCCAGAATTCGGGGCCGGTGTCGAAATAGCGGCCCAGGCGCAGGGCGGTGTCGGCACTGATGGCGCGACGGCCGCGCACCAGCTCGTTGACCCGTCGCCGCGAGATGCCCAGGGCGGAGGCCAGCTTGTCCTGGGAAATGGCCAGGGGCTTGAGGAAGCGGCTGTCGAGGAAGCGGCCCGGATGCAGGGGCGCGCGGCGGCGAAAAAAAAGGCGCGGGCCTTTGGAAGTGCCCGCGCCCAGCGCCGGATTGCTCGTTGCAACAATCATCACAAAACCGATGGGGAGCCGCCCCGCATCAGTCCTTGAACATGCGCCAGCCGGAAATCATGGTGGAGATCATGCTCTGGCGGCTCATGATGTCCTCGCGGATGGCCGCGTAGATGTGGATCATGACGAAGATCAGGGTCACCCACAGGCCCATATGGTGCAGGGAATGCACCTGTTGGCTGTTGCCGCCCACGGCGGTGATGACCCAGCCGAACATGTGCCCCGCCCAGCTCTCCGCGCCCAGGCCTTCGCCGTAGAGGGCGAAGCCGGTGCAGATCATGTACACCGCGCCGATGGTGAAGAAGAGGAACATGGCGAGCTGTGCCAAAGGGTTGTGGCCCACGTATTTCTTCGGCTCCTTCACCAGAAACAAGTACCACTTCAGTTCGTGGAAAATCTCCCCCCACCATTGGCGGCTCCTGATGGGCAGGATGAAGATCTGCCGGGCGTGGTGGTTGCCCACCGCGGCCCAGTAGATGCGCCCGATGAAGCCGACGGCGAAGATGTAGGCGGAAGAAAAGTGGATCACGCGGATGGTGCCCATCACAAAGTGCTGACTGGCATCCCCCGGCATGGACGGCAGGGGGTTGGCGATCAGATAACCGGTGATGGCCAGCAAGGTAATGCACAAGGCATTGACCCAGTGCCAGAGGCGCACCGGTGCTTCGTACACATAAACCGCCTTGACCAGCCGCGCTTGCTGCTCCGCTTCGAGTGCGTCCTGTTGTGCCAGCATGGCATGCTCCTCCGTGGATGGGTTAGCGGACTTTGACGGTAGCCATTTCCTGGCCGTCGGGACTCATGACATGGGTCGAGCAGGCCAGGCAGGGATCGAAGCTGTGGATGGTGCGCAGGATCTCCAGGGGTTGGTCGGCCTTGGCCACCGGCGTGTTCATCAGGCTGGCTTCGAAAGCGCCGATCTGTCCCTTGGGGTCGCGCGGGCTGCCGTTCCAGGTGGTGGGCACCACGCACTGGTAGTTGTCGATCTTGCCGTCCTTGATCTTGATCCAGTGGCCGAGGGCGCCGCGGGGGGCTTCGGTGAAACCGACCCCCTTGGCTTCCTTGGGCCAGGTGGCGGGATCCCACTTGTCGATGTTGGCGGTGGCGGTATCGCCGGCCCGGATGTTGGACATCAGACGGTCGAACTGATCCACTTGCAACTCGGCGCAGTAGAGCGCCTCGATGGCCCGGGCGGCGGTGCGGCCCAGGGTCGAGTAGAGGGCGCTGACCGGCAGGTTGAGTTGCTTCAGGGAGGCGTCCACCAGTTCCTTGACGCGGGGGTACTTCTTCGGTTGGGCGTAACCCAGCACCATGCGCGACAAGGGGCCGACTTCCATGGCGTGACCGCGCCAGCGGGGCGACTTGATCCAGGAATACTTGGCCGACTCGTCCAGGCTCTCGATCTTGGTCCGGGTGCCCTTGAAGTTGGGACCTTCGGGATGGTAGTTGGCCTCGGTGACGCCGTCCCAGGGATGCAGGCCCTTGGTTTCGTCCGGGTACTTGTACCAGGAGTGGGTGACGAATTCCTGCACTTGCTCGGGATCGCGGGGATCCACATGCTCGATCTTGGTGAGGTCGCCGCCGAGGATGACACCGCCCGGCAGCAGCATGTTGTCCGGGGTGTAGTCGTTGGCTTTGTCGGGGATGTCGCCGTAGGCCATGATCGCCTTGGACGAGAGGCCGCCGCCGTGGAGCCAGTCCTTGTAGAAGGAGCCGATGGCGATGATGTCGGGGACATAGACCTTTTCCATGAACTCCCGGGTCTGGTCGATGATGCTCTTCACCAGGTTCAGGCGTTCCATGTTGATGGCGCCAACGGCGCCGGTGCCGTCCATGTTGATGGCGCAGGGCATGCCGCCCACCAGCCAGTTGGGATGGGGGTTCTTGCCGCCGAAGATGGTGTGCACCTTGACGATTTCCTTCTGGAAATCCAGGGCTTCCAGGTAGTGGGCCACGGCCATCAGGTTGGCTTCAGGCGGCAGCTTGTAAGCCGGGTTGCCCCAGTAGCCGTTGGTGAAGGGGCCGAGCTGGCCGGATTCGGCGAATTTCTTCAGGCGGTTTTGCAGGTCGCGGAAATAGCCGGGGGAGGACAGCGGCCAATCGGAAATGCTCTGGGCCAGTTCGGAAGTCCGCTTCGGATCGGCCTTGAGGGCGGAGATGATGTCCACCCAGTCCAGGGCATGCAGGTGATAGAAGTGCACCACATGGTCGTGAATCTGGAGATTCAACTGCATCATGTTGCGGATGTGGTTGGCGTTGGCCGGGATCTTGATGCCCAGGGCATCTTCCACGGAACGGCAGGAGGTGAGGGCGTGGGTGCCGGTGCATACGCCGCAGATGCGTTCGGTGAAGGCCCAGGCGTCGCGGGGGTCGCGGCCCTTGAGGATGACCTCCAGGCCGCGCCACATGGTGCCGGTGGACACCGCGTTGCGGATCACGTTGTTGCTGTCCAGGTTGACTTCCACCCGCATGTGGCCTTCGATGCGGCAGACCGGATCGACGACGACCCGTTTGCCGGAATTGTCCATATTGAAGCCTTGGGTTGTGTAGGCGCCCATGATTATTTTTCTCCCCCGGGAATATCGATGCCCGTCTTCTTCTTGGCGCGGGCAAGGGCCGTAACGGCGGCGTGGGCGGCCACCGCGGCGCCGGTGACGGCGGCTGCGGTGCCGCCGATCTTGTCGGCATTGGACTCAATGCCGAACTGCTTGATGTCGGTGACGCGGTCGTAGAAACTGCCCTTGTCCCAGAAGCCGTCCTCGGAGCAGCCGATGCAACCGTGGCCGGACTGGATGGGGAAGGACACGCCGTTGTTCCAGCGCGTGGTGGAACAGGCGTTGTAGGTGGTGGGACCCTTGCAGCCCATCTTGTAGAGGCAATAGCCCTTGCGGGCGCCTTCGTCGTCCCACTCTTCCACGTACTGGCCGGCGTCGAAGTGGGGGCGGCGATAGCACTTGTCGTGGATGCGCTGGCCGTAGAACATCTTCGGCCGGCCCTGGCGGTCCAGCTCGGGAATCTTGTCGAAGGTGAGCATGTAGGTGACCACGGCGGTCATCACTTCGGCGATGGGCGGGCAGCCGGGCACCTTGATGATGGGCTTGTCGGTGATGACCTTATGCACCGGGGTGGCCCGGGTGGGATTCGGCTTAGCGGCCTGGACGCAGCCCCAGGAGGCGCAGGAGCCCCAGGAGATGATGGCCTTGGCGTCGGCGCAGGTTTCCTTCAGGACATCGACGAAGGGTCGGCCGCCGTGGATGCAGAACATGCCGTCTTCGTTGAGGGGCGGGTTGCCTTCCACGGCGACGATGTAGTTGCCCTTGTAGCGCTTCTTGATGTCGTCGAGGATGGCCTCGGCCTGGTAGCCGGCGGCGGCCATCAGGGTGTCGTCATAGTCGAGGGACAGCATCGACAGCACCACATCCTTGGCCAGCGGGTGGGCGGAGCGGATGAAGGATTCGGAGCAGCAGGTGCATTCCAGGCCGTGGAGCCACAACACCGGGGTGCGCGGCTTGGTTTCCAGAGCATGGGCGATCTTGGGCGCCGCGGCGGAACCCAGACCCAGGGACGTGGCGGTCAGGGAACAGAACTTAAGAAAACTGCGGCGGGAAATCCCCTGGCGGCGCAACACTTCGTAAAAGGTCTCGGTCATATCCCCCTCCTGTAGTTGGAATTAATGGGGATACAACATCAAGTACTGTGCCAAACCGAACCCGGGGTGGAAGTCCTTGTTCCATCTGAATTTATTCAGGCTTCAACAATCGCCAGGGTGGAAACCGGCTTTCCGCCTGGGTGCCACAAGTGGTCGTGCCTTAGAGGGTGGCAAGGGAGGCGATCCCAGTGGGAAGTTTTGCTGCGTTGCAGTAGCGGTGCGGGTTTGCAGGCAAGCAAACCAAACAAAACGGGAGCCGCAGCTCCCGATCTATGGGCAGGCCGCGCCCGCCCTTAAACAGCGTGAATCGTTACGCCATGATTTCCGACAGATGCTCCTTGCTATCCAACTCCTCGGTGAACTCCACCAGTTCGGCGCCGAGGGCATCACGCACGGACACCATACCCACCAGGTAGCCGTTTTCCACTACGGGCATATGGCGGTAGCCGCCTTCGTGCATCAAATGCAGGGCGTGGTTGAGGGGACGGTTCGGCGTAATGGTCTGCGGGTCGCGGGTCATGACGTCGCCGAGGGTGGTGGTGATGGGATTCCGGCCGGCGGCAAGGACGCGGAACAGGGCATCCCGCTCCGTGAAGATACCCACCAGTTTTTCGTTCTCGAGAATGGCGATGGCGCCGATCTTGGCGCTGCGCATGGCTACGGCGGCGGCGGTGACGCTGATATCGGGCGTGGCGGTGATGACGTGCTGGCCCTGGATGATGGTACGAATGGGACGTGTCGACATGGAAGGCGGCTCCTCTAGGTGATCGTTGAAAACGGTTCCGTGATGGCGCGCAGCGGG
This sequence comes from Rhodocyclaceae bacterium, assembly GCA_003963315.1. GTDB lineage: Bacteria > Pseudomonadota > Gammaproteobacteria > Burkholderiales > Rhodocyclaceae > AWTP1-18. The sequence continues at coordinate 32,872 of RXJP01000152.1, read as the reverse complement.
GATTCAAACCTGCCCCTCTTCTGTTCTGGCGATGGGTCTTTTGCAAGACTCACCGGGACAGCTTAGCCACCCTTGATGGCGAATTCAAGAAAGTACGATGACAGTTGCCGAACTATTTTTTTGGTGCGTCGCAGAAGAAAAAAGCCCGCCTAGGCGGGCTTCCACTGGGAGAGCCAGGAGGCTTACTCCTTCTTCATCGGGCAGGTGTTGAGGCCGAGCAAGGGGTAGAGCGGGCAGAAGCCCACCAGGCCGGTGCCCAGGGGGACCACGCCGATCCAAGCCCATACTGGGCCGCCCATCAAGGCCCAGGCGATCAGGGCCAAGCCTGCGACGATGCGAAGAATACGGTCGATGCCGCCGACGTTGAGTTTCATGGAGCAGTCCTCCTGTACGTTGAAATGACGGAGTGATTAGAGCATCCGCAGGGGCCGTGCATCTGTAACCAAAGTCACCGGATGGGGCAATCCCAGGAAGAGAGAAAAAACCAATTGGTACGCCATGTGCAAGGTGACGAGGAAATCACCAGGGACACCAAGAGCACCAAGGCGCACCAAGAACGGCATGAGTGCTAACTGGGTTTCCTTGCTGCCTCTTGGTGTTTACCTCGCCGCATTTTGCCCATTCCGCCAACGCGGCGCTTACTCCGCCATGCGCCTCAGGCCCGCCGCGTCGAGGATTTCGATCTGCTCCCGGCCCAGGCGCACCAGGCCCTGTTCGGCGAAGCCCTTGAGCAGGCGGCTCACCATTTCCCGCACGCTGCCCAGTTCATCGGCCAGTTGCTGGTGGGTGGTGTGCACCGTGTGGCCCTTGCCCAGTAGCAGGTTGGCCAGGCGCTGATCCAGTTTGTGGAAAGCCACTTCCTCCACCAATTGCATCAGATCGGCCATGCGTTCGGCGAACAGGTGGAAGACGAAGTCGCGGAATTCGGCGTTGGTCAGCAGGGCGTCGAAGCGCTGGCGCGGTAGTAGCACCAGGGTGGTTTCTTTTTCCGTCACGCCCCGGGCGTTGTAGTCCGAATGGCCTAACAGGCAGCCGGAGCTGATGAGACAGGATTCCCCGGGCAGCACCCGGTAAAGGGGCAGTTCGCGGCCGTTGCTGGCGGCCTTGAGGACGCGGATGCCGCCGTCGAGGATGAAGGGGAAGCCCTGGCAGGGCTGGCCGCTGTCGAACACCGTGGCGCCGGCGGGCACCGTCATCACCATGGCTTCCTTCAGGCATAGCCGGTGCAGGTCCGCCGGCAGGGCGGCCAGGACCGGATAGAGGGCGTCGATGCGGCTCTGCTGGTCGCCGTTCATGCCAGCTCCGCGATCACCGGGGCGTGGTCGGAGGGGCGTTCCAGCTTGCGCGGCGCCTTGTCCACCGTGCAGGCGGTGCATTGTTGGGCCAGGGGAGGAGACAGCAGGATGTGGTCGATACGCAGGCCCAGGTTGCGGCGGAAGCCGGCAGCCCGGTAGTCCCACCAACTGAAACTCTGCTCCGGCTGCTCGAAGAGGCGGAAGGCATCAGTGAGGCCGAGGCCGACCAAGCCCTGGAAGGCTTCCCGTTCCGGCACCGAGCAGAGGATCTTGTCCTTCCAGGCCACGGGGTCGTGCACGTCCCTATCGTCGGGAGCGATGTTGTAGTCCCCCAGCAGGGCCAGTTTGGGATAACGGACCATCTCTTCCTTGAGCCAGGCGGTCAATGCGGTGAGCCAGCGCAGCTTGTATTCGTATTTTTCCGAACCCACTTCGCTGCCGTTGGGGATGTAGGCGCAGACCAGGCGTACGCCGTTCACCGTGGCGGCGATGATGCGCTTTTGCGGATCATCGAAATCAGGGATGTCCCGCTGCACGTCCTCCATGCCTTGGCGGCTGAGGATGGCGACGCCGTTGTAGGTCTTCTGGCCATTGTGGATCGCGGTGTAGCCGGCGGCTGCCAGCTCGGCGAAGGGGAAACCCTTGTCCTCGGTCTTGGTTTCCTGCAGACAGAGCGCATCGGGCTGCTGGGCCGCCAACCAATCCAGCACATGGGGCAGGCGCACCTTCAGGGAGTTCACGTTCCAGGCGGCGATCTTCAAGGCTTTGTCTCCGAGGGGGATAGTTTCAAGCGGGCGATTCTAGCGGCCTGTCGCCTTGGCAGGCATCGGGGTGGCGTGTAGGATGGAACGACTCTGTCCCCGTCGGGGATTTTTCAGCATGCTGGAGGGAAGGCGATGTTCGATTCTCCCTTTGATTTTTGTCCGCGTAAGCGGGAAATGGTGCTCCTCGACCAGACCGTGGCGGAGTGCGCCCGGGAGCACGATTGCCAGGACGCAGCCACGTGTCCCTTGTGTGACTGCTTTGTCGGCACCGGCGAGGAAGCCCGGCAAGTGCAAATCAAGCACGCCCAGAAAAAGGAAAAACCGTGACTGTCACTGCCGCCTCTGATCGCCGCCATTTCTGGCGCGCCGCCTTCGATGCGCCGATACGCCTGATCGACGCCGCCGGCGTCACCGAAGCCCACTTGCTCGATCTCTCCCTCAAGGGCGCCTTGGTGGAAGTGGCGCCGGATTGGCCTGTGAAGCTGGGAGAGAGCTGCCAATTGCACTTGGTCCTGGCGGAGGATGCGGCGATCAATATGTGGACCACCGCCACCCATATCGAAGGCCGCCGGGTGGGGCTGCGCTGCGACCGCATCGACCTGGACAGCATCACCCACCTGCGTCGCCTGGTGGAACTCAACGCCGGCGACGCCGGCCTGCTGGACCGGGAATTGTCGGTGCTGCTGAGGGGGGGCTGATCAAATCCCCAGCAGGCGTAGATTCAGTTTGCCGTCCATTACTGGCGGGCACCAGTAATAGCCGCCGGTGAGGGGCCGGGAGAAATCGAACAGGGCATCGACGATGCCGTCCTCCAGCCCCATCATCCGCCGCAACACCTGCTCGTAGGCTTGCAGGGAGCGGCCATAGGCGATGAACTCCAGCCCTTGGGTTTTACCGTTGCTCCAGGGCAAGGACCGACGCAGCATGAAAGCAGGCGGTTCGAAGCTTTCTTGGGCCGAACGTTTGACATGGGCCGATGCCGGCGCATCCGCCAGTTCTTCATTGCTGTCCCGGTCGCGGCCGATCATGGCATTGCGCGTCGGCAGCGGATGGCCGTTGAAGCGGGCCAGATCGTGCACCCAGCGCTGTACCGCGACGAAGCTGGATCCGGCCATGCCGGGCGCGCCCTCGGCCAGGGCGGCTGCCGGAGCGTCGTCGCCCTTGGGGTTCTCGGTGCCGTCTTCATAGCCCGTCAGGTCGCGGCCGCCGGCATAGCAGAAGGTGTCCTGAGCATCATCCAGGACGAAATCCGTACCCAGCAGCGCTTTTACCTTTTCCACCGTGTCGAAAACGGCGCTGCGTTCCCTGCTGCCCAACAGGCAGCACAGGGCCTGCTGGGTGGAGGGCGCGGCGCAGCCGGGACCTGACAGCGCGGTAAAGGTATGCAGGCCCGGCACTGTCTTGCCCAATGCCGCCAGCAGCGGCTCGCCCAGGCCGGCCACGCCCCAGCTCGGACTGAAGCCCTGTTGCAGGCGGACCAGGGCGGAGCGGGCATCGGCCGCCGGCGCCAGGCGGAAAGTCAGGGAGGCGCCGTGGGTTGGGGGAGGGGCGACGATGGCGGGTTGGGCGGGCAGGTTCATGGCGTCCTCCTGGTTTATCGGATGTTCTTGCTCGAGAACAATACCGCTTTCCCGGCGATGAAGTTGGCGCTGATGTTACGGGTTTCATCCCCCCACAAGCAGCTACGGGCGCCCAGGGCTTCGCTGCACTGGCTGGGTTTGCCCAGCACCTTGACCACCTCGTCGTAGGCCATGCCGGTTTTCAGCTTGTCGTAGTTTTCCTGGCTCACCGCGCCACAGGCAGCAAGCAGCAGGGCGAGGGCAAGGGCGACGGGAAGGCGCATGGCAGGGATCCTTTATGTATTCACGCCGCTACCATGCCGTTGTGGCGCAGCAGGGCGTCCGGCTTGGGTTCGCGGCCGCGGAAGGCCTTGAAGGATTCGATGGCGGGACGGGAACCGCCCACCGCCAGGATTTCCTTGAGGAAGCGGTTGCCGGTTTCCGTATCCAAGGTGCTGCCCCGGGTTTGGGCGGCCTCCTCGAAGGCGGAGTAGGCATCGGCGGAGAGCACCTCCGCCCACTTGTAACTGTAATAACCCGCCGCATAACCGCCGGCGAAGATGTGGCTGAAGCTATTGGGGAAGCGGTTCCATTCCGGCGGCACCAACACCGCCACTTCCTTGCGCACCTGGGCCAGCAGGTCCATATAGCTTTGCCCGCCGCCCACCTTGAATTCGCTGTGGAGCAGCAGGTCGAACAGGGCGAACTCCACCTGGCGCAAGGTGGCGAGGCCGCTCTGGAAATTCTTGGCGGCGATCATCTTGTCGTAGAGGGCGCGGGGCAGCGGGGCGCCGGTGTCCACGTGGGCGGTCATGCCTTGCAGCACATCCCATTCCCAACAGAAATTTTCCATGAACTGGCTGGGCAGTTCCACCGCATCCCATTCCACGCCATGGATGCCGGACACCGAGTACTCATCCACCTGCGTCAACAGATGGTGCAGGCCGTGGCCGGTTTCGTGGAACAGGGTGATGACATCGTCGTGGCTGAAGGTGGCGTGCTTGCCGTTCACGCCGGCGGGGAAGTTGCAGTTGAGATAGGCCACCGGGGTTTGCACGCCGCCGTGGGTGCTGCGGCGGGTGATGGCGTCGTCCATCCAGGCGCCGCCGCGCTTGGTTTCGCGGGCGTGGAGGTCCAGGTAGAACTGGCCCACCAGGCGGCCGTCGCGGGTGATACGGTAGAAGCTCACGTCCTTGTCCCACACCGGGGCGCCGTCGGCTTCCAGCTTGACGCCGAACACCGACTCGATGACCTTGAACAGCCCGGCGATGACCTTGGGTTCGGGGAAGTACTGTTTCACTTCCTCATCGGAAAAGGCGTAGCGGGCCTGCTTGAGTTTTTCCGATACCCAGGAGAGGTCCCAGCTTTCCAGTTTGTCCATGCCCAGTTCGCTGCGGGCGAAGGCCTGTATCTCGGCGTAGTCCTTCTCGGCGAAGGGTTTGGCTTTGGCCGCCAGGTCGCGCAGGAAGGCGGCCACCTGGGCCGGGCTTTCGGCCATCTTGGGCACCAGGGAAACCTCGGCGTAGTTGGCATAGTCCAGCAGGGCGGCTTCCTCGGCGCGCAGGGCGAGGATCTTGTCGATCAGGGCGGTGTTGTCCCACTCGGTCTTGCCGAACTCGGAGGCGCGGGTGGCGTAGGCGCGGTAGGTGCGGCCGCGTAGATCGCGGTTCTCGGCGTATTGCAGGATGGGGATGTAGGAGGGGGCGTGGAGGGTGAACTTCCAACCCGGCCGGCCTTTCTTTCCCGCCGCAGCCCGGGCGGCGGCGATCACGTCTTCCGGCAATCCCTTCAGGTCATCCGGGTCGGTGATCCATTCGGCATGGGCGTTGGTGGCGTCGAGGATGTTCTCGGAAAATTTCGCGGCCAGGGCGGAGAGTTCTTCCTGGATTTCCTTGAAGCGGGGCTTCTTGTCCTCGGGCAGCTCGGCGCCCGACAGGCGGAAGTCGCGCAGGTCGTTGTCCACGATGCGCTTGCGCGCCGGACTCAGGGTGGCGTATTCGGGGCTGGCGGCCAGGGCCTTGATCTTGGCGAAGAGGGCCAGGTTCTGCCCCAGGTCGGCGTAGAAACCGGATACCTCGGGCAGCATGCTGTTGTAGGCCTCGCGCCATTCGGGCACATCATTCACCGAATGCAGGTGGCCGACGATGCCCCAGGCCCGGGAGAGCTGCTCGCCGGTATCGGTCATGGGCTGCATGAAGTCGTTCCAGGTGGCGGGGGCCTCCGGCGCGGTGAGCTTTTCGATCAAGGCGCGATAGTCGGCGATCAACTGGCGGATGGCGGGGGCCACGTGATCGGGGGTAACGACGTCGAAACGGGGCAGGCCGGAAAAGTCGAGGAGGGGGTTCATATCGGTGTGGTGTTATAGGGTTGCGTCAAGGCAGTATTGTGCCCCAGTTGGACGGCCCCAGAAAAACAAAAGCCCCGCGAACGGGGCTGGACGATGCTACGTACGTTGAGTCAGTTTTTTCGGCGGCGCAGGGTGAATGCGACGGCGCTCAATCCGATTAGCAGATAGGCGCCACTGGTGGGTTCGGGTACGGGCTCAAGAACAAAATCCAACAAGACGGGAGCGGTTGGGCCCAAGGCCACTGTGAGTTCTGGAGGCGATATGACCGTCCCTGGGCTTGGTATCAGGTAGATGTCTCCCCCTGCCGACACCTGACCCGATATCTGACCAAGCTGTCCCGAGCAGAGGGTTGGGCTGCTGAAGCCAGGGTTGCTGCCGATGCTGACGGTTGCTCCAGCACTGCCACCGCAGGCGGATGTGTTGGTGCCAGACCAAACTGGGTCGTAGGGACCGTCGTTGAGGGAAATATTTCCATTTAGCGTGATTGATCCGGCATAGAGCGAGAGCCGGGAAGTATCAATCACGCTGTTGTTCAATATTTGGATGCTGCCGCTGTTGCCACTGGATTGAAAGTTGGGATTCCCGGCGAGGAAATCGGCATCGCTCAGATTCCAGGTGGAGATCGCAATGAAGGGTGCATGGATCGTGGCGCCTGAGAAAACAAAGCCGTTCGGATTGAGGAGGATCAGTCCACCGTTTGCCGTAAGGTTTCCTGAGATCACAGTGGCCGCGCCATTACTGAAGCGATTCAGGACGGTGTCGGAAAAGGATGCCTGACTGAAGGTGACCGACTCGCCGCTGCCAATGCCGAACGCGGACCAGTCGAGAATGGAGCGGTAATCTGTCGGCGAGATCGTCAATGACTGGCTATCCCCTGCCAGGGTTGCCGCTCCCGAGGCCAGGTCGCCTCGCGTTGGCAACGCCAAAGCGGCCTGAGTGACGGTGAGAAGTGCAACGGCAAGTGCAGTGACCAGGGAGCGGCGCCCGTGGCGGGATGATTTTTCAAGGTGATCCATTGTCGCCTGAATATTCCGAAAGAATATGCAGGTTAAATGCTCATGGGGCGCCCGGCAATGATCCGAAAGGACTAGCCATTGGAAATGGGATTGTCATGAGCGGGGCCTGTCGAAACCCCGCAATACAGGGGATCAGCTTTCCAGGTGCCCGCCAGTGAGGCAGTGGTAGGCGTCCCGGTACTTGCTTGCCGTCTTCTCGATCACCTCGGCGGGCAGTCGAGGACCCGGTGCAGTCTTGTTCCAGTCCAGGGTTTCCAGGTAGTCGCGGACGAACTGCTTGTCGAAGCTGGCGGGGCTGGTGCCTACCTTGTAAGTGTCGGCGGGCCAGAAGCGGGAGGAGTCCGGCGTCAGCACTTCGTCGATCAGGTGCAGGCGGCCGTTGCCGTCGAGACCGAACTCGAACTTGGTGTCGGCGATGATGATGCCCTTGACCCGGGCGAAGGCGGCGGCTTCCTTGTACAGGCGCAGGGTCACTTCCTTCACCTTGGCGGCCATTTCCGCGCCCACCAGTTTTTCCGTGGTCGCGTAGTCGATGTTCTCGTCGTGGTCGCCCACGTCGGCCTTGGTGGCCGGGGTGAAGATGGGTTCGGGCAGTTGCTGGGCTTGTTGCAGCCCGGCGGGCAGTTCAATGCCGCACACCTTGCCGGTGGCCTGGTAATCCTTCCAGCCGGAGCCGATGATGTAGCCCCGGGCCACAGCTTCGATGGGCAAGGGCTTGAGGCGTTTCACCACCACGGCGCGGCCGCGCACCTGGGCTTGTTCTTCCTCGCCCTGCACCACGCTTTCCGGGTCGATGCCGGTGAGTTGGTTGGGGATCACATGGGCCAGTTTGCCGAACCAGAAATCGGCCACGGCGGTGAGCACCTTGCCCTTGTCGGGAATGGGATCGGGCAGGATCACGTCGAAGGCGGACAGGCGGTCGGTGGCGATCACCAGCAGCTTGTCGTCGCCCACGGCATAGATGTCGCGCACCTTGCCTTTGCCCACAAGGGGGAGGCTTTTGATGGTGGATTCGAAAAGGGGAGCGCTCACGGTTGGGATCTCGTCAGGATGGGTGGGGGAAGGGCCGGATTATAGCCCCGCTGTATGGGCTGCGCCGTCGCTGAAAGACCGGCAAGACCCCGGGGTCGAAGAGGCAATAAGGATGTCCATTCCTTGGTCAGGGCGGGACAACACTGCTCCAATTCTGCAAGCTGCTGCCGACTAGTGTTGGTCCTTCAGCCCCTTGCGCATGCGGTGCAAGCTCCAAGCCACCAGGCCGCCAATGATCGGGATGGCCGCCGCGGTGATGCCCTCCGGCGACCAGCCGGCCGGCAGCAGGCTGTGGCCGCCTTCGGCCAGATAGTGCACCAATTGCGAAGCATAGTAGGTGATGGCCACTACCGACAGGCCCTCCACCGTTTCCTGCAAGCGCAATTGCAGTTTGGCCCGGCGGTTCATCTGGCTCAGCAGTTGCTGGTTCTGCCGCTCCAGCTCCATTTCCACCCGGGTGCGCAACAGGGCGCTGTTGCGGGCGATGCGGCTGGAGAGTTCGTTCTGGCGGCGGGCGGTGGACAGGCAGGTCTGGATGGCCGGCGCCAGGCGTCTGTCCATGAAGGCCTGGAGGGTGGGCAGGCCGTCGATGCGTTGCTCCCGCAGATCGGTGATACGTTGCCGTACCAGGGCGTAATAGGCCTCCGCCGCACCGAAGCGGAAGGCGGTGCGGGAAACGGAAAGCTCGATGTCCGCCGCCAGCCGGGTGAGCCGGGCGAGGATGGCCCGCTCCCCCTCCGGTCCGCGGTCGGCGGCCATTTCCTCCATCAGCTCGGCGGCTTCCTGTTCGTCGCGGCCCAGGCGCTGACCCACCTCCCGGGCCACCGGGAAGGAGAGCAGGGCCATCATGCGGTAAGTCTCGATCTCCAGCAGGCGCTGCACCGTGCCGCCGGCATGGTGGTTCTGGGGGTTGTCGTCCACCAGGGTGAAATGGGTAAAGCCGTCATGGAGGCGGAAATCGGAGGCCACCAGGACGGAGCCCCCGGCAATATGGGACACCACCGTGGTTTCGCTGGCGGCGGCAAGTTCGGCTGCCAAGGCCTCGGGATCCCGTTGTTCGCGGGTGCAGTACTCCACGTGGCTGGCCACGAGCAGATGGCCCGGGATGTCCATGACCCATTCCCGCGGGAAGGCTTCCAGGGCATTGGTGCGCGGCCCGTGGCCCGGTTTGCGTTCGCGGAAAAAGGTGTAACTGGAGAATTCGTTGTGGCGCTCCCATTTCAGGCGCAGGCCCTGCGCTTCCAGAATCCAGTGGTTGCCGTGGATCTGGGAACCGAAGGGGCTTTGGGACAAGTCGCACAGCACCTTCAGGTGGCTTTCTTCGGCAGCGGCGGAGATGCGTCCTTCCGGCCTGTCGTGGAGCATGACCAGATGGGTGATCCAAGCCGCCCCCGCCAGGGTTACCGGCGGTCGGGCATGGAGTTCGTCATTGAGGGAAAGGCGTAGCGGATGTTCCGGTAAGGGCATGGGGGCGATGGGCATGGACAGGTTGGAAGGTAAGGGATGGCTGAACCATAGCAAATCTTGGCCCAGGTCCGGCAGCGGATGTCAGCCGACCAACTGCCTGGCTTGGTCGGCAAGCATGGCGGCGTGGGGGTGTCGGACCCCCTGCAAGGTAGCCTGCAACACCCGGGCGTCGTTGCTGGCCCGATGCCGCTCCAATCCCATTTCCCGTTCCACCTGGCTCTTGGTGGCATGCCAGGCGTCGGCCTGTTCCTGGTTGAGCAGCAGGCGCAGGTCTTCCAGGCGGAAGGCCGGGGCCGAGTCCGCGGCGTCGAACAGGCGGCTCAGCCAGTTGAAGTCGTGGTACCAGGAGTCGCAGTACACCGTGAGGCCCCATAGGTATTCGTTGACTTCCCGCGCCACCTGTTGCGCAGGCAGGCCATGGCTCAACAGGGTATGCCGCGACACCCGATGCACCCGCTCCGCTTGTGCATCCCAGTGGCCCCAGCCCGGCTCCGGCCGGATCAGGGCGCAGTAGGTACGGCCGCCAGGGAGCACCAGCCCCACTTCGATGGGGTAGCTGGTCGGGCCGAAACCCGAGGCTTCGACATCGATGATGGCGGGCAGGTGCATGGCGTCAGTATTGTGGTTGTTTGTGGCAGGCACATTACCAGCGTGGATGCCATCCAGGAAAGGAAATTGGCAAGCGTGGGGAGTGGAGACTTACTTTGTCAGCTATGGCCTTTCTTGGGTAATTTCAGCACAAACCGTTGTTCCCATACGGCCTTGCCCCACTGGGCAGCCTTTACCTCTTCCATCAGTTCGAATCCTGCCTGTTCATAAAGATGCCGTGCCGCATCCAGGCCGCGAAATGTCCATAGCGTGATGGAAGAAAACCCGGCGCTTTTGCAGAAGTCCACCGCGGTTTTCAAGAGGCGTTTGCCGACACCATGGCCGCGGCCCCTTTCGTCCAGGATGAACCAGCGCAGGTGAGCCGTATCCGGGCCCATGTCCTCGCCATCTATGGCAATGGCGCCGACGGGCTGGCTGCACCTGTAAGCGACCCACAGGCCGTTCTTCTTGCTGCCCAGCCTGCCGGTGAACTCGGCCAGGTCGGCGGCGACCTTGGCCTCGAAATAACGACCAAACCCCACGGCATTGCTGTAATGACGCGCATGCATTTCCGTAATGCTGCCGATGATCCCTGGGCGGTAGCCGGGCTGGATGCGGATGGGCAGCCGTTTGGGTGGCATCGTTTGGCCGTTGCGGTTCTCCTGCAAGGCCTGCCCATAACGGGACAGTCCGTCCACGACACGCTCTTGTTCCGCGCTGGGCAAGGTGGCCAGGGCCTGCTTGACCTGGTTTCTGGCGAAGCCGTGGATGGCTTGGACCGTCTTGCGCCCCCGGGCCGTGAGGGTGAGCCACTTGATCCTGGCATCTTCCCGGCTGGCGGTTTGCGCCAGCTCCCCGCACGCCACCAATTTCTTGACCATCCGGCTGACACTGGACTTTTCAAGGCCCAGGAGCTGACCAAGCTGCATCACGGTCATCGGCCCGTGCAGGTCGATTTCCACCAAGGTATGCACAGCGGAAGGCGGTAGCGGCGTTGCGGCCAGGGTGGGCTTCATGAATCCCAGCTCCCTCACCAGCAATCGGGAAGCGGCGCGTAGGTCGTCCACCTGTTTGGCGGAGGGAAGGGCCACGGATAACGCTCCTGTCTTGAATATATAGTTGCATGGTACAACTAATAATCGGGGCGGTGTGATGGGGCGTGGCCCTGAAAGACTAGGGCCGCAATTGCGGCCCTAGTCTCTCCTGCATCAGCGAGCGATTGAACTATTTGACGATCTGGTTCAACTCGCCCTTGGCATACCGTTCCGCCATCTTGTCCAGGGGAATCACCTTGATCTTGCCGGCTTGCCCGGCGCAGCCGAAGGCTTCGTAACGGGCCTTGCAGATTTTTTTGGCGGCTTCCCGGGCGGGCTTGAGGTAGTCGCGGGGGTCGAACTTGCCGGGGTTCTCGGCCAGGTAGCGGCGGATGGCGCCGGTCATGGCGAGGCGGATATCGGTGTCGATGTTCACCTTGCGCACGCCGTGCTTGATGCCCTTGACGATTTCTTCCACAGGTACGCCGTAGGTTTCCTTCATGTCGCCGCCGAATTCGCGGATCTCGGCCAGCAGCTCCTGGGGCACGCTGGAAGAGCCGTGCATCACCAGGTGGGTGTTGGGGATGCGGGCGTGGATTTCGGCGATGCGGTCGATGGCGAGGATGTCGCCGGTGGGTTTTTTGGTGAATTTGTAGGCGCCGTGGCTGGTGCCGATGGCGATGGCCAGGGCGTCGCAGTTGGTTTGGCGGACGAAGTCGGCGGCCTGCTCCACGTCGGTGAGGAGCTGTTCCCGGGTCATGTGGCCGTCGGCGCCGTGGCCGTCTTCCTTGTCGCCCTTCATGGTTTCCAGGGAGCCGAGCACGCCCAGTTCGGCTTCGACGGAGACGCCGATGGAGTGGGAGAACTTCACCACCTCGCGGCTCACCGCCACGTTGTATTCATAGCTGGCCACGGTCTTGCCGTCGGCCTCCAGGGAGCCGTCCATCATCACCGAGGAGAAGCCGGACTTGATGGCGGCCATGCACACGGCGGGGGATTGGCCATGGTCCTGGTGCATGACGATGGGGATGTGGGGATAGGCTTCCAGCGCGGCCAGGATCTGGTGGCGGAGGAAGGCTTCGCCGGCATATTTGCGGGCGCCGGCGCTGGCCTGCATGATGACCGGGGCGTCCAGTTCGCTGGCGGCTTCCATGATGGCCCAGACCTGCTCCATGTTGTTCACGTTGAAGGCAGGCAGGCCGTAGCCGTTTTCGGCGGCATGGTCCAGCAGTTGTCGCATGGATACGATGGGCATGGGGGTCTCCTTGTTTTAAATACCGAGTCAAATACTGAGGTAAGGGGTGGGATGGGGTTTGTGTTCTCCCACCTTGACGATTTTCAGGGTGTTGGTGCTGCCGGCTTCGCCGATGGGTTCGCCCACAGTGAGCACGATCAGGTCGCCGTCCTCCACCACGCCGGCGGCGAGGAGGGCCTCCTCGGCCTGCCACAGCAAGCGTTCGCGATCCTTGGTGGAGAAGTCCATCAGCAGCGGATAGACATCGCGGAAGGCGCTGACCCGGTAGCGGGTGCGCACATTCGGGGTCAGGGCGTACACCGGCACCCCCGAGTTTAATCGGCTCATCCAGAGGGCGGTAGAGCCCGATTCGGTCAATGCGGCAATGGCCTTTACCTTCAAGTGGAAGGCGGTGAACAGGGCCGCCATGGCGATGGATTGGTCGATGCGGGTGAACACCCGGTTGAGGAAGTGGGTGTCGAGGGTGATCTCCTGGGTCTTTTCGGCCTCGACGCAGACCCGCACCATGGCTTCCACGGTCTGCACCGGGTACTGGCCGGAGGCGGTTTCGGCGGACAGCATCACCGCGTCGGTGCCGTCCAGCACGGCGTTGGCCACGTCGGACACCTCGGCCCGGGTGGGGACGGGGCTGCTGATCATGGACTCCATCATCTGGGTGGCGGTGATGGTGAACTTATTGTGCTCCCGCGCCATGCGGATCATGCGTTTCTGGTGGGAAGGCACGGCGGCGTCGCCCACTTCCACGGCCAGGTCGCCCCGGGCGACCATGATGCCGTCGGTGGCGTGGAGGATGTCCTCCAGGTTTTCAACGGCCTCCACCCGCTCGATCTTGGCGATCACCAGGGCGTCGGAGCCGGCTTCGTGGAGCAGCTCCCGAGCCTGGCGCATGTCGGCGCCGGACTTGGGGAAGGAGACGGCCACGTAATCCACGTTGAGGCTGGCGGCGGTCCGGATGTCTTCCATGTCCTTGGGCGTCAGGGCCGGGGCGGAAAGGCCGCCGCCCTGTTTGTTGATGCCTTTGTTGTTGGACAGCTCGCCGTCGTGGCGGTTGATGCAGAAGATTTCCTGGCCTTCGATGCGCTCGATGTCGAACACGGTACGGCCGTCGTCCAACAGCAACACATCGCCAGCCTGCACGTCGTCGATCAGTTCGGGATAGTCCAGGCCCACCCGCTCGGTGTTGCCCAGTTTGCACGCCGCGTCGAGGATGAAAGGTTGCCCGGCTTTGATGCTGATCCTGTTGTCGGCGAACTTGCCGATGCGGATTTTCGGCCCCTGCAGGTCGGCCATGACGGCCACGGTGCGGCCGCGTTTCTTGGCGGCTTCACGCAGGGCTTCCACCCGGGCGCGATGGTCCTCGGGCTTGCCGTGGGAGAAATTGAGGCGTACCACATCAATGCCGGCTTCGATCAGTTTGCCCAGCACTTCGGGGCTGCTGGAAGCGGGCCCCAGGGTGGCGACGATCTTGGTGGCACGAGTCATGATGAGCCCTTCACAGTTGGATGGAGTGGGTTAGCCGGCAAAGCGCTGTTCGAGGACGGCCACGGCGGGCAGCTTCTTGCCTTCGAGGAACTCGAGGAAGGCGCCGCCGCCGGTGGAGATGTAGTCCACTTGGTTTTCGATATGGTACTTGGCAATGGCGGCCAGGGTATCGCCGCCGCCGGCGATGGTGAAGGCGGGGGAGTGGGCGATGGCCGCCGCCACCATCTTGGTGCCGCCGCCGAACTGGTCGAACTCGAAGACGCCGAGGGGACCGTTCCAGACGATGGTGCCGGCATGGGCGAGGATGTTCACCAGGCGTGCCGCGGTCTTGGGGCCGATGTCGAGGATCATGTCGTCGGGGGCGATGTCGCTGGCGGCGACGCGGTTGGCCCGGGCCTGGGCGGAGAGTTCGTTGGCCACCACCACGTCTTCGGGGATGGGCACCGCCGCGCCGCGCTTGTCCATCAGGTCCATGATGTTGCGGGCTTCCTCCACCAGGTCCAGTTCGGCCAGGGATTCGCCGATGGGGAGGTCGTCCGCCACCATGAAGGTGTTGGCGATGCCGCCGCCGACGATGAGCTGGTCCACCTTCTCGGCCAGGGATTTGAGGATGGTCAGCTTGGTGGACACCTTGCTGCCGGCGACGATGGCCACCAGGGGCCGCTTGGGATTTTCCAGGGCCCGGGTGAGGGCCTCCAGCTCGGCGGCGAGGAGGGGGCCGGCGCAGGCGACGGGGGCGTACTTGGCCATGCCGTGGGTGGTGGCTTCCGCCCGGTGGGCGGTGCCGAAGGCGTCGTTGACGTAGATGTCGCAGAGCTTGGCCATTTTCTGCGCCAGCTCGTCGCTATCTTTTTTCTCGCCCTTGTTGCCGCGGCAGTTTTCCAGCAGCACCACCTGGCCGGGACTCACGTCGAAGCCACCGTCTACCCAATTGTCGATCAGGGGTACCTTGCAGCCCAACAGTTCCGCCAGGCGATGGGCGATGGGGGCCAGGCTGTCTTCGGGGGTGAGGGCGCCCTCGGTGGGGCGGCCCAGGTGGGAAGTGACCATGACCGCCGCGCCTTTTTCCAGGGCCAGTTTGATGCCGGGTACGGAAGCGCGGATGCGGGTGTCCTCGGTGATGTTGCCATGCTCGTCCTGGGGCACGTTGAGGTCGGCGCGGATGAAGACGCGCTTGCCTTTGAGGTCGAGGTCGCTGAGCTTGAGCACTTTCATGGTTGCATTCCTTGCTGAGACAAATAAGAGAAAACGGGTATCCCTAGCGGCCGGCCGCCAGCCAATGGCTGGCCACGTCCACCAGGCGGTTGGCGAAGCCCCATTCGTTGTCGAACCACACCATCAGGTTCACCAGCCGCGGCTCGCCGGGTTTGCCGAGGACGCGGGTCTGGCCGGCGTCCACGATGGCGGAGTGGGGGTCGTGGTTGAAGTCCACCGAGGCATGGGGTTCATGGGAACAGGCCATCAAGTTTTTCAGGGGGCCGTTGGCGGCATCGCAGAGCAGGGCGTTGATGCGGTCCGCATCCACATCGCGGGACACTTGCAGCACCAGGTCGATGGCGGAAACGTTGAGGGTAGGCACGCGGATGGCCTTGGCCTGGATGCGCCCCTTCAAGGCCGGCAGCAACCGTTCCACGCCCCGGGCGAGGCCGGTGGAAACGGGGATGATGGACTGCATGGCGGAACGGGTGCGGCGCAGGTCGGCGTGGTGGTAGCCGTCGATCAGGGGCTGGTCGTTCATCACCGAATGCAGGGTGGTGAGCAGCACCTGCTCGATGTCCAGGTGGTCGTGCAACAGCTTGAGTACCGGCACCACGGCATTGGTGGTGCAGGAAGCATTGGAGACGATGGTTTCGTCGCCCCGCAGCAGCCCCTCGTTGACGCCGTAGACCACCGTGGCATCCACGTCGTCGGCGCCGTTGGCCGGGTGGGACAGCAGCAGGCGCGGACAGCCGGCGGCGATGAAACGGTTCAGTTCCTGGCGGCTGCTGTAACGGCCGGAGCATTCCACCAGCAGGTCGATATCCAGGGCGCGCCAGTCCACCGCTTCCGGGGTGTCGGCATGGGTTACGGCGACGGCCTGGCCGTTGATCAGCAGGCCGGAGGCGGTTTGCGCCACCGTGCCGGGAAAGCGGCCGTGGGTGGAATCGAAGCGGGTCAGGTAGGTGATGCTGGGCAGGTCGGCCGGTTCATTGATGGCGACGACCTGGAAGCGCTGGCCGAGGGGTGACTCCAGCAGGGCGCGCAGGAAGCAGCGGCCGATGCGACCGTAACCGTTGATGGCGAGGCGGAGGGGGCGGGTGGGTACGGGCATCAGAAAGTTTCTGTGTCCCAAGCGGAAAAACTTTCGTCATCCCCGCGTAGGCGGGGATCCAGATACGTGCTGGATCCCCGCCTACGCGGGGATGACGCTACCGTTGTACTGTGGGTCGCAATGTTCAAGTCGCTGTTATTGCGCACAGCGCTGCAATCACTTGGCGTTCACGAAGGCCCGCGCCGCGTCCAGCATGCGGCAGGAGTAGCCCCACTCGTTGTCGTACCAGGCCAGCACCTTGACCAGGGTGGAGCCATCCTCACCCTTGATGACGCGGGTTTGCGTTGCGTCGAAGGTGGAGGAGACGGTGGTGTGGTTGAAGTCGGAGGACACCAGGGGATCGTTGTTCACCGCCAGGATGCCCTTGAGGGGACCGTTGGCGGCCTGGGTCATCAGTTCGTTGATTTCTTCCTTGGTGGTGGCCCGCTCGGAGGTGAAGGTCAGGTCCACCAGGGAGACGTTGAGGGTGGGCACCCGCAGGGAGAAGCCGTCGAACTTGCCCTTCAGTTGGGGCAGCACCAGGCCCACGGCCTTGGCGGCGCCGGTCTTGGTGGGGATGATGTTGGCGAAGGCGGCGCGGGCGCGGCGCAGGTCCTTGTGGCGCACGTCCACCGTCACCTGGTCGTTGGTCACGGCGTGGATGGTGGTCATCAACCCTTGCTTGATGCCGATGCTCTCCGCCAGCACCTTGGCCACGGGAGCCAGGCAGTTGGTGGTGCAGGAGGCATTGGAAACCACGGTCATGTTGGCTTTCAGCACGGCTTCGTTGACGCCCATGACGATGGTGGCATCCACGTCGTCACCGCCGGGGGCGGAGATCAGCACGCGCTTGGCGCCTTGGGCCAGCAGGGCCTGGGCTTTTTCCTTGGTGGTGTAGGCGCCGGTGCATTCCAGCAGCACTTCCACGCCGTGCTTGGCCCAGTCCACGCCCTTGGGGTCCTTGGTGGAATAGAAGGGGATCTTCTTGCCGTCAATGATGATGACGTTGTCGCCTGCGGTTTCCACAGAGGTGGCGAAGCGGCCATGGGTGGTGTCGTAGCGCAGCAGATGGGCGTTGGTGGCCAGATCGCCGGAGGCGTTGATGGCGACCACGTCGAATTCATTTTGCAGGCCCTGTTCGTAGATGGCGCGCAGGGTGCAGCGACCGATACGTCCAAAACCGTTGATGGCAACTTTGATGGTCATAGTACTCAAACTCCAAAATCCAAAAGAAAAATACAGCCACGGGGATCACAGGGGACACGGGGTTATTGGGTTTCCCCGTGCGCCTCGTGTATCCCGTGGCTAACTCAGTAGTGACTTAGCGGTAGCGACGACGTTGTCCACGGTGAAGCCGAATTCCTTGAACAGTTGGCCGGCGGGGGCCGACTCGCCGAAGCGGTCGATGCCGATGACGGCCCCTTCCAGGCCCACGTACTTGCGCCAGAAGTCGGTGACGCCGGCTTCGACGGCGAGGCGGGGCAGGCCCTTGGTCAGCACGCTGGCCTTGTAGGCGGCGTCTTGGCGGTCGAAGGCGTTGGAGCAGGGCATGGACACCACGCGGGCGGCGATGCCTTCCTCGGCCAGCTTGGCCTGGGCCTTGAGCGCCAGGTCCACTTCGGAGCCGGTGGCGATCAGGATCAGCTTGGCATCCCCCTTGGCTTCGCTAATCACGTAGCCGCCCTTGGCGATATTGGCCTGGGTGGCTTCATCGCGGGCAACGAAGGGCAGGTTCTGGCGCGACAGGCAGAGGGCGCTGGGGCCGCTGGCCTTTTCGATGGCTTGGGCCCAGGCGATGGCGGTTTCCACCGTGTCGCAGGGACGCCAGGTGTCCAGGTTGGGCATCAGGCGCAGGGTGGAAATCTGTTCCACCGGCTGGTGGGTGGGGCCGTCCTCGCCGAGGCCGATGGAGTCGTGGGTGAATACATAGATCACCCGCTGCTTCATCAGCGCGGCCATACGGATGGCGTTGCGGGCGTACTCCGAGAACATCAGGAAGGTGCCGCCGTAGGGGATGTAGCCGCCGTGGAGGGCGATGCCGTTCATGATGGCGCACATGCCGAACTCGCGCACGCCGTAATGGATGTAGTTGCCCTTGCCTTCCTTGGTCACGCTCTTGGAACCGGACCAGTTGGTCAGGTTGGAGCCGGTCAGGTCGGCGGAGCCGCCGAGGAATTCGGGCAGCTTGGGGGCGTAGGCCTCGATACTGTTCTGGCTGGCCTTGCGGGTAGCGATGGTTTCCGCCTTCTCGTTCAGCTTGGCCAGGACGGCTTCCACATGGGCTTGCCAGTTTGTCGGCAGCTCACCCGCCATGCGCCGTTTGAATTCGGCGGCCAGCTCGGGGAAGGCCTTGGTGTAGTGGTCGAACTTGCGCTGCCATTCGGCTTCCCGCTCCGCGCCCTTCTTGCGGGCATCCCAGCCTTCGTACACTTCCCGGGGAATCTCGAAGGGGCCGAAGTGCCAGCCGATATGGGGCTTGGCGGCGGCGATTTCGGCGTCGCCCAGGGGCGTGCCGTGCACGTCGTGGCTGCCCTGTTTGTTGGGCGCGCCCTTGCCGATCACGGTTTTGCAGCAGATCAGGGTGGGGCGGGTGGTGTCCGAGCGGGCTTCGCGGATGGCGGCTTCGATGGCGTCCGAATTGTGGCCGTCGATGCTGCGGATCACCTGCCAGCCATAGGCATGGAAACGTTCGGGGATGTTCTCGGTGAACCAGCCTTTGACGTGGCCGTCGATGGAGATGCCGTTGTCGTCCCAGAAGGCGATCAGCTTGCCCAGGCCCCAGGTGCCGGCCAGGGAGCAGGCTTCGTGGGAGATGCCCTCCATCAGGCAGCCGTCGCCGAGAAAGACGTAGGTGTTGTGGTCCACGATCTCGTGGTCAGGGTGGTTGAACTCGTTGGCCAGCAGCTTTTCCGCCAGGGCGAAGCCAACGGCATTGGTGATGCCCTGCCCCAGGGGGCCGGTGGTGGTTTCCACGCCGGGGGCGTAGCCGTATTCGGGATGGCCCGGGGTCTTGGAGTGCAGTTGGCGGAAGTTCTTCAGGTCGTCGATGCTGAGATCGTAGCCGGTCAGGTGGAGCAGGGCGTAGAGCAGCATGGAGCCGTGGCCGTTGGACAGCACGAAACGGTCGCGGTTGGCCCAGTGGGGATTCGCCGGATTGTGGCGCAGGTGACGGTTCCAGAGGACTTCGGCGATTTCGGCCATGCCCATGGGGGCACCGGGGTGACCGGAGTTGGCCTTCTGGACGGCGTCCATGGCCAGGGCGCGGATGGCGCTAGTGAGCGGATTGAACACGAGAGGGCGGCTTTCGGCTGGGTTGAAACGCGGGCTTCCGGGGGGAAGAAAGCCCTTAATTATCGGCGAAATCGGAGGGGATTGCCTAGAACCTTATCGATATGTGGGGTTTTTCCGGGGGGGCTTGAGGTATGCTTGCGGCCGAAAATTGAAGTGCATACCTAAAATAATTTTTCCCCCACAGAAGAGCCGATCTTTTAATCTCCCCTCTAAAAATCTGGAGATAAGGCCTTGAGACTACGCACATTCATCCTGTCGGCTTCGGCCCTGGTCGCCGTTCTTTTCTTCGGCGGCACCTACCTGGTGCTGGACCGGGTGTTCGAAAAATCCATTCAGGAAGAAGCGGCGCAAAGTTCCCGCAGCATGGCCCGTTTGGCCTTCAGCAATATGTACGAGTTGATGAGCACCGGCTGGAGCCGCGCCCAGTTGGAATCGTTCATCCATGGCTCGTCCGTGGCCACCCTGGAAACCCCCTTCATCTTGCGCATCTTCCGCAGCCCGGTGGTGGAAGCCCGCTTCGGCACCATCGAGCAGCCGCCCCTGGATGAGGAGATCAAGCGGGCCTTCGCCACCGGGCAGGATGGGCAGAAGACCGCAGACAATCTGATCCGTTACGTGTTCCCCCTCAAGGCGGAGCAACGCTGTCTCCACTGCCACACCAATGCCAAGGTGGGCGATGTGCTTGGCGCCATCGACGTGGAGCAGGACATCGGTCCCCGCCTTGTCGCCAGCCGCAGTGAATTTTTCCGTCTGGCCGCCCTGGTTTTCCCGGCTGGATTGGTGATCGCCGCCTTCATCGCGCTCCATGTGCGGCGGCGGGTGGAAAAGCCCTTGCGCCAATTGCAATCCTCGGTGGAACAGATCAATACCCTCACCGACCTGCGCAACGTGGCCACCGGCTTCGCCCCCATCGGCATCCGCGAATTCGACGACACCTTCGCCGCCCTGGAGATGCTCAGGGACAGGGTGCGCAACATCGCCGTGGACAAGGACATCCTCCAGTTCGAAATCGGGCTGCTGGAAAAGTTCGTCATCACCTCGGAAGTGGTGCGGGATTGGCGCGAGTATGTGGGCCGGCTGCTGGTGGACATCAACCAGGTAATCACCGCCCATGTGCTGTTTTCCATCTTCAAGATCGACGATGAACTGTTCGATCTCGAGGTGTTCTGGCACTTCCAGCCCTCGACGGATTCCAAGGCCTTGGTGGAGCGGTACATCCGTTCCGAGATCGCCCACCATCCCCATTTCGCCGACACCACCGAGGTACGCATCCATCACCACGTGGTCACCGCCGAACCTGAAGTGCTCAGCCTGGACGAGGACGCCATCCGCCTCCAGGTCAAATCGTTCTTTGTGGATACACCCAAGATCGGCGGCATCGTCGGCATCGGCGTGCATTCCGATGTGATGGCCGACAGCACCCTGCGCCTGGTCATGGACAGCATCCTGTCCACCCTGATGAACGTGGTGGGCTCGGTCAAGGCCATCTACAAGTACACCCGCGACCTGGAGTACTACGCCACCCGCGATCCTCTCACCGACCTGTTCAACCAGCGGGTGTTCTGGGAGTTGCTGGGGTACGAGATTGGCCGTGCCCAGCGCCACGGTTACGCTTTCTCTCTGCTGTTGATCGACCTGGACAACTTCAAGTTGGTGAACGACGGCTACGGCCACGCCTTCGGCGACAAGTTCCTGGTGACCTTCGCCGATACGGTGCGCGGCGTGCTGCGCCAAGGCGACATCTTCGCCCGCTACGGGGGCGACGAATTCGTCATCATCCTGCCCGAAACCGACCTGCAGGAAGCCGCGCAAGCCGCCGAGCGCATCCTGGCTGCGGCCCAGGCCATGGAGCTCACCACTCCCGACGGCGGCAACGTGGTGCGCGGCGCCTTGTCCATCGGTGTCGCCACCTATCCCGACCACGCCGCCGAGAGCAAGGATCTGTTCCTCTTCGCCGACAACATGATGTACAAGGCCAAGGCCGAGGGCAAAGGGCGGGTGGTGCTGCCCACCGAGGCCGATGTGGTGGAAGTGTTCCAGGGCATCACCCAGCAGAGTGTGCTGATCATCAAGGCCCTCGAAGAGAAGCGTGTCGTGCCCTTCTTCCAACCCATCGTCGGGGTGAATGGCCACGAAGTGGAGGCCTACGAGGTGTTGAGCCGGCTGGATATGGACGGCCGTATCGTCGGCGCCGGGGAGTTCGTGGAAATCGCCGAGCGTATCGGTGTCATCCACCGCCTCGACAGCCTGGTCATCGAGCGGGCGCTGGAAGTCATGGCGGAACGCAACTTCCAGGGCAAGATTTTTCTCAATTTGTCTCCCCGGGCCCTGGTCCTCAGCGAATTCGGCAAGACGCTGTTGTCGGTGGTGGCCAACAGCGGCATCGCCCCGGAGCGCATCGTCTTCGAGATCACCGAGCGCGACACCATCAAGAATCTGGGCATGCTGGAACGCCTGCTCAACGACCTGCGCTTCGAGGGCTTCGGTCTCGCCATTGACGACTTCGGCTCAGGCTTTTCCTCCTTCCATTACCTGCGCCGCTTCCCTATCGACTACCTGAAGATCGAGGGCGATTTCATCGTCAACATGCTGGACAACGCCAAGGACCGCGCCTTCGTCCAGTCCATGCAGTCCCTGGCATCGGAGCTGGGCATCAAGACCATCGCCGAGTTCGTCGAAGGGCCGCAAGTGCTGGAGGAGGTCAAGGCGTTGGGCATCGACCTGGCCCAGGGCTATTACCTGGGCCGTCCGGGGCGGGAACTGCTGCCTTCCAGCCTCTGGACGCCGCCAGCGGCCTGATGCCATGGGCGCTGCATTGGGGGAGCGCTGTGGAATAATCCCCCGATGATTCCACGCTTCTACTCCCCCCATCCCCTCACCCCCGGCGCCACCCTCGACCTGCCTGAAGAGGCCGCCCACCACGCGACCCGTGTGTTGCGCATGAAGGAGGGCGACCAGGTACGCCTGTTCGACGGCCGTGGCGGCCAGTGGCTGACCCGCCTCATCCGTCTCAAGCCCGTCCCCCATGTGGTGCTGGAAAGCTTCGAGGAGACGGACACGGAATCGCCCCTGGCCGTGACCCTGGTGCAGAGCCTGCCCAGCGGCGACAAGATGGATTGGGTGGTGCAGAAAACCGTCGAGCTGGGTGTCGCCGCCATCCAGCCGGTGGCCGCCCGCCGTAGCGTGATCCGCCTGTCCGGCGACAAGGCCGAACGCCGCGCCCGCCATTGGCAGAGCGTGGCGGTGTCCGCCAGCGAACAATGCGGCCGCGTTGTGGTGCCCGTGGTAGCGGATCTTCTTGACCTGCCTCAATACTTCTCCCATCCCGCCGCCGACAATGAACTACGCCTGATCCTGGCCCCGGGAGGATCGCAGCGGTTGCGAGACATACCGCCTCCCACCGGGCCGGTGACGGTGTTGATCGGGCCGGAAGGCGGCTTCGAGGAGGTGGAGGTCCAGATGGCCCGGAGCGTCGGCTTCCAGCCGGTGTGCCTGGGCCCGCGGGTGTTACGCACAGAAACCGCCGGTCCGGCAGTTATGGCTGCATTAATGGCTTTGTGGAGTGACGGATAACAAAGGAGAGGGCGATGTTCGAATCGGCGGAATTGGGGCACAAGATCGACAAGAAGACCTACCGCAAGGAGGAGCCCAAGTTGCGGGCCGACTTGCTGGACGTGCAGTACGACCTCAAGGAGGCCGGGCGTTTCCCGGTGGTGATTCTCATCAACGGCCTGGATGGTGCGGGCAAGGGCGAGACGGTGAACCTGCTCAATGCCTGGATGGATCCGCGCCACATCGAAACCCATGCCTTCCCCGCGCCTTCGGAAGAGGAGCGCCAGCGTCCGCCCATGTGGCGTTTTTGGCACGCCCTGCCGCCCAAGGGCAAGATCGGCATCTTCGTCGGCAACTGGTACACCGACCCCATCGTCGCCAAGGTCCGCGGCGCCACCAAGCGGGTGGAGCTGGACCAATCGGTGGACGACATCCTGCGCCTGGAGAAAATGCTCACCGACGAAGGTGCGTTGGTGATCAAGTACTGGTTCCACCTGTCGAAGAAGAACCAGAAGGCCCGTCTGGAAAAACTGGAAGCCAATCCCAAGACCCGCTGGCGGGTGACCAAGCACGATTGGGATCTGTTCGCCCAGTACGACAAATACGTCAAGACCGCCCGCCATGTGCTGCGCCTCACCAGCAGCGGCCATGCCCCCTGGATCGTGGTGGACGGCAGCGACGAGAACTTCCGCTCCCTCACCGTGGGCCGCCACCTGCTGCAGGCCCTTCGTACCCGCCTAGCGCAGAAAGAAGACAAGACCTCCCGCGTCACGGCCGCCCCCCTGGCCCATGCCCTGGACGGCCGTGACCTGATCAACGCCCTGGATCTGGGCCAGAAACTGGCCAAGGCCAAGTACGAAGAGGAGCTGGAGCGCCTGCAAGGCCGCCTCAATGTGCTCTCCCGCGATCCGCGCATGAAGGCGCGTTCGGTGGTGATGGTGTTCGAAGGCAACGACGCCGCTGGCAAGGGCGGCACGGTGCGCCGCGTCACCGCGGCCCTGGATGCCCGCAACTTCACCATCGTGCCCATCGCCGCCCCCACCGAGGAGGAGCGCGCCCAGCCTTATATGTGGCGCTTCTGGCGCCATGTGCCCAAACAAGGCCGCATGGCGATCTTCGACCGCTCCTGGTACGGCCGGGTGCTGGTGGAACGGGTCGAGGGTTTCTGCGCCGAGGCGGATTGGATGCGGGCCTATGCCGAAATCAACGATTTTGAGGAACAATTGAGCCGTCATGGTGCTATCGTCCTGAAATTCTGGCTGGCCATCTCCAAGGAAGAACAGTACAAGCGCTTCAAGGAGCGGGAAAAGACCCGCTTCAAGCGCTTTAAGATCACCGAGGAGGACTGGCGCAACCGGGACAAATGGGACCAGTACGAAATGGCGGTGTGCGACATGGTGGACCGCACTTCCACCGGCCATGCCCCCTGGACCCTGGTGGAAGCCAACGACAAGAACTTCGCCCGCATCAAGGTGCTGCGCACCCTGTGCGAGCGGCTGGAAACGGAACTGAAACGGATGAAGCCCCTGCCCGACAAGGCGGGCAAGGCAGGGAAAGACTGAACGGACATGGACATGGCGACGGACGACAGCAACGCAAAACTGGTGGCTTGGGTGCGGCAGGCCGCCCCCTACATCCACGCCTTCCGGGGCAAGACCTTCGTCATCGCCTTTGGCGGCGAGGTGCTTGAAACCGCCGAGGGCAAGCGTCCCCAGTCCATCATCCACGACATCGCCCTGCTGGACAGCATGGGCATCCGCTTGGTGCTGGTGCACGGCGCCCGGCCCCAGATCGATGCCGAGATGCGCTCCCGCGGCCTGGAACCGCGCTTCCACGACGGCCTGCGGATCACCGACGCTGACGCCCTGGAATGCGTCAAGCGCGCCATGGGCGTGACCCGCATCGAGATCGAGGCGCTGCTTTCCCAAGGACAGGCCAACACCCCCATGGCCGGCGCTTTCCTGCGGGTGACCGGCGGCAACTTCATCACCGCCCGTCCGGTGGGCGTGGTGGACGGCATCGACCACCAGTACACCGGCGCGGTGCGCAAGGTGATCGCCGAGGAAATCCAGGGTGATCTGGCCCAGGAAAACGTGGTGCTGATAACGCCCATCGCGGCCTCTCCCACCGGTGAGATTTTCAATCTGGCTTGGGAAGAAGTGGCCGAAGCCGTGGCTGTGGCCATTCAAGCCGACAAGCTGATTTTCCTCAGTGACGGTGCTGGCCTGGTGGACGCCCAAGGTCTGCTGCTCGACGCCCTCACCGCCAACGAAGCCGAAATGCTGCTCAAGAATGCAACGCCCCAGTCGCCGGAGGTGGCGCGGGTGCTGCCCGAAGCCATCCGCGCCTGCCGCAACGGCGTGGGCCGGGTGCACTTCCTCGACCGCAATGCCGACGGCGCCATGCTGATGGAATTCTTCACCCGGGACGGCGTGGGCACGGTGATGACCCGGGCGCCCCTGGCCCTGGTGCGGGAAGCCACCCCTGACGATGTGATGGCGGTGCTGTCCGTGATCGAGCCCCTGGAGTCCGACGGCACCCTGGTGCGCCGTGGTCGGGAGCGGCTGGAGACGGAAATCACCCGCTTCTCCGTGCTGGAACACGACGGCATCGTGGTGGGCTGCGCCGCCCTCTATCCCTATTCCGACGAGAAGTCCGCCGAACTGGCCTGTCTGGCCGTGATGCCCGACTACCGCCGCTTCGGCTACGGCGATCTGCTGCGGCGGCAGATCGAGGAACGGGCCAAACGGGAACGCCTGCAACGCTTGTTCGTGCTCACCACGCGGACATCCCACTGGTTCATCGAACGCGGCTTCGTGGAAAGCGATGTGGACGCACTGCCCAGCGAAAAGCGGGAGCTGTACAACCTGCAACGCCGCTCCAAGGTGTTCGTCAAGGCCCTTTGACGTGATAGGTCCGGAGCCTATGGGGCGCCGGAGGACTGACGATCCGGCTCAGTGGCCGAATTCGTCCGCGTCGAACATGTCCGGATCGGGCCTGTCCAGGCCGTTGAGCGCGGCCATGTCCGCATCCGACAGCGTG
The DNA here is from genome assembly GCA_003963315.1 of Rhodocyclaceae bacterium. Classification (GTDB taxonomy): domain Bacteria; phylum Pseudomonadota; class Gammaproteobacteria; order Burkholderiales; family Rhodocyclaceae; genus AWTP1-18. The sequence goes on along the minus strand of RXJP01000152.1, from coordinate 6,858 downwards.
AAACCGAAGATGTCCAGGTTCTGCCCCTGACGCAGGGCATCGGCGGATTTGGGGCAGGTGACGAAGCCCTGCTGGGTCTGCCAGCGTAGCAACACCTGGGCCGGCGTCTTGCCGTGGGCGGCGGCGATAGCTGTCACCACCGGGTCCGAGGTCATGGTGTTGCCGTTGCCCAGGGGCCGCCAGGATTCCGTGACGATGCCGTGCTGCCGGTGGATCGCCACCAAGTCGTCGCGGCGGTGGTAGGGGTCCATCTGGATCTGGTTCAGGTGGGGCGTGAAGCCGCGGTCGAACAGCCGCTGCAAGTGCGCCGGTTTGAAGTTGGAGGTGCCGATGGCGCGGACTTTCCCCGCCTCCAGCAGACGCACCAGGCCTGCGAAGGCTTCCACGTAACGGTCCTGGTCGGGGTTGGGCCAATGGATCAGCAGCAGGTCGATGTAGTCAAGACCGAGCCGTTGCAGGCTCAGGTCGCAGGCCTGCCGGGCGCCGTCCACACTGTGCCATTTGCGGTTGAACTTGGTGGTGACGAAAATCTTGTCGCGGGGAATGCCGGAGGCGCGGATACCCTCACCAACCCCTGTCTCGTTCCCATAGTTTTCCACCGTGTCGACCAATCGGTAACCGATACCGATGGCCTGGGCCACGGCCACGGCAGCCTCGGCGTCGTTCATGGGCCAGGTGCCCAGGCCCAGCAGCGGCATTTTCACGCCATTGGCCAGGGTGACTTCGGGGGCGGGTTGAATGGTCATATCGGATCCTTGCTGAATTTCGGTTCGGGAGGAGGCAACCACACAAGGCGGTGCAACGGTAGATGTGTATTCTAAAGGCCGCGAACTTGCCAGGTTCAGGTGTGCGCCCTTTCATCCGCGCTAAAATCCTGAGTCCCCACCCCACCGTATTCTGAAAGGAAGCAACCATGGCACGCATGGTCAAGTGCATCAAGCTCGGCGTTGAAGCCGAAGGTCTGGATTTCCCGCCCCTGCCCGGCGAACTGGGCAAGAAGATTTTCGAAAGCGTTTCCAAGGATGCCTGGCAGCAATGGATCAAGCTGCAAACCATGCTCATCAACGAGAACCGTCTTTCCCTGGCCGACCCCCGCGCCCGTCAATACCTGCAGGAACAGGTCATCAAACATTTCTTCGGCGAAGGCGCCGATGCCGCCCAGGGCTTTGTACCGCCGAAGGCCTAAGGTTCTCACGGTTCCACAAAAAGAAAAACCGCCCGAGGGGCGGTTTTTTTTCGTTACATAGACGCAGGCGACTCAGCCCCGGAAATATTCCCGGATGCCATCCGCCGTGGCGAGGAGCAGCAAATCCGCACCCCGTTGCGCGAAGAGGCCATTGGTGACGACGCCGACGATCTGGTTGAGGCGTTCTTCCAGGGCTGCTCCGTCGGTGATGGAGAGGCCGTGCACGTCGAGGATGAGATTGCCGTTGTCGGTGACGAAGCCTTCCCGCAGCCTGGGCTGGCCGCCCAGGGCCGTCAATGCTTTCGCCACTTGGGCGCGGGCCATGGGAATGACTTCCACCGGCAGGGGGAACTTGCCCAGGGTGGCGACCTGCTTGCTCTGGTCGCAGACGCAGATGAAGGTCTTGGCCACAGCGGCGACGATCTTTTCCCGGGTCAGGGCGCCGCCGCCGCCCTTGACCATTTCCAGCTTGGCGTTGATCTCGTCGGCGCCATCCACATACACGGGGATGTCTTGGCCGCTGTCCACCACGTCATTCAGTTCCAGCACCTTGATACCGTGTCCTTCCAGGCGTTTCTTCGAAGCTTCCGAGCTGGCCACGGTGCCGCCGATGCGGTCCTTCACCGCCGCCAGGGCGTCGATGAAAAAGTTGGCGGTGGACCCGGTACCGACGCCGATGATGGCGCCAGGGGCGGTGTTGGCGAGGAGATATTGCAGGGCTGCGGCTGCAGAGGCTTGCTTGAGTTCGTCTTGTGTCATGATCATAGTGGCTTGGAGGATGGAGATTCTGGGGCGGCGATCGTCTGTTCCCGGGCGCCGATGTATTCGGAGAGTTCACTCAGTTCCCGGGCGCCGTCACGTATTTCTGCCAGACGATGCAACAGCAGGAGCTGGGCGTTGCTGGCCGGTACGCCGGGTATTTCTTCGGGCAGCGGAGGGAGGTCGGGTTTTGCGTCGCTGTTTTCCAGGATGGCGGCGATATTGCCCGATGCATTCGCCAGGGTGGCCGGCAATGCTGCGTTATTGAGCTCGCCCGACCGCTGTTGGATGAGCAGCCGTATCGATGCCAACTGGGCTGCCAGCAGGTAGCTGCCGGTGATGAAGGTGTTGAGGGGTTCCACTGCCCGCCGTTGGCTTTCCGGTTCGTCCAGCATGCGGCGGCCGGCGCTGCCCAGGGCGGCAATGGCGTCAATCAAGTGTTTGCGGGAGAGCCGGTATTGCAATTGGCTGGGGGAGAAGTTCAGCGTCGTTCGGGTGTAGGCGGCGCTGGTCTTCAGTACGTTGCGCACCAATCCCGGTATGTTGTTGGATTCCCAATAGGGCAGGACAAAGCTGAACCCCCAGGCGATCAAGGCGCCGACGCCGGTATCCAACAGACGTTCCGCCACCAGGAATTGCGCTTCCGGTTCGAGGAAGTGGGTGGGCAACAGGCCCATCAGGCAGGCGGCTACCGCGGTGTAGCGGTAGTTGCGGGTCGCCTGGGCGTGGGCGACGCCCACGGCGGTGACCACCACGGCCATCAACACCACGGAATTGTTGGTGGCCCAGAGCAGGAAGGCGGCCAGGATGCAGCCGATGATATTGCCGAGGATACGATCCCATTGGCGCTGGCGGGTGACGCTGTAGCTGGAGCGCATGATCACGGCGATGGTGAGCAATATCCAGTAGCCATGGGCGGTGTAGGGCAGCACCAGGTCCACCCAGTAGCCGCAACCCATGGCCAGGGCGACCCGCAGGGCGTAGCGGAACACCGGCGATTTGAAGGAGACGCTGCGCAACAGGCGGCGCGGGTTGTAGCTGGTGCGGCTGAGGAAATGCTCCACCGAAACACCGCTTACGGCCTCTTGCGGCGGGGTCGGCGTGTGGGAGGCGCGACGGATCTGGTTGATCTGCTCGATGCTGTGCAATACCTTGTCGTAGACGCCGATGACCATGGCCGCCGGCCGTTGGCCTTCGCCGCCGGTGCTGGGACGCAGGCGTCCCACTTCGTGTTCGATAGCGTAGAGCTCCGCCTTGTAGTTGACCCCGGAGTCGGGCAACTGGCCCTGGATCAGGGCGTAGCCGATGTATTCCAGATCCTGGCTGCCCTTGCGCGAGATGTCGCGGAAGAACATCAGCAGGTCGCTGCCGGCGAAATGGTTGCGCAGGCCGGTGTAGTCCACCTGGATGGAGAGCAGGTGTTCGAACAGCTCCAGGGATTTGACCAGCGTCGCTGCCAGCATGCCGTCCCGCTCGCTGCGCATCTGGCGGAACAGCAGGTCGCGGGCGCCTTGTAGCTTTTCAGCCACCACGGCTTGTTGGCCGATCAGGGCGCGGTAGCAGTCGTCCATGGGTATCGCTGCGTCGAAGAAGTTGCCCTGGATCCGCAGATAGTTGGCCAAGGCCTGGATGCTTTCCCCCAAGGCTTGCTGGCGGGTGCGGAAGCTGAGTATCCGGGCCACGACCAAGGCATAGCAGAGATAGATGAAGCCGCCCAGGGCGAAGTGCTTGATCAGTACGGTTTTGTCGCCATGACTGGGGGCGCTGAGGGCCAGGATCATGGTGAAGAAGATGGAGAAGGACAGCGGAATGGCCTTGCGTCCATAAGCGGTAATCATCGCCGCTACGAAGCTGATGCCCAGCACACTGGCCCCCATCAGCCAGGTATGGCTGCGGGTGACGCTGACGATGGTCACCGTCAGGATGCCCAACACCAGGCCGGACAAGGTTTCCAGCAGCTTGTGCCTATCCGGGGTGGGAACGTCGTTCACGCTGACGCAGATGGCACCCATAGCCAAACCCGCCGCTACATCCAATCCGGCCAGAAGATAGCCCGACAGGGTGACCAGGAAAATACCAATGGAAACGGTAAAACCGCTGTAGGCGTAGTGGTTGAAGATGGCGCGTTGCGTCATGGGGAAGCCGTCAATGCTCGGGAAGCCGTATGTTAACGGCCGCTGGCTTCGGTGTGGCGGTGAATCTCCGAATTTCGGAAAGCCGCGCTCAATCGACAGGTATAGGCGATTAGTGCAAAAGAGGTGGCGAGTCGCGGTCGTCGACCGGCGCCGGTGTCTCCACGGGGGCTTCCGCTTGCGCTGCCAACGTGCGATTCCGACCCGCAGCCTTGGCCTGGTACAGGGCCCGGTCGGCATCGGCATAGAGATCGGTGAACTGGCGATGGTGCAGCGGATCCAGCGTCGCCAGGCCGATGCTGAGGGTGACGTAGGGCGCTGCTGCGGAGCCGCTATGGACGATCTGCATTTTCGCCACGGCTTGGCGCAGGCGTTCCGCCATGGTCATGGCCATGGCGCCGTCGGCGTGGGACAGCAGGATGGCAAATTCCTCACCCCCGACCCGGGCCGGGAATTCCCCTGCGCGGCGGAACACATCCCGCAGCAGGACGGAAATTTCCTGGAGGCAGATATCCCCGCGACCATGGCCGTAGGTGTCGTTGTATTGCTTGAAGAAATCCACGTCGGCCACTAGCACCGAGAGTGGATATTGGTGGCGCAGGGCACGGTCGAATTCCAGTTGGGCGGTCTCGTCGAAATGGCGGCGGTTGGCGATGCCGGTCAGGTGGTCCTGCCGGGCGAGGGCATCCAACTGCCGCACCGCTTCATTCAACTGCCGGGTGCGGTCTTCCACCAGTTCCTGGAGATTGTCGCGATGGCGGCCCAATTCCTCTTCGTACCGTTTGCGTTCTTCCAAGTGCCGGTGTAGCTGCTCCTGCTGCTGTTGCAGGCCCCTCGCCAGCAGGTCGATTTCATCCTCGCTGTTCTGCCGTCGGCGCTCAAGCTGGATGGGCTTGGATGTGGTGTATTCCGGGAAGTCTTCCAAGCGTTTGGCCAGGGCGGTGATGTGCCGGGTCACCATGCGGTTGAACAGCACGGCGATCAGCAGGCAGAGCAGCAGGTACTGGGCGAACTGGGCGGCCAGGATTTGCAGCGCGTCTTTTAGCAGGTGGGCCTGGAGGGTGGAGATGTCGCCGGTTAGCCGCAGCCGCCCCAGTTCCGGTGATGTTTCGTTCACCTTGAGTACGCTTTCCGTTTGAGGGGCATCGCCGCGTTGGGACCTGGCGCCACCGCCCATGGGATAGTGGAAGTGCTGGCCGATGGCGGTGTTGAGATCCACCGCGGCGATTCCGGGCTGGCTGCTCAAATCCTCCAGCAGGATGCGCAGCCTGGGGTTGTCCACATCCCAAAGGGCGGCGGCAAGCTGGCGGTTGTAGGTTTCCTGGGCCTGGGTCAGTTGTTGGTTCAGGCTGTCCATGCCGGCGCGGTAGTCGTTGACCATGTGCACCACTACCGCCAGCACGGTGAAGATCACGCTGAAGGCCAGCAGCGCCCGCACCAGGCGGCGGCCCAGGGGGGTGAAAGGCTTGGGCGCGGAGAGGCCGCTCATCGCAACAACGGCTCCAGGCCGAAGGCGTAGGGGGCCTTGCTGTGGGTCAGGGCGCGGCTATAACGGCGGAAGTCGATGACATCGAAGCGGCCTTCGCCGAAGCGTTCCAGAAAACGCTTGGCGGCGCGGGCATCAATCAGGGTGAACAGGGGATAGTTGAGCTCCAAGCCCTGGTCGGCGAAGTCGTGGCCATGGTGGTAGTCGTAGAGCATCACCATGGCCCAGCCGCCGGCGGTGAAGTGACCCGCAGCGAGTTGGCTGAGACTGCCGTCGATGACGGCATCCAGCGCTTCCCGTGAATTGTTGATGCCGGAGAAAAACACATCCTTGCCCGGCGTCAGTCCCCGGGCGCGGAAGCTGTCCATGGCGCCGAAAGCCATCAGGTCGTTGGCGGCCCACACGGTGCGTGCCCAGGGGTAGCGTTGCGCCAGGACGTCCATCTGGTCCTTGGCCCGATCTTGCAGCCATTCGCCGTAGACGATCTGATCCAGTTGGATCTCTGGAAATTCGCGCAGGGCCCGGTCCAGTCCCTGCAAACGTTGTACCGAGGCGGGCGTTGAGCGATCGCCGGCAATGGCGATCAGATGCAGCTTTCCGTCGGGGCCGTAGCTGTGACCGGATTTGCGGGCTGTCTGCAGCAAAGCGTGGGCGGTGATATAGCCCGCGGCGGTATTGTCGGGGGTCAGCGAGCCGATCCAGTGGCGGAATTTACCGCGGGGACCGCCGACGGCCAGGGTTTGCGTATCGTCCAAGCGGTTGAGCAGGACCAGGGTCTTGATGCCTGCTTCGTCGGCCATGCGCAACATTTCCGGGGCGGCAGCCTTTTCGTTGACGATGACCAGGTAGTCGGGTTTCTTCGCCGCGCGTACCACGGCTTCCACATGTTCAATCATGCGCACATGGTCCCGCTCGGCGTAGCGCACTTCCAGGTCGATATTCAGATCCGCGGCGGCGGCGGCCATGAAGCGGCTGACACTGACCCAGTATTTCTCGTCGGACTTGCCGGGATTGATGAAGACGGCGGAGAACTCACCCGACCAGGCAAGATGGGGCAGCAGCAGGAACAGCAGGATGAAGAGGCGGCGCATTTGGTTTTTTCTTATTAAGCGTTGCCTAAAATAGCCCATCCCCCCTGCGGGAGCAAGCCCGGAGGGGGGATGGTGTGGGTGGCCGTTGCAATGTGCCCTGTTGAACGCGGGCTGACTGCCGTTATTTTTTCTTCATGGGCGGCAAATCGGTGCAACTGCCATGGGCGACCTCGGCAGCCAGGCCGATGGTCTCCCCCAGGGTGG
>RXJP01000059.1 GCA_003963315.1 Rhodocyclaceae bacterium | reverse complement strand
CAGTACCGGGCTGCGCTTCAGTTTGTATAAAAGATCGGTGCCGATGTTGCCAGGACCGATCAGGGCACAGCGGATTTTCTTGGACATCGTGTTCTCCTTGAATTCAAAATCTACCGCTTTCAACACAGAGCGCACAGAGACACAGAGAGCATTGAGAAAATCCAGTCAAAAGCCTCACTTGAGGTTTTTGCTTTTCCCGTATTTCCTCTGTGTTCTCTGCGTCTCCGTGTCCTCTGTGTCAGAAGCGGTTGCCGTTAGGGCTTAAACGAAGCGCACCGTGCAACCGCCGATAACGACGGATAAAGATGACTCCTACGATATCAGAACAGATGGAAACCGATCGGATACAAATGGAAGACAGCCCACCAGGAAAAAAACATGATGACGACTGCCGTGGCGGGCCACAATCCGGACAGGATCCATTGGCAGAAAGAGCCCAATCTGAGGCGGCACAATGGCTTCACAGCTCCCCTTTCCATTAGAGAATCTGGCTTATTTGCCGAACTTTCCCTCTGGCAACAGGAAATAAGAGAGGGTTGGCAAGAGAATCAATGCACCAATCATGTTGAGGATGAACATGAAGGCCAGCAGGATCCCCATATCGGCCTGGAACTTGATTGGTGAAAAATCCCAGGTCGCTACCGCGATCCCCAAGGTAATCCCGGTCAACACCACGACCTTGCCGGTAAATAGCAGCGCCTTGTAGTACGCCTCGGACAAGCTCATTCCATCTCGCATACGGGCCAGGGTCACCGTCAGCACATACAGCGCGTAATCGACACCGATGCCCACCCCCAGCGCGATGACCGGCAGCGTAGCCACTTTGACCCCAATGCCCAGCATGACCATCAGCGCCTCGCATAACACCGAGGTCAGCATCAGTGGCAATACGGCGCAGATCACCGCCCGCCAGGAGCGGAAAGTGATGAAGGCCAACACGATCACCGCCCCATAGACCAACAGCAACATCTGGCTATTGGCCTTCTTCACAACGATATTCGTCGCCGCCTCGATTCCCGAGTTCCCGGCGGCCTGGATGAATTTGACTTCCTCGCTGTCATTACGTCTGGCGAAATCCTCCACGAGATGTACGACAGAATCCAGGGTATCGGCCTTGTGGTCGTTCAAATACACATAGACCGACAACAGGTCACAGTTCTGATTGAACAACTCTCTCGGCGCCCTGGTCACGATGGCGTTGATCATGCCCTGGGAACGGGGAATTTCGTACCAGAGCAAACTACCTTCGTTCATGCCCGCGGCAGTGCGCTTGGCAATAGCGGACAACGAGTTGGTGGACTCCACGCCCGGCAATTGCTGTAACTCCCATTCCAAGGCATCCACTTTCATCAGATTGGCGTAGGTGGAGCACTCTCCCATTCCAGTCTTGACCATGGCGACAAAAATGTCGCTGCTGGCGGCATAGTTGCCGGTCATGAAGGCGTTGTCCCGGTTATAGCGGGAATCCTGGCGCAGCTCGGCAGCACCGGGGTCGAGATCGCCGATCTTCAAGTGCAGGCTGACTGAAAAACCGATTGCCCCTATCACTACCGAAGCCACCAGGGCGACGGTGGCCCATTTACGACCGGTGAAATGATCGAGAAAGGCCCATAAGACATGCTTCCGATGGCCGACATCGGCGGTCTCGGCCAATTCCGACTTCAGGCTGCGTTGGGCAGCATCAGCGCTGACGCCCGTGAGGGAAAGCAGGATGGGTAGGAGAATCAGGTTGGTGAAAATCAGTGCAGCCATACCGATGCTGGCGGTGATTGCCAGATCCTGGATGACGCGAATATCGATCACCATCAATACGGCGAAACCGACACCATCGGCCATCAGGGCAGTGAGTCCCGCCAAAATCAGACGGCGGAACGTGTAGCGGGCCGCGACCAGGCGATGGGTGCCGCGGCCGATATCCTGCATGACGCCGTTCATCTTCTGGGCGCCGTGGCTCATGCCGATGGCAAAGACCAGGAAGGGCACCAGGATTGAATAGGGATCCAATTCATAGCCCAGGGAAGGGAGAGCCCCCAACAACCAGACCACCGCTACCAAGGAACAGGAAACCACCAGCAAGGTGCTGCGCCAGCAGCGGGTATACCAGAACAACACCGCGGTGCAGATGGCAATGGCGGTAGCGAAAAAGATCAGCACCTGCTTCAAACCGCTGATGAGATCACCCACGATCTTGGCGAAACCGGTGATGTGAATCCTGATGTTTTCACCCTCGTATTTGGCCCGCAAGGCTTCGAGTTTGAGGGAAAGGTCGTGGTAGTCGAGCCTGGCTCCAGTACTGTCATCCTTTTCCATCAGGGGTACAAGGATGAGGCTGGATTGAAAGTTGCCTGCCACCAGGGTGCCGATTTCCCCGGATCGGTCCACGTTAGCTCGCAATTTCTGCATGGCGCCAGGAGAGCCGTCGTAGCCGTCATCGATCACCGGACCGCCATCAAGCCCCTCCTCCGTCACGCCGATCCAGCGGGTGGCGGGCGTCCAAAGGGATTTCATGAACGGTCGATCAACACCAGGCAAGAGAAATACTTCGTCGTTGATCTTGCGCAAGGTTTCCAGGTAATTAGCGTCAAAGATCGTGCCCTTGGGGTTCTCCACGGCGATCCGCACTACATTACCCAAGCCGGTCAGATCCGCCTTGTGCGCCAGGTAATTGGCGATATAGGGATGACGGGTAGGGATCATCTTCTCGAAGCTGGCCCCGAGATTGAGCTTGGTGGCCTGAAAACCCAACAGCAGCGTCACCAGGAGACAGAAAGCAACCACAATGATGCGGTTGTTGAAAAGCAGTCTTTCCGCCAGATTGCCGGAGTTCTGGTCGAAATCCTTGATATCTCGGATGACGGGATGCTCCGCCAGGGAATTGTCGTGACTCACTGCTGTGCTTCCTTATTTTTCAACTCGATGCGGCGGACACCCCGCAGGCCGCTCAGGATCAGGGTGCCGTCGGCGGACTCCACCAGGCTGGTAATGGGGACGGGATCAACGACTGTCAGCGGCGTGAAGTGCTGGCCATCGTCCTGGCTGCGATAAAGCTGGCCGGCTTCGTCGGCGAGGATGAGAGCGCCACTGGAGACGCGCAAGCCGGCAGTCAAGGAGATAGGCAACATGGCAATGCGCACCCAGCGCTTACCGCCATCGGTGCTACGGAATGCATTGCCTTTGAGACCGTAGACGACCCAAGCGCCGCTAGAAGAAATCAGTTGGCCGAATAATGTGCCTTTACCAGGAGGAGTCATCCTGTCGAAACGCATGCCTCCATCGGCGGAGGTGAGCACAGTCCCCTGTTCCCCTACGACAAGCAGCCGGCTACCATCGGCCTTGAGCGAATAGAGATGACGGCCGTTTGGATTTTGAGTCTTGCCCATCAGGGAATGCCAAGTCTTGCCACCATCGTCAGTGGCGAAAAGCAAGCCGTAGGCCCCTGTGACCCAGCCCTTTTGGCCATCTACGAAATACACCGACAGGAATGGCTTGTCCGCGCCGTCTTGGACTAGGCGCTCTGCTTCATCCAAGCGCCGTTGTGCAGCAGGGGATTTGTCGGCTTCGGCCTTGGCTGAATCAGACTCCAGCTTGGCGACAGCCAAGCCGTCAAGCTGCTTGGTCCAGGTTTCCCCGCCGTCAATGGTATTGAGGACAACGCCGCTGTGACCCACTGCCCACCCCTTCTTCGGGTCAGGGAAAGTCACGCTGGTAAGGGCAACGGATACGGGAACCTTCGCCTGGCGCCAATGCTTGCCGTTGTCGTCGGAGAGTAGGATCGTACCTCGCTCACCCACGGAAACCAGGCGGTCACCGGCCCGGGCAAGGCCCAACTGAACCAGATGGAACGCCTTGGGCGTCATCAGGGCAGGCTGCTCGAGCGCATCCGCGGCCATGGCGGATGCAGCCAGGAAAATCGCCGCAAGGAAGGCGGTGAAACATCGATACATATGCGTAGGGGAAGATTTTCTTCTAGTCGTTATCAACATTCTTCGGTACTGGGTGGAAATATCTATTGCGGCCAACGCAACCGGAAAATCCCCAGGCGGTAGCCGCCTGGGGACTCCAGAATCAGCGTGCGCTATCGTTGCTCAGTGCATCGGCCGTCCAGTAATTCACGGAACGGGGAACCGCCACCTTGAAGGCATCGATGTACTGGATCACCGACATGGTGTTGGCTTGGAGGTTGTAGACGACCCCCGTGTTGGTTGCATGCATGCCTGCATCGGGTATGACCACGTTCATGACGGTGGAAGTCCGCCACAATTTCCCATCCGAGTCATAGCCGTCCATCATCAACACAGCCCAACTGTCCTCGTCAATGTAGTAGCGACGCTTCGGCACCACGTGGCGCTTGCCCGAAGCCAGTGTTGCTTCCACTACCCAGACCCTGTGCAGCTCATAGCGCACCGCATCCGGATTGACATGGAAAGGGACGAAAGCCTTTTCATCCCCGGCCGCGAGGAATTTATTGTTGTTGTAAGGAACGTACATCTCCTGCTTGCCTACCAGCTTCCAGTTGTAGCGGTCGAGACGCCCCAGGAAGCCGTACACCTCGTCAAAATAGTTGGCGCCGGAGGCCACGAAATCGGGTGTGTCGTAGCCGATAGTGGGAGTACGCCGCACCCGGCGCTGACCGACCAGATACTGCCAGGCTTGGGGCTCCTTAGACATATCCAGGGTATCGTGGGCAACGACTGCTTCACCAGCCTTGAAAGAGGGGGCTGTGGTATTGAAACGGGTGAAACCGAACACCTGGTTGTATTTTTCAGCGCTGCCATCCTTCTGGTAATACGCCGACAGTTCATGGAGCTCCCCCTTGGATGCCATGCTTCGCTTGCCGTCGGAGGAGCCGACAAAGTTACGATAGTCGATGTCATAGGATGCGGGATGTGGCCGCACCAAATGATTCCACATCACTTCATTGCCGTTCTTCGGAATGGGAAACGGTACGCCACCCCAAGCACCTTCGAAGCTCATGCCGTCGCTGGTCAGCTTGGCATGGGTCGCCGCCTTGAAGGTGTTGTCGTAAACCCATTGAGGAGCACCGGCAGTACGGTGAGTGGGGTAAACATCAATGCGGAAATCTGGGTACTTTTTGAGTAGCGCTACCGTACCTTCAGACAGCTTGTTGCCATACTGGCTGGCATTCTGTGCTGTGATCTGAAGGACTGGTTTCTCTGATGGGAAGGGATCTGGATATTTGCCTCCGCCAGAACCTGGGATTGCCTTGGTATAAGCCCCTTCCCACGCCGGAATGGAACCATCCTTGTTACCAGCCCTCTCGGCTCCCAGCGGGGTGAGCGTAGCCTTCAATTGGGCAGCTTCTTCTGCCGAAACCGCTGCATGGACGGCATTGACAGACGCCAATACCGAAACAACAGCAAGGGCAATCAGTTTTCGTTTCAACATGATCGTGTCTCCTGATTCTTAGAAGGTGCGCTGGACAGTGAAGGAAATGAAATCCCTGTCAGCGTAGTACTGTTTATAAGCTGCATAGGTTGAAACGGCTCCGACTGCCGAAGAAGGCGCGGTTCCCTTTTCGCCGAAGAAATGGGTGTAGTTCAGCCCGGTTTTCCAAGTCCGATCAATCGTGGCATTCGCGCCAATACTGAAATCGCCGCCATGCTCAGGGCTAAGTTGTACGACGGCGGAACGACCACTCAAACCATAGCCAAGACCGATCGGCATCTGAATATCCACACCCGGCATAACCTGGAAGAACTCCGGCTGGAATACAACGCGGATGGCTGAGGCATCACGGGTATGGGTGCTATTGAGCGGATCGGGGGCAAGGCCTACTGCGTAGGCGGGGCGATAGGTGACATCAAGCAAACGGTTATAGGCGTACTCCCCGGTCAAGCTCGCCCCCCCCCAAAGACCGTTGCCGGAGAACAAAGCAATGGCGGACAAGTTCAGGTGAAGGGAATTACCACGGGCGTAAGGCGTATTCCTATTGTTGTCGGCGTTGGCGACCGCGCTGTTGAGGATCAGATCCCCCGGCACGACTAGCGGCACATTCCTCCTGGTCGAGATTTCCCCAGCAACATTCGTTTCACCGAATACAGTCGAGAAGCTCGCCCCATAGACCTTGATGTCTTTTGCGTACATCAAGTTATAAGTGCCGCCGCCCAAGGTACCAGCACCGGCAAGAATTGAACCGAGGTTCAATACGGCGATGGGGTTCTTGTCGTCATAACGGGCGGCATAGAGGCCGTAATCAACATCCCCCACCTTGAATTTGACCTGCATACCCCACTGGCCGGAATCGCTGCCTTTTGAATCGGGCGAGCGGCTAGCCGCGGTGCCGAAGGGCGGAGGGGTCAGCAGGACATCCGAACCGGCTCCGACGAAATCCGCAACGCCGAAATAACTGCCCGCCGCAGGAATCCGATTTTCCTTCCACTGATATTGGAAATAGGCGCCAATGCTCACGTCGGGAGAGATTGAGAAATTGCCCGAAACTTGGCCGACAGGCATGGCAACTTCTTTAAATTGGACATTGGGGAGCGATAGCAACTTAACGGCGTCAACCGGCCCTTGGGCTGCGGCAATGCCGTTATTCCCCAGGAACAGCGATTCGCCATAGATCAGGCTATGTTTGCCGACCCGCAAGGAAAGGGTTTTGTCCTCAATGTCGAACTTCCCATAGACGAAAGCATCGGCGATTTCGGCACGCTGCCCCATGATGTTTTTGGCCGCTTTGGGGATGAGGTTGTTCGGCCCACCCATCGCTGCGGCGATGGTATTGGGCGGAGCACCAACAAAATCGTTGTGATTCTTGTTGTATTCGGCGTCATACCAAGCGGCGCCGGAAATGCGGGCGCCCAGGTTCTGATAAGCCAAGTCGAACTCGGAAAGAAGGTCGACACGGTTGTTGATCATTCCCTTCTTGAACGCCATGTCACCGAAATCGACATTGGGCTGTGCGCCGTTTTGATTGGCGACCGCACCATCCGGGTTATTCATCCGCCAGGCGGCCGTATATTTCAGCGTATTGTCCCAGCGCATTTTCACATCGCCAGTTCCTTCGATTTCGAACGCCAGGGCGTTGCTCGGAACAAACGATGCGGCACACAAGGATGCTATTGCAATGGACAGGGAGCAGACTTTTGTAGACAAGCCGAGCCCCTGAACGTTGGGAGATTTCCCGTTCATTAGTTTTCCTCCTGTAATTTTGATTCGCCTGGTGTAGCCCCGGTAGCGACGGCGAATCACTACCGGCAGAACATCTGAATCAGGTCGTCAGGAACTCCCGGATTGCACGGTTGAACCAGGCAGCGTGTTCATGCTGGACCCAGTGTCCGCACTGGCTAATGACCCGCAGCTCCGCATATTCAAGTCCGGCGATTGCGCGATAGCCGCATTCCACCGGCAACACGGCATCCTCGCGGCCCCAGATGATCAGGCTTTTTGCCTTGATTGATTTGAGTTCATCGTGGAGATGGGAGGGAACGATCTTTGTGCCTTCCCGAGTGGCCTGGATTTCGGGGTCCAGGGAAGCCTGGTAGCGCTTCTCGATAATCGCTTCGGTAATGTGCAGCTTGGGGTCGAAGACGATCGCATTCAAAAAAGCAGCCACTTTTTCCCGGGTGGGGCCATCCTGCAATGCACTGACCATGATTTTGATGGCATCGGTCGGCGGCTCTCCCGGCGCAGTCAGGCCGGCTGGCGCCATGAGGATCAGCCGATCCACCAAGTCCGGGCGAGTGGCCGCCAATTTGATCGCGGTGGCCCCCCCCAAGGAATTCCCGACGAAATTGGCCCGCGTTATCCCCAACGTATCCAAGGCCGCCGCTAATTGGTGGGCATTGAAAGTGAAGAGGGGTGCATTCACTGCCGGTTTGTCCGACTTTCCATAACGGGGGGCATCGAAAACCAGGTTATGGAAATCAGGAAATTCCGGAAAGTTGCGAATGAAGTTATCGACACCATTCGCACCAGCGCCAGCGCCATGTAGCCAAACCAAAGGACGTCCTTGGCCGAATTCCGTGACATGAAGGCGAAGGCCATCGGCCTGGACCAGTTGACTCTTACTTTCAATACTCATTCTCTTTGGGCCTTTAAATAATGTTTAACCGCCGCGGGTGCCTAGGCTTTCTTACCCCGGACTGCCGCGGTCTTGAGTGGCGTCACATTGGATTCGGTTCCGCCGCTCGCCAAGGTTTTCCCGGCATCCTTCTCTCCTTCGATGAGGGCGACAATCACCCTGCCCGACATAATCAGGATTTCCTGGACGCTGGTTTCATCTGGTTCGACCTGAGACGCAATGAAAGCGCCGTCGCTGCACGCCATCCAGAACTTGGCCAGGCTTTCGGTCTTTTCGATCGAAATTTCTATGCCGCAGCTCTTTGTGAAGCCGACGATTCGAGAAATCAGGAATTCGCGGGCATGGGTACGAATCCGCCCAACCATCTTCATGATTTCCGGATCCGCACTCCGGCGCTCCAAACCGGCAATCAACATCAGCCGGAGGAATTCCATTTGGTCCTCAAAGTGGCTGGCATCCAGCACAGCCAACTTATCCAGGCGATCGATCAGCGGTCCCTTCACTTTCTCTGCATCCGGGAGCGCATCCAACCAACGGACAAAACTGCGCTCTATGGCTGCGGTCAACAATCTTTCCTTGCTTCCAAAGTGCCAATAGATCGACGTCGCCGGGAACCCGCTTTTTTCGCAGATTCGCGAAATACTCGTACCCGCATAACCGAATTCGGACATCAGCTCCATTGCCGCGTCGAGAATCTTGTCCGGGTTGACGGTGTTGCGTTTTGACGAACCGGCCTTCACCTTTTTTGACTCCTTCGCATTGGTACTCTTTTTCATGCTGTCTCCGCCTCTATGTCGCATTGTTGAAGATGGGCGTCCGCCTATCCTCAACAAAGCGGCCCCACCGGGAATTACAGCACCAAATCCGTCGTTTCCGCGCCCAACATCACACCCCCGGCATTGCCCGCGGAATCGTCTGCGTTGAGGGTTATGTGATTCGAGCCGACAAGCGCGTCCCTCAGGAACCGCTGGATAGGATTGCTCAACATGGTTCCCCGCGCAGCGGTGGCTTTATAGAGCAGGTGCACCGCTTCTTCGGCATCCCGGCCAATGCGGCCGGCATCCCATTTGTAGTTGGCTCGATCCATCATGGGGATTTGCCGGCCCTCGGCAATGGTTTTTTCCATTTCAGCCATAGCGGCCGCCAAACGGGCCTTGGCTCCGCGCACCTTGGAGCTGGCATGACCAAGTCGATCACGCACATAAGGGCTCAAGCCTGTCTTGCTTCCGTCCATGGTGTTGGTACGGACCCTCATTTGCTCGATGTACACGTCGATGGCGCCTTGCGCAATGCCAATCATCACTGATGCCACGGCAAAGCTGAAGGTGTTGCCGAAAGAGGTACGGTAAAGGGGATTCCGCTTTTCGGCGTCAACCATATTGAAACAATCCAGCAGACTATGGGTCCTGTGCTCCGGCACGAACACGTTTTCCAGGATCAAATCCTTGCTGCCCGAACCAGCCAATCCGAACACATACCAATTGTCCGAAATCGTGTAGTCGGTACGGGGAACGAGCATCACCCGGTTGTCTTCCACCGCACCAGTTTCTTTATTGAAAATCATCCCCCCAAGAATGGCCCAGGTGCAATGGTCGCAACCGCTGGAGAAGCGCCAAGTCCCATTCATCAGATAACCGCCCTCCACCCGCTCGACCTTGCCCCAGGGATGATAGGACGACGAGGTCTTTGCGTTCGGGTCCTTGCCCCATAGATCCTGGCTGGCTTGCTCCGGGAAAAGGGCCATTTCCCAATTGTGGATTCCGATCACCATCAACACCCAGGCACTGGATCCACAACCCCGGCCGATTTCGTGCAGTACCTTGTAAAAAACATGGGGGCTCATTTCATACCCCCCCAAGGCCTTGGGGCGGACAATATTGAAGAAGCCGGCTTCTTCGAATTCTTTCACTGTCTCGGGCGGCACCATCCGTGCCTTCTCGCAGGCATCGGCGCGGGCGATCAAGGTGGGAATCATGTTTTTCGCGCGTTGGATCAACTCCGCTTCGGTGGGAATCAATTGGTTAGCCAATCCTGATTCAATGGTCGTGTTCATATCCTCTTCCTGTGTTCTGTTAATTACTTAATTATTCAAAGTGGGTTTTCAGTGTTTGAAATTTGCCATTGAGATAGACCAACGCTTCTGCATCGGCCTTTTCCTTTACGGCCACAACCTCCGCGAAAAAGACTTTATGCGTGCTCTCTTCCAGAATGCCCACGACGCGACAATCGAAGCTGACCAACGCGTCGTTGAGCACAGGAGCTCCGGTTTCCAACACATCCCATGCACCATCCTCAAATCGGCTTTCCCCGCGAACGCCATCAATCATTCCCGCAAATCGCTTTGCGGTTGCCTCCTGATTTCCCGAAAGTACATTGACGCTCAACTTCCCGCTTTTTTCGATAATCGAACTGGCGGCAACGGATTTATTTACGCATACGAGCAGCTTGGGAGGATCCGCCGTTATCGAGCAGACTGCGGTGGCAGTGAGGCCTGCTTTTTCCGCTTCGTGGCGAGACGCAATAATTGACACCCCTGCTGCCAAAAGCCGCATTCCGCTTCGATATGCCGCAGAGTCGACCATCGCATTGCTCTCGCTAATTCTTTTCGCGGATTCCATGACCGGACTCCCTTTCTTAAGCGGCAACCCGACGATGGCCCCAATCACTTAGCTGCGTGTAGTTCTTTACGTCCCAGTTTTCATCATCTATGGTCAAGCCACCCCAACCGAATTCCACGGCAAAACCCGATGGCGACTGGGCATAGAACGAGAACATTTCATCATTGGGATGGTGGCCCAGGCCCATTACGATGGGGACGCCCATGTTGGTGCAGCGGTCATAGGCGCGGCCGACGTCACTCATATCCTCAACCTGAACCATCACATGATTGATGTGCTTGGGATCAGGGACCTCGGCAAAAGCCAGCGTATGGTGGCGCCCGTTAACGTGCAGGAAAGTCGCATCAATAACCACGCCCGGGGCGACTTCCTGGCGAATGTAATCACTGAGCTTCAACCCCATGACTTTTCTATAGAACGCGTCCGTTTCGCCCTTGTTCTTTGCAATCAGCAGGACATGGCCCATACCCAGAGCGCCGGTGACAAATTCGGAAATATTCACCTGCGACTTGAAGGGTTCCTTTGAAACCCCAGCTCCGAAATAAAACTCAAGCTGAACCCCGTTGGGGTCTTTCGCAACATAAAGGCTTTCAACGCTCCGCTTCTGGGCTTGCTCTTTTGCCGCCTTCTGGATTGCGAAACCTTGTTCACTCAGTTTGGCGACAAACGCAGCCAAGGCCTCCTCTGATGGAAGTTCCCAGCCGGTGAATGCCAGATCGTCCTCGGTTCCTTTTTGCAAGACGACCCGCTGGTCGCGCCTGTCCATACGGAGATTCAATCCTGTTTCCCCATCTCGGCTTCCGACCTGCATTCCCAATACCTGGACTGCGAACTCTTCCCACCGTGCGAGATCGCTTACCGAAAAACCGACATATCCCAACTGTGTTATCCCGTTCATTCTTAGTCTCCTGACCAACCATCTTCCAAAGCAAGCGCCCCGGCGCATCCTGATTTATGTATGTAACGATCGTTACATGTCTTAACATTAAACATTTAAAGTTGGGTTGTCAACAACAAAGAAACATAGGCCTGAAGGAATTCGACTCAGGAAAGTGGAAACCGGCATGGATAATTGGCGCTTCACCAACTTCAGGAAAATTTCCTGATATCGCTGCCCTCTCACTACAAAGGATCAACGATGAAGCTGACCTACTATCACGCCCCCTTCGCCTGTTCCATGGTCTCCTACCTAGCCCTGCTGGAAGCGGGCGCAACATTCGAGTTGGTGCCGGTATCCCTGAAAAAGGGGGAACAGAAGACCGAGGCCTATCTCGCCCTCAATCCCAAGGGCAAGGTGCCCTTGCTGGTGGCAAACGGGCAGACCATCAGCGAGAACACGGCGATCCTGAGCTTTCTCGACAGCCTGTTTCCCACGGCGAAGCTCCTGCCCTCAGCGCTGATGGAGCGCACCCAGGCCATTTCCTGGATGTCCTGGTGCAGTTCCGGCCTGCATCCGCCCATCACCCGCATCGCCAAGCCTGGCAATTTCTGCGATGCGCCGAATAGCGAAGAAAGCCTCAAGCGGCTAGCCATTGCGGAGCAGTTACGGAACTTCGCCATCATCGACGGCAAGCTGGCCGGGCGGGAATGGGTGTTCGATCACTGGACGGCGGTGGATGGCTACCTGTTCTGGGTATGGCGCCGATTCGCCATGGTCAGCGGCGCCGACCTTTCCGTCTTTCCCGCCTACGCCGCCCATGCCGAGCGGATGGGCGCCCGGCCCAGCGTGGTTAAAACACTGGTCCTGGAAGCACAATTGGCCGGCGATTGAGACAGCCTTTCACCGCATCGCCAGCGCCTTGGCGATGCGGTGTCGCCCCACCTGGGTCTTCGGCACACGGTCGGTGAACCAATGGCGCACATCGTCATCCAATCCGATACCGTGCATGTAGTTGTAGAGC